>JAZSII010000171.1:0-11777 GCA_045533725.1 Acetatifactor sp. | reverse complement strand
ATTTTTTATGCTTAAGATGCCGGAAGGGAAAAAATTTACGGTGTTGCATGTTATTCTCTCGGCTGTAATAGCAGGAGGTGTCGGCAATATCATTGACAGAGTTAAACTGGAATATGTAATAGACTTTATTTCCTTTGTATTAATTGATTTTCCGATTTTCAATGTAGCGGACTGCTATGTGGTGTGCGGAATGATTGCAATGTGCTTTATGATTCTTTTTGTATTTAAAGATGATGATTTTGATTTCATGAGCTTTAAAAAATCAAAGGAGAAAAAAGATTAATGCAGGAGTATCGGTTTCAGATAACGGAGGAGTATGAAGGAGAACGCTTGGATAAGGGATTGAGTATGTTGATTGATTCCTTATCACGTAGTTTTGTGTCTAAACTGATAAAAGATAACAAGGTTTTTGTGAACGACAAACCTGCGAAAAGCAGTTATCAGTTAAAGACAGACGATGAAGTGGTTTTTGAATTGCCGCCGTCTCAAGAACCGGACATATTGGCTGAAAATATTCCTTTGGATATTTTATATGAAGACAAGGATTTAATTGTTGTAAATAAACCTAAGGGAATGGTAGTACATCCTGCGGCCGGTCACTATAGCGGAACGTTGGTAAATGCTTTGATGTATCATTGCGGGCATGAATTATCCGGAATCAATGGAGTAATGCGTCCCGGTATTGTGCATAGAATTGATATGGATACTACAGGGTCCCTGATTGTCTGTAAGAACGATAAAGCTCATAATTCTATTGCAGCACAATTGAAGGAACATAGCATTAACAGGAAATATCATGCAATATGCCACGGGGTTTTGAAGGAAGAGGAAGGGACTGTTAATAAGCCCATCGGACGTCATTCCGTGGAACGCAAAAAAATGGCGGTAGATGAGAGAAACGGTAAAGAAGCGATTACGCATTACAAAGTATTGGAGCGTTTCAAGGATTATACTTATGTGGAATGTAAGCTGGAGACAGGCCGTACGCATCAGATAAGAGTACATATGGCAAGTATAGGTCATCCTCTTTTGGGAGATGTGGTTTATGCAGGGAACCGTAAATCTCCGTTTAAGACTATCGGACAAACGCTACATGCGAAAATATTGGGCTTTGTTCATCCCGAAAGTGGCGAATATGTAGAAACGGATGCACCTTTACCTGAGTATTTCAAGGAGATATTAGAAAGACTGCGTAAAAATCAATAGTTTAGTATTGTCTGTAAATTCAAAATATTGTATAATAATTATGTACACAATTATACATGTAAAGGAGTGGATGCATATGAAAACTATTATTACAATCGGTAGACAATTTGGTTCCGGAGGACGTGAAATCGGCGAAAAGGTGGCGGCACATTTTGGTATCAAATGCTACGATAAGGAATTACTTTCACGTGCTGCAAAAGAAAGTGGTTTTTGTGAAGAAATGATTCAGAATCATGATGAAAGGCCCACCAATTCCTTTTTGTATAATTTAGTGATGGATACCTATTCCTTTGGCTATAATGCCTCCTCTTTTGTAGATATGCCGATTAGTCACAAGGTATTTTTGGCACAGTTTGATACAATTAAAAAGATAGCGGATGAAGGTCCGTGTGTAATTGTAGGCCGTTGTGCAGATTATGCTTTGGCAGATAATGAAAATTGCTTACATATTTTTATTTACGGAGATGAAAAGTGCAAGACAAAGCGTATTATGGAAAAGTATGATCTTACCGAATCTAAAGCCAAGGAAATGTGTGTAAAGAAGGATAAACAGCGTCAGAGCTATTATAACTATTATTCTTCCAAGAAGTGGGGACGGGCAGACAGCTATGACCTCTGCATTAATAGCAGTGTCCTCGGTGTAGATGGTACCGTGAAACTGATTATTCAGTATATTGAAGACTTTGAAACAAAAAATGCATAATGTAAATGTGGTAGTGGGTGAGGATTAATCCTCACCCACGTACTGTTGGAAGACTGCTTAAATTGTTGTTTTCTGCTCCATCAGGCAAAGATTTCAGATATTCCGTATCTTTTCTGTGAGCAACACCGACACCGCGGATTTCACCGGCTTTGGCCATTGCAACGCCTTCTTCTTTGGATATAGTAGAACCATCGGAAAGCTGGTAACCACTGATTTTACCGCCTTGTTTTAAAAGCCCTGTAATTTCCTTGGCATCAGCCTTTGACTGAGGAACCTCATCCAACGCATTATAGGCCAACTCCGAACCTAAATTTCTGTTTTCTGAATTCATATCAAATCTCCACTTCCTTCATGTTTAATGTAACATGAGTAGTATTTGTAAATGTATTCAGGATTATTCATAGAATTTTAATTGATGTTATATCCGCATACGCCCCCGTATATGCTCTCAAGCACAAATAAGCGGACTGTAGTTAATAAATTTCAAAATAACAGTTGACATTTCAAAGCACCTCATGTATACTAATCGAGTATGCCGCATAACTAGGTATAAGTATGTCTTGACATCACCAAAGTTAGCGAGTAAGACGGACATTGTTCGTCATGATAGGAGGTGCCTTTTATGTACGCAATTATTGCAACAGGTGGAAAGCAGTACAAGGTTTCTGAAGGAGACGTTATCAAGGTTGAGAAGTTAAATGCAGAAGCTGGTGAAACTGTAACATTTGACCAGGTTATCGCAGTAAGTGATGATACCCTCAAGGTTGGTGCTGATGTAGCTAAGGCTACTGTAGCTGCAACTGTTATGGAGCAGGGTAAGGGTAAGAAGGTTATTGTATACAAGTACAAGAGAAAAACCGGTTACCACAAAAAGAACGGTCATAGACAAGCATACACTCAGGTTAAGATTGACAAGATTAATGCTTAATAGTTCTTTGTAAGGACAAGAGATATGACGACTATTACAATTTGTAAAACTGCAGATGGCAAGTATACCGGATTTACCTGTTTTGGTCATGCCGGATATGCAAAAAAGAATCAACCCGATATTCTGTGTTCCGCTATTTCTGTATTGGTAATTAATACAATTAATTCCTTGGAAACATTGGCAGGAGAGTACTTAAGTACATCTGCCAACGACGAGACCGGATTTATCAAATGTGATTTTAAAAGTGATTTGCAGGAAAAATCCATTTTTTTAATGGATGCCATGGTTTTTGGTCTGGAAAATATCAGTAAAAGCTATGGGGAACAGTATTTACAAGTAAAATTCGAGGAGGTGTAAACCATGTTAAATATGAACCTACAATTCTTCGCTCATAAAAAGGGTGTTGGTTCTACTAAGAACGGTAGAGATTCTGAGTCAAAGAGACTTGGTGCGAAGAGAGCTGACGGACAATTCGTAAAGACTGGAAATATTCTTTACAGACAGCGCGGAACTAAGATTCATCCCGGTGTTAATGTAGGCAGAGGTGGCGATGACACTTTGTTTGCATTGGTTGATGGTGTTCTTAGATTCGAAAGAAAAGGAAGAGATAAAAAGCAGGCTTCCGTATATCCTGTAGAGGACTAATACGAATTATCAAGGCTTCAAACAGTTTATTTGTTTGAAGCCTTTTTTAAGATTTTATTGTATTTATATGAATGGCAGAGGGAGAAAAAAATGTTTGCAGATAGAGCCAGAATTTTTGTCAGAAGCGGAAAAGGCGGAGACGGACACGTTTCGTTTCGTAGGGAGAAATATGTGCCAAATGGCGGACCGGATGGTGGTGACGGCGGTAATGGCGGCGATGTAATCTTTGAAGTGGATGAGGGCTTAAATACATTAATTGATTTCAGGCACATCCGCAAGTACAGGGCCGAGGATGGGGAAGAAGGCGGCAAAAAGAATTGTCGTGGCAAAAACGGTAGTGATATTACTATAAAGGTACCCGCTGGTACGGTAATCAAAGAAGCGGAAAGCGGCAAAGTAATTACGGATATGTCGGGAGATAATAAGCATGTTGTTCTTCTTAAAGGTGGTAAAGGTGGTAACGGAAACCAGCATTATGCAACTTCTACCATGCAGGCTCCTAAATATGCTCAGCCGGGTGTTCCGGCTCAGGAGTTAGAGCTTATTCTGGAATTAAAGGTGATTGCAGACGTGGGATTGGTAGGATTTCCTAATGTGGGTAAATCCACCTTGCTTTCAAGAGTGTCCAATGCAAAGCCTAAGATTGCAAATTATCATTTTACTACTTTAAATCCCAATCTTGGTGTTGTGGATTTAGAGGGAACAAAGGGTTTTGTGATTGCAGATATTCCCGGTCTGATTGAGGGGGCCTCCGAAGGTGTTGGTTTGGGACATGAGTTCCTACGTCACATTGAAAGAACCAAGGTTATCATTCATATTGTTGATGCGGCAGGAACAGAAGGAAGAGATCCTATTGCGGATATTTATGCTATCAACAAAGAATTAGAGGCATATAATGCAGATATTGCAAAACGGCCACAGGTCATTGCAGCAAATAAGATTGATGCAATATATGATGATGGTTCGGGGAATGACCCTGTAAGCGCGTTAAAGGCTGAATTTGAGCCGAAAGGAATAAAGGTGTATCCTATTTCGGCTGTGAGCGGACAAGGCTTAAAAGAGCTTTTATATGAAGTGAATACCATGTTAGAAAATATTAATGAGGAACCTACTGTTTTTGAGCAGGAGTATTTTCCGGAGGAAGCAACTACCAGATATATGCATTTACCTTATACTGTGGAGTATGATGAGGAAGAAAATGAATATGTAGTAGAAGGTCCCAGAATTGAAAAAATGCTTGGTTATACGAATCTGGAAAGTGAAAAAGGTTTTACCTTCTTCCAGAATTTCCTGAAGGATACCGGTATTTTAAAAGAATTAGAGGAACTTGGTATTCAGGAAGGTGATACTGTTCGTATGTACGGTTTATCTTTTGATTATTATAAATAATTTTTATTTTGACGGAGGTGGTATATTATGACCAGCAAGCAGAGAGCATATTTAATGAGCCTTGCAAGTACCTTGAATCCTATTTTTCAGGTTGGTAAGAGCAGTCTGACTCCGGAACTTACGGAAGCAATTTCAGAAAGCTTTAATAATAGGGAATTAATTAAGATTTCTGTTTTAAAGAATTGTTTTGATGATCCGAAAGAAATAGCACAGGTGATTGCAGAAAGAACACATTCACAGGTAATTCAGGTTATAGGAAAGAAAATTGTATTATATAAACCGAACAAAGATAATCCGAAGATTGAGTTGCCAAAATAATGTATTATGTGATGAGGAGGTTTTATGATTTCCTTGAATAATTATACGAAAGTGGGTATTTTGGGCGGAACCTTTAATCCAATTCATATGGGGCATCTGTTAATGGCAGAATGTGTGAAAGAAGCTGTAGAATTGGATGTGGTAATGATTCTGCCTAATGGGATATCATATATGAAGGCCGGAACGAATGTGCTTCCGGGCGAGACTCGATTAAAAATGGTTGAGTTAGGCATTGAAGATAATCCTAATCTGATTACTTCCGATATAGAAATTAAAAGAGAAGGAAATACCTATACGTATGAGACATTGTTAGAAATAAAATCAGAATATCCGCATGTGGAACTATTTTTTATTATTGGTGCGGATTCCCTTTTTACTATTGAAAAGTGGGTAAAGCCGGATGTGATTTTTGCAAATTGTACGATTATAGCAGTAGGCAGAAATCAAACTTCCAAAGAGGCGTTGGAAGAGAAAAAGGAGGATCTGAAGAAATGTTTCGGGGCAAAGATTTGCCTTTGTGATTTTCCTGAAATTGATATTTCCTCTACTCAGATTCGTGAAAACATTAAAGCACAGAAAAGTTTTCGATACATGGTTCCGGAACAAGTGTGGCATTACATTTGCGAACATAATTTGTATCAGTAAATTTCAGACAGGTCAGGTTAATCAGGCGTTATGGATATTGCAAAAATACGAAAAGCATTGGAAAAAGAATTAGATACTAAAAGATATGAGCATACGTTGGGTGTAGCATATACAGCAGCATCCATGGCAATGTGCTATGATGTTGATATTGACAGTGCTTTTGCGGCAGGACTTCTTCATGATTGTGCAAAATGTATCAGCCATGAAAAGAAGATTAGTATATGCGAAAAGCGCAAAATCCATATTACAGAGACAGAACGCAAGAATCCTTCCCTTTTACACGCAAAGGTGGGGAGTATATTGGCCATGGAGGAGTATGATGTGGATGATATTGATATTGTTAATGCAATAATGAATCATACCACCGGACGTCCGGGAATGTCCATTTTGGAAAAGATAATTTTTGTTGCAGATTATATAGAACCCGGAAGAAATAAAGCTAAAAATCTGACGCAAATTCGTAAAATGGCATTTGAAGATTTGGACTGCGCATTAATAAAGATATTGCAGGATACACTGGAATATTTAGAGGAATCGGAAGAGGATATAGATACAAAAACAAAGGAAACTTATGAGTTTTATGTAAAAAGTCTGGAGAACAGATAGTAGGAGGCAAAATGGATAAATCAAAGGATATGGTAAAGATTGCAATTGAGGCATTGGAAGATAAAAAAGCAGAAGACATTAAAGTGATTGATATTTGTGAGGTATCTGTTTTGGCAGATTACTTTCTGATTGCCGGCGGAAATAATTCCAGTCAGATTCAGGCATTATGTAATAATGTGGAAGAAAAACTGGGAAGAGCAGGAGTTCATTGTAAACAGATTGAGGGGTATGATACGGCAAATTGGATTTTAATGGATTTTGGAGATATCATTGTTCATATTTTTGATAAAGAAAATCGCTTGCTCTATGATTTGGAAAGAATATGGAGAGACGGAAAACTGGTTGATACACAATCAATATAGTACAATTCCAATCATTAAGGATAAAATGAATTATGTATGAGAAAATACCGATGGAAAGTACCATCGGTATTTTTGTACTTGATTTTTAAATTGAGTTATTCGGTCCGGTCGAAAATATTCATATAGAAGGTAAGTAAGTATAAACCACACAAACCAACCAAAGAATATACGATTCTGGAAAGCAAAGTCATGTCGCCAAAAATAAAGGCAACTAAGTCAAAGCGAAATAATCCGATGAGCCCCCAGTTAACGGCACCAATAATTGCAATAGTAAGTGCTATACAATCTAAATATCTTTTACCCATGATTAACCTCCATTCTGCTTTCAAAAAAACATTTGAAATTCATTAATAGTGTAACCTGAATAAAAGAATTTATTCAAAAAAATTAGCGATAAAAACGATAAACACCGAATACTTTTCCGACTATTTGACAATCATCTACAATAATAGGATCCATATCATCATTTTCGGGTTGTAGACGAATATATCCGTTTTCTTTATAAAAAGTTTTGACAGTAGCGGAATCATCAATCAAAGCAACAACCATGTCGCCATTGTTGGCAGTATTGCAGGAATGTACAAAGATGCGGTCTCCGCTAAAGATGCCGGCATTAATCATGGAATCTCCGCGTACTTTTAAAATAAAGGATTCTCCCTTGGGAACAACATCTGCCGGAACCGGGAAATATTCTTCAATATTTTCTTCTGCCAAAATGGGCTGGCCGGCAGCAACATTTCCGATAACGGGAAGGCTTACCATTTCCGTACGTACAATTTGGAAGCTGTCATCGCATATTTCAATGGCACGAGGCTTTGTAGGGTCGCGACGTATGTATCCGTTCTTTTCCAAAGTTTCCAGGTGAGAGTGTACGGAAGAGGTGGATTTCAAATTAACTGTTTCACCGATTTCACGAACAGTAGGCGGATAACCGCGTTTTAAAATTTCATCCTTAATATAATCTAAGATCTGTTGCTGCTTGGCAGTGATTTTACCATAACCCATATGATTTCCTCCCTGATATGTATAAAATAATTGTATGTATTAATTGAATTAACCATATCATAACATATAAAAAGTAAAAAAGCAAACATATATTCCAAAAATATGTTCGATTTTTGTATTGACAAACGAAAATATGTTCGATATAATAAGAACAACAAGAACAAGTGTTCCGAACAATTATTCGAACAAGATAGTTTATAATACATCAATGTAATACATAGGAGGAAGAATATGAGTACAGTTGCCTATAAAAGAATGACAGAAAGAGAATATAGGAATTATCAGAGAAAAATTCACAGACAGCGAGAGCTTCATAGAAAATATCTTTTGGCAGTATTGAGCGTTGCGTTGGTTCTTATTTGTGCAATTACCTTTAAGTCATTTACATCAAAAGCAGTGGAAGAAACTGATGTCACATACAAATATTTTAAATCCTTTGAAATCGGTAAGGAGGATACTCTGTGGAGTATCGCAAAGGAGCATATTGATTATTCCTATTATGATGATATTAATGAATATATTGAAGAAGTTATGAATATCAATCATTTGTCGGATGATACGATTAAATATGGTCAGTGCATTATTATACCGTATTTCTCTAATGAATATTATTGATTTTGAGATATCATTATTAAACCGTATGTTTGGGGCATTCCTCAATTACATACGGTTTTTTTGATTTAGTTATTATTCACGTAATCTGACTTTATTTGCAGCCAACCGTCGTTGCAAATCATCCTGAGCCGCATAATGTTTTTTCGTAGTATTTACATCATTATGCCCCAAAACTGCGGCAACTAAATAAATATCATCTGTTTCCCGGTACAAAGAAGTGCCATATGTACTACGTAATTTATGCGGAGTAATTTTTTTTAGGGTAGTTACTCTGGATGAATATTTTTTGACCAGCTTTTCAACAGAACGTACGGAGATTCTTCTGTTTTGCAAGGAAAGGAAGAGTGCATTTTCATGTCCTTCTTCCGGTATCATATGTTCCCTTTGCTCTAAATAATCTAAGAGAGCAATTTCTACTTCATCACCGAAATATACAACAGCTTCTTTGCCACCCTTTCGTAAGATATGAATACCATTTACATCAAAATCCACATCATTTAAATCCAATCCTACACATTCGGAAACACGAATACCGGTTCCCAAAAGTAGTGTAACGAGGGCAACATCTCTAAGCTTGGTTTTTTTGTGGTATTCCAATTCTTTCTTTGTTAGTTTGGTTCCGGCTTCAATCTGGTCCAGCAAAATGGCTACTTCGTTAGGTTCCAAGCGTATTATTTCTTTATCGTGAAGCTTGGGAACGGGTACAAGTGACGCCGGGTTGCTTTGAATCAGCTCATTTTCATAAAAGTAACGGTAAAAGCTGCGTAAAGAAGAAATTTTGCGGGATTTACCGCGTTCTTCATTGGTGATTTCAAGAGTGTCCTTGGTGTAGTAGGAAACATAATCTAGATATTCCAGAATATCGCTTCTGGTTATTTGTTCCAATAAAGAAATGGGAAACTCTGTGATTTCCAGTTTGGCACATTCAGGATTATTTTTATGCATAAATTCAAAGAAGACTCTTAAATCATAGGCATATGCAAGGCGGGTTCGGGCAGAGGTATAGTGTTCAATGCCGCGGAAATAATCCTTGCAAAAAGCAGGCAGTGTTTCTAAAATTTCTCGCATCCGTAATATATTTTGTTTTTTTTGTTCCTCATGATAATTTGTTGGTTTATTTATTGCCAAAGTATTCGGTCCATCCTTTCATATTGCCGTTTTGAATTGCAGTAAACATTCTTTCCTTCACACCGGGATTTTCCAAATTTAACTGTCGAAGCAGTTGCTTTGTATATTCTCTTTTTGTATATCCATCAGCGGGACAGGGGCTTTTAACGACAGGTACCTCGTATTTGTTGATAAATCCGATGACATCAGATTCATTCATATACATAAGAGGTCTGATTACGGTTAAATCCATGCGGTCCAAATATGTAACGGGAGAGAAAGTATGGAATCGTCCTTCAAAGATGAGGGACATGAGCATGGTTTCTACTACATCATCCTTGTGATGTGCATAGGCAACCTTGTTACATCCGGCAGCTTTCACTGCATCATTTAAAGCACCTTTTCGCATTTTAGCACATAAGGAGCAGGGATTGGTTTCTTTACGGTCATCAAAAATGATTTTTGCAATTTCTGTTTCAACTATAGTATATTCTACATTTAACTTCTCGCAAATAGCTTTTATTTTGTCCAAATTAAGGTTTTGAAAGCCCAGATCGACTGTTACTGCATGGATGTCAAACTTTTTTGGATAAAAGCGTTTAAGCCCATGTAGGGCATAGAGAAGTGTGAGGGAATCTTTGCCGCCGGAGATACCAATAGCAATTTTGTCTCCGTCTTCAATCATATGATAATCGTCAATGGCGCGACGCGTATAACTAAGTACTTGTTGCAGTTTCATACTTTATAACCTTTCCGAATTCTTTCTAAACATATTTTAGCCTTTTTTGAATCATACGACAAGGATTTCTTAACATTTTATCAGATTATTACAATCTGCTGATTACAATGAAAACCGTTAAAAATAAGCTTGTTAATAAAGAATGAAAAGTGTATGATAGAAATAATGGGAGAGGAGAAGTACATATGAAATTTGTAATACAGCGTGTAATAGAAGCAAATGTATCTGTGAACGGAGAAATAATCGGAGCTATCGACAAAGGATTTCTTGTATTTGTAGGTATAAATAATACTGATACAGAAGAAATTGCTGACAAAATGGTAAAAAAACTCATTGGATTACGTATTTTTGAAGATGAAAACGGAAAAACCAATTTGTCTTTGAA
Organism: Acetatifactor sp.; assembly: GCA_045533725.1. Classification (GTDB taxonomy): domain Bacteria; phylum Bacillota; class Clostridia; order Lachnospirales; family Lachnospiraceae; genus Acetatifactor. The sequence goes on along the minus strand of JAZSII010000171.1, from coordinate 1,124 downwards.
TGATGTAAACGGAAGTTTATTGATTATTTCGCAATTTACATTGTACGCTGACTGCAGGAAGGGTAACAGACCTTCTTTTATCGATGCGGGAGATCCGGATATGGCGAATGGATTGTATGAATATGTATTGTCACAATGTTCAGAGCTGGTTACAAACGTACAAAAAGGTGAATTTGGCGCAGATATGAAGGTTTCATTGATAAATGACGGTCCCTTTACCATAGTATTGGATTCAGATGTCATTGTTAAATAATAAACAATATAATAAAAAGGAGAAGAGTATGACAAATAAACCTATGATAGCACTTTCTTTTGATGATGGCCCTAATTTGGAGATAACTCCGCTTGTTTTGGATATTTTGGAAGAATATCATATTCCTGCATCATTTTTTGTGATCGGAAATAATATTAATGATACCACAATTCCTGTGATGAAACGTGCAGTTTCCCTTGGCTGCGATATTGAAAATCATACGATAAGTCATAAATTTATGAATCAATTATCCGTAGAAGAAATCAAATATGAAGTGGAAACTTTAGATGAAAAAATCACTGAAATAATCGGAAAGAAGCCGCAATTTTTCAGACCGCCGTTTATTGCTGTTAAAGATGAAATGTATGACATCATTAAATTACCGTTTATTTGCGGTATCGGTTGCAATGACTGGGTAATTGAAACAACTGTTGAAGAACGTATCGAAACGGTTTTAAAGGAAGCCAGGGACGGCGTAATCTACTTGCTTCATGATATGTTACGTAATATGAATACAGTTGATGCGATGAAGGTTTTTGTTCCCAAGCTTTTGGAAAGAGGCTTTGAATTTGTGACGGTTGCGCAGTTATTTGAGAAAAAAGGTGTTGACATATACAATCCGGAACGTAAATTGTACTCGGTTGTGGAATAAATATGAATTGAGAGAAGTGTATTAAGATACATACAACTATTCGCAAAAGGGTGTTTTCGCGCACACACGTCTGCGGGGCGCAGACCGTGCGCGAATGCCTGGCAGCACATGGGCCAAATGCGAGAGCCACTTGGGCGGCTCGCATAACTGCCCCAAACCTTTTCACAACATTCATATACCATAAGACAATAAGAGCGGGTTAAGACTGCAGCTGCGACG
>JAZSII010000018.1:0-10589 GCA_045533725.1 Acetatifactor sp. | reverse complement strand
AGCGAAGCGGAGAAAATGACACCCCAGGCACAGAATGCGATTCTGAAGACCTTGGAGGAGCCCCCTGCGTATGCAGTGATTATTTTGCTGGTGTCCAATATTAATACTTTGTTGCCTACGATTCTCAGCAGATGTGTGGTGTTAAATATGAAGCCCGTGCGGGATGCGTTGGTAAAGAAGTATTTGATGGAAGAATTGCAGGTGCCGGATTATAAGGCAGAAGTGTGCGTGGCTTTTGCCAGAGGAAATGTAGGCAAGGCAAAGATGCTGGCAGCATCCGAGGAATTTGAAAATGTAAAGGCAGAGGCTCTGTCACTGCTTAAATATATCAAGGATATGGAGATTCAGGAAATCGTTGCGGCCATCAAGAAGATTAATGAGTATAAGCTGGAAGTCAATGATTATCTGGATATTATGTCGATTTGGTACAGGGATGTTTTGCTCTTCAAGGCCACAAATGATGTGAATCATATTGTATTTCGTGAGGAGATTCAGGCTCTTCGTAAGGTTGCGGCAAGAAGCAGTTACGAGGGAATCGAAAATGTAATCAAAGCCTTGGATACGGCGAAAAAACGTCTGGATGCCAATGTTAACTTTGACTTGGCTATGGAATTATTGTTATTGGAGGTCCAGGAAAACGGATGAGAAAGAAAGTGTTATTGTGCCTGACCATAGTGGGACTGTGTGCAGGTATGTTGATAGGTTGCGGAAAGGATGATGCGCAGTCCGGGGAGCAACAGGTGCAAACCGGTGAAGGTGCAGGAGCGCAGGGAGATGAAGCCGGTGGAGCAGGACAGGAGGCAACCGGAGGCGAGGTGGCGGGGACCATCGAGAACGGAGAGGATGAACCGGCACAGGATGCGAAAAAACCTGCCAAGGAGTGGAGCACACCGGAGGATTACCGTGTGGTAGCAGAGTATGTGGTACCGGAAAGTATCGCAGACAGTGAGTATGATATGGAGGCGGCACTTACCTGCGTACCTTTGAAGGAAGCCTTTGCACCATATTTTAAGTTTGGTCTGGCTATGTCCGGTTACAATGCCCAGACTTTTGCAGTAGAAAGCCCGGAAATGCAGGAACTTTTGAAATATCATTGCAACACTACTACGGCTACCAATTTGATGAAACCCAGCTATATGTTAGTGCAGGCCGCATGTCAGGAAGCTTCTGCAAACGGTGTAGAAGACCCAGTGTTGGATTTCACGGTAACAGATAAGATGTTAGCGTTTTGTCAGGAAAACGGTATTGGCGTGCGTGGTCATACTTTGGTATGGCATGCTCAGACACCGGATTGGTTTTTTAGAGAGGGCTACTTGGAAGATGGTGCCTATGTGGATGCAGAAACCTTAAAATATCGGTTGGAGAGTTATATCCGCCAGATGATGGAGTTTTGTCAGAACAATTACCCGGGCGTGGTGTACTGCTGGGACGTGGTAAATGAATGTGTGGAGCCTGCAGACCTTGAAAAGGAAAGCGGCTGGAGGTGTCGTACCAGCGGCGAGAGTCCTGACGGAACCAATCAGTGGTATGATATTTTGGGCTATGAATATGTAGAGATTGCTTTCACTTATGCAAGAAAGTATGCGGCAGAGGGTGTGGCGTTGGTATATAACGATTATAATTCCTGGTACTCAGAAAAAAGTTATTATATCTATGAGCTGATGGAATATTTGAAGGAACGCGGTTTGGTAGATGCGCTGGGTATGCAGTGTAATTTGTCAGTAGACACGGATTTGATGGATGTATACAATTCGGTAGTCAAGTATGCGGAATTAGGATTGGAATTGCAGGTGACGGAGTTAAATATCGTTGCTGAGGATACGTCACCGGAATCCTATGAGAAACAGGCAGCGTGCTACAAAAAGTTTATTCAGTATATGTTGGCGCTGGATGACAGCAACGGCGGAAACGCAAATATTACCGTGGTTAATATTTTCAGCCTTATGGATGGGTATTTGATGTACGAGAGTGACTCCAATAATTATTGTGTGTTCGACTGTAACATTGAACCTAAACCCAATTATTACTCCATGCTGGAGGCCGTAATCAAGGTTGGAAAGCACAATCCGGATGTGATTCAATAGAGAGAACGGAGGATAATCTGAAACATAATATGCTCCCTTTCGGGTAAATAAGCTTCTGTTAATTTGGGCTCTTTGTCAATAGTTGGGGTGGGATTCCTGCGAATCCCACCCCAACTATTGACAAAGAGCCCAAAAAATCCCACTACAAGAACTGTGTTCTTGCAGTGGGTAGTTGTTTAAGGAACATCGATGTCTATGATTCTACCATTGATGATTCTATCATATGTCCATACATCTTCGCCAATGTAGAACAATTCATCACAACCATAAGTACCATAATCTGTGTAATCTTTCCAACTACATTCGAAGTCATCTCGTGAATAGTTGTGTAATTCGTATGTGGAATATTGTAGGATAGTAGTAAGGTCTACTTCTCTCCATTGACCATCAATATATACACCAAGCCACATATGACCATCGTTTTCGAGAGATGTAGCAGGAATACCTTGTTCACGAAGCATGATTATAAGTGCATTTGTGAAGTCACAACATACGCCAATTTTGGTGTTCCACATGCTATATGTGCCATCCCATACATTGTAGTATTTAGCTCTGGATGGACCATTATTTGCACGCCAGTAATCATAAGCGATGTTGTTGTTGAACCATTCAACATATACGAATAATTTGAATTCATCAGACCATTGTGAATTTTCAATGAGTAGGTCATGTGATAATTCAGCCCATCTTTGGGTATCACATCTACCTCCATTTTCGTTTAGACAAGGGTAGTAAATGTCATCGATTGATAAGCAATCTTCTGGTTCAATACCATACAATTCGAATAGATTGTTTACGGTAGTTTTTCTTTCGATAACATTGTATAAGTGTTGATAAGTAGAAAGGTGTTCTGTATTTTTACAAGTATATACACCGTTTTCTGCAACGAATATATACAAGTCTACGACATTTGTGTCAAATTCGACGATGATATTGTAAAGTCCATAATCAAGGTCGTCTCCATTGATAACGATGTAATTTTCATAATTGATATCAAGTGGTTTCTTATCGCCCATATCGCTAACGATGTTAGCCGATAAGATTTTGTGTTCACTTGAATGATTATAAGCGATTACATAAACATCGTCATTTTCGACATATGCACTGATACCGTAGTATGCTTCATAATCTAAGGTATCGATGGAACGTGAGTATAAGTTCTTTAATGATACAGAACCTCTTGTCAAATCGTCATCAAACTCGTAGAGTTCATCACCATTGAACTCACTACCGTGGTTATATTCATATCCAAAATAGGTTGTATCTTCAGGTACAACAATTGCAGGAACATTTGATTGCACAAGGTAGGGGTTCTCGTTGATGCCATTATTGTTACTTTCATCATTAGGTGTGATAACGATTTCATCTTCTTCGTTAGTAATATCTTCAGTGATATTCTTATCGATAGAAGGGTCATTATATTCAGTTGTAGGTAATGATGTGTTAGTATTGATGGTTGTATATTTAGCACAACCTGTAAGTGTTAATACGATACACATCATGATTGATAATGCTATTTTCTTCATAATATCACTCTCCTTATTTTGTAGTATACCATAAATTTTCGCTTCATTTTATGAATACCTGTATCAAGCGAAAGTTGTTATCTAACAGTATATTATAACACAATGAATGCACTGGATAAAGCCAGGTTCTAGGGAAATTAGTTCCCTATCGTATTGTATGAATATCTATTTGTTAAAATAGATATGTAATTTGACGAAGTAGATGTATATCTGCACAAATGATGCAGCATTTTTGGCGGGTCATTCAACATACTGGTGATATTTGCGGCGCTGTCATATATAGATAATCGAAACAATAAGAAATAGCATCCTCGCCCCTGACAAAGTTTAGGATGCTATTCTTGTAGTATTTTCCAAACTGAGGGCAATCGGAACTCGTGTCCGACTACCTTTCTAAGTAAAGTATACATCGGGGGACTTGAGAAATCAAGTCCCTTATTTACATATTTTGTATAAAATATACCGTGATTATTAAGATTCCTTTAAGGTTCTGTATTCCCAACTTTTTTTCACTTTGCAGAATGTGAAAATTATGCTATACTCAAAAAGTCATAATTTTATTTATGAAAAAGACCGGACCTATAATGAAGCCGGTCAGCAAATTTGTGGTAGATAGATTGGAGAGTCATATGATTAAGGTTGTAGGAATTCGTTTCAGAACGGCAGGTAAGATATATTTTTTTGACCCGGGTAAGTTTACGGTAAAAAAGGGTGACCATGTAATCGTGGAGACCGCCCGTGGTATTGAATTTGGTACAGCGGTAAGCGATATGAAGGATGTGGAGGATGATAAGGTCATCCAGCCTTTGAAACCGGTGCTTCGTATTGCAAATCAGAGAGACGTGGAGCAGGAAGCTGCTAACAAGGAAAAGGAAAAGGAAGCTTACAAGGTTTGTCTGGAGAAGATTCAGAAGCATGGCCTGGAAATGAAACTGATTGATGCAGAATATACCTTTGACAATAATAAGGTGCTGTTTTACTTTACTGCGGACGGACGTATTGATTTCCGTGAACTGGTAAAGGATTTGGCAGCAGTATTTAAGACCCGTATCGAGCTTCGCCAGATTGGTGTGCGTGATGAAACCAAGATTGTGGGCGGTATCGGTATTTGCGGAAGACCCCTGTGCTGTCATACCCATTTATCCGATTTCATACCGGTTTCCATTAAGATGGCGAAGGAGCAGAATTTATCCTTAAATCCTACCAAGATTTCCGGTGTGTGCGGCAGACTGATGTGTTGCTTGAAGCATGAGGAAGAAACCTATGAGGAGTTGAATCGCAAGCTTCCCGGCGTGGGTGATTTCGTGACCACGGATGACGGCTTTAAGGGAGAAGTACAAAGCGTAAATGTGCTTCGTCAGCTGGTAAAGGTAGTCGTGGAAAACGGAGATGAGAAGGAAATTCGAGAATACGAGGCAAGCAAGTTGCGCTTCAAGAAGCGGTTTCGGAAGGAAAAGGTAGAGCTTTCCAAGGAAGAAATGCGTGAATTGGAACGCTTAGAAAAACAGGAAGGAAAATCAAAACTCGATGACAATTAATCTGAAAGACAACGAACGTTTGGATGAATTGCAGCGAAATGGGTATCAGATTATTCAGAATCCTGAAAAGTTTTGTTTCGGCATGGACGCAGTGCTTTTGTCCGGCTTTGCAAAGGCAAAGAAGGGTGATGTAGTTTTGGATATGGGCACGGGAACGGGCATCATACCGATTCTTATGGAAGCCAAAACCGAAGCCGCACATCTGACCGGCCTGGAAATCCAGGAGGAAAGCGCGGATATGGCAAGGCGTAGTGTGGCGTTAAACGGACTTTCTGAAAAAATTGATATTGTAACAGGCGATATTAAGGAAGCAGACAGGATATTTAAGTCTGCTTCTTTTGATATTATTACCTGCAATCCACCTTATATGATCGGTCAGCATGGGCTGACCAATCCGGATGCTCCCAAGGCTATTGCACGCCATGAGGTGCTTTGTACATTAGAAGATGTGATTTCACAGGCGGCCAGGCTGTTGAAGCCCGGCGGACATTTTTTTATGGTGCACAGACCCTTCCGTCTGGCAGAAATTATGACGACTCTGGTACAGCACAAGCTGGAGCCGAAGCGTATGCAATTGGTGTATCCTTATGTAGATAAAGAGCCTAATATGGTGCTTATAGAAGCCACTCGCGGCGGAAAGAGCCGTATGACCGTGGAGAAACCATTGATTGTGTATAAGGAACCGGGAGTGTATATGCCGGAGATTTATGATATTTATGGCTATTAACATGAGAGAGGGAAGTAGTATGGAAAAAACCGCAGTTTATCAACTCGCCTATCAAAAGGCAGAGGATGTTTTGGCAGAAGTGAAAAAAGTGGTGCATGGCAAGAATGCGCAGGTGGAGAAGGCATTTTCTGCGATTTTGGCTAGAGGTCATATTTTAATTGAGGATGTGCCGGGCGTGGGTAAAACTACGTTGGCGGTAGCTTTTTCCAAGGTAATGGCGTTGGAGAATCAGAGAGTTCAGTTCACACCGGATGTGCAACCGTCCGATTTGCTGGGCTTTTCCGTATACCAAAAGGAGACGGGAACCTTTTCGTACAAGCCCGGTCCGGTGTTGTGCAATCTGTTTTTGGCAGACGAAATTAACCGTACATCACCCAAAACCCAATCAGCGTTGTTGGAGGTTATGGAAGAAGGAATGGTAACGGTGGATGGTGTTACCCGAAGAGTTCCGGAGCCTTTTGTTGTAATTGCTACTCAGAATCCCAAGGGTAGTGCGGGTACCCAGCTTTTGCCGGAATCCCAGCTGGATCGATTTATGATAAGTATGAGTATGGGATATCCTGAAATAGCGGACGAGATTGAAATTGCGAAGGGCAAGAGTACCCGTTTGAATGCAGAGCAGGTATTCTGCGTTCTACAGGCACAGGAGCTTAAGGAATTGCAGGACTTGGTAGAGCAGATACATGTTCATGATAATGTGTACAAATACATAGTGAAGCTGGTGGAAGCTACCCGAAATAATCAGTACATTGAGTTGGGAATCAGTCCCAGAGGAACCATTGCCTGTACCAGAATGGCTAAGGCAAGGGCCTTTTTGCAAGGGCGCAATTATGTGATTCCGGATGACGTGGCGGATGTGTTTAAGGATATTGCCAGACATAGAATTGTGTTGAATACGAAAGCGCGAGTAGCACATGTAAAGGAAACTGCTGTTTTGGAACAGATTTTGGAAGAAGTAAAGCAGCCTACATCTTATATGAAGAGGAATGAGTATCGTGTTTAGTTATCTGAAAGGGCTTATTGTGGTAGCCATACTTTTCTATGCGGCGGTGGTACATGGTAGTGGCGCATTGCTGCTTCTTGGCGGTGTGATATTGGCATATATCACGCTGGCATTGGTTATGATGCTTGTGTGCCGCTTGGGAATGAGAGCAAGTTTGCAGGTGCCGATTACACTGACCCAACAGGGAGAAGCGATTCGGGTGAATATCGAAGTGATGCGGAGAGGGAAAGCATACACCGGTAATACCTGCTTTGTAATTCGCATGGAAAACACTAGTCTGAAGCAGAAAAGAATCATTCGAAAAAAGAATAAGGCAGGAGCCGGAGGGATGTTTAGCGTAACGCCCGTAGATGCAGGCAATTATGAAATCAGCCTAAAAAAGATTCGTATATACGATTTGACGGGACTCCTATATGTGACAAAAAAATGCAAAGAGACAGTCTCTTTTTTGGCGTTGCCGGACTATTATCCCGTGGAGGTACGACTGACAGAGAGTGTGAGGAACTTTGTGGGAGAAGCTACGGTTTATGATACTTTGCGTAGCGGTGATGATGCCAGTGAGGTGTTCAAGCTACGTGAATTTCAAGACGGGGACAAGCTGAAAAATGTGCATTGGAAACTCAGTGCAAAGCTGGATGAATTGATTGTGAGAGAAAATGGTTTTCCCAAGGCATGCGCTACCGTCCTTATTTTGGAGGGGGACGGAGAAAAAGGCGGCAAGCGCGGAAGGAAAAAGGATGCTTCAGATGCGTTTTTTCAAGTGGCTGCCAGTCTGTCTTTTTCGGTAATGGACAAGGAGTGCCCACATTACGTGGCATGGTACAGCAGGTATTATCAGGACGTAAAGAGAATCCGGGTGGACGATGAAGAGAGCTTTTATGAATTTTTGTTGTATCTGTTGCAGGATTTTGACAGGGAAAGCGGTATCAATTGTTTGGAGCAGTACAAGGAAAAATACAGCTCCGAAGTGCTTATGCATCATATTGTATTGGGACAGGATTTGATATTGTCTGAGAAAGACACTGTAATAACCCGGTTCCAAAAGGAACATGTGGAGAAATCCATAGCAGAATTTGAGTTGTTATTGTAAACGTTAAGAGGTTAGACATAGAGTTGTGGCAATAAAACAGGTAGAATGGAAACAGGAACTAAATAAAGAGTCCGGGAAATGGTGGCTTTACCCACTACTCTTTGGCGTACTACAAGGGTTGCTTGCATGGGGCAGTCTTTCTTTAGCCGGAAACGTTTTTGGTATATCCGAAATGACGGGTAGCGTAAAGTTCTATTTGCTTACGATGTTACTCTGTGTAGGCTTTTGCTTTTCAAACGGATGGCTGGAACAGTACCAAAGCAGAGGAAAAGCAAAGAGTGGGAAAAGGCACAGAATGTTTGAGATCCTGGGAGTGATGGTGCTTCTGGTGGTGTTAGGCGTGGCACTGTGGTTGCTTTATGGAGGTAGGAGTCAGGACTGGAGTTACGGGTTCGAGCTGTTTCAGGATACCTATTTGTCCCGATTAGCTATGCATTCCAAAAAATATGAGTTGGGGTATAGGGGGACAGTACACCTACAGCCCGTTATAGAGTTTTTGTTACTGGCTTTATTTTCACTGGCGGTAGTGATTGGCGGGAAATTGGGTAAAAGAAAGCTTGTTCTGCTGGTACCCATAAGTGTGATCTGTGCAGGTCTTTTGGTGTTGGCTGTGCCTGCGTGGAATGCTTTGGCACTGGTATTTGGATGTAGTGTATTAATAATCTGTCTGGAAAACAGTGCACGTATTATGTGGAAGCGGCTGGTGGTGTTGGGAGGAGTACTGGTATTTTTAATTATAATAGCCGGGCATTATGAAGAGGATGCAGAGGAACAAATGCTTGCCATGAATGAAGATTGGTTTGAATACTGGGAACAGTCGGACGAGACACTGGGCGAGAAAATTTTGAATTTTGCTTTCTTTTCGTCATCAGATGATGTTAAGGAAATTGACAATAAAGCTCCGGAGTATGAGAATGAGCCTGTGCTTACGTTGGAGACGGACGTGAAACCTACAGGAACAATATATCTGCGCGGGGGGTATTGTACGGATTACGCAGGCAGCACATGGAGAATGGATGAAGATGCTTTTGCAGAGGCCTGTAAGGAGTATGGCATTGAGGAAGACAGGGCGGCAGAAAGACTTTGGGAAGTGCAGTACAAGCAGGAAAAAAAGCTCTATAATTCCCCTGTTTCTTATGAAATCAGCTATACGGATAATTGTGATAATTATGCATATTTGCCTTATGCATCAGGAGGGGAAGAGATACCCGAAGAATGTGAGTTTACCGGGGATTCCGTGATAAAAAGAAAAAAGGCGGAGGACAAAATTACCGTAAACGGTTGGGGGAAACTCAACTTTTTAGCTGGTGACGAGTTCGTGGCAAGCGAGAATTCCCGTTTTAAGGAATGGTATAATGATTTTGTGTATGAGAATTATCTGACGGTTGCACGGGACCAGGAAGAAGTCAAAGATTTGGCGAAAAAAATAAAAAGCGAGGAATTGCAAGGGAACTACAGCGCATATTTGACTCCCCAAAACCATACTGCAGATGTTGTCAATTATAACAGATTACAAATGGCATATGCGGTTTCGGATTATTTGAAGAGACATGGAACCTATAGTCTGGAGTTGGAGGAATTGCCCAAAGGGGAGGATGTTGTAGAATTCTTTTTGGATAATGATATGGAAGGTTTCTGTGAGCATTTTGCTTCAGCAGGAACGTTACTTTTGAGGGAATTAGGTGTGCCGGCCAGATATGCCACCGGATACGTAGTATGGCAGAGTGATTTTTCCGGGGAAACCGGGGAGTACGAGGCTACGGTTTTGGATTCGGCCGCCCATGCTTGGACGGAGATTTATCTGGAAAACTATGGATGGGTACCGATTGAGATGACGCCGGGGTATGGCGGTACGGACAGAGCACCTCAGACCACGGAACCGCCGGAGGACGACACAACGGAGCCTACACCGGAGCCAACAACTCCGCCGGAGGAGGAGCCTACAGAAATGCCTCAGGAGCCGGAAGTGACCGAGTCGCCTGAAGATGACGAGGAAGCTACCGGAGATGACGAAGATTCCCTTAATGAGGAAGATTCAGAGGACCGGCGGGAAGAGAGTAACCGGGATGGCAGTGCTGCAGGAATGATTTTCCTAGTGATATTCGGACTGCTGTTTACGGTAGGAATAGGTTTTGTGTTCCGCAGCTATTTGTCAAAACGAAAAGGGCATGGAATGAAGCGTTTGTCCGGCTACATGCGCAAAGACGAAAGCAGAAACGCCATCCAGTGGATAAACAAGCTGATGTATGAGCGTACTGTGGAAAAGAAGAACAGAAAACTGAAATATTCGGATGCAGAGTATTTGACAGTTTTGAAGAAGACTTATCCTCAGATTGATGAGGCGCAATGGGATGCATATTTTGCGTTAGTCAGAAAAGCGGTTTATTCTAAGGAACATCTTACTGCAGAGGAAGCAAAATTCTGCTATGATGTATATAAGACAGTTATCTTGAATGGGAATAAATGACATTATGTAAGTGGAGACGGCAGTACCTAAGGAGGAGAAACAATGGGCAAAATTTTATTTCTTGCAGATATTCACGGAAATATGCCGGCAGTGCGGGCGTTGGAAAAGGAAATAGAGAAAATACAGCCGGATGATATTTATTTTCTAGGAGATG
>JAZSII010000198.1:0-12418 GCA_045533725.1 Acetatifactor sp. | reverse complement strand
AAGGTAGCTGTTTTAGACCAACCAACCGCCTACTCCTTATTCTATTTTTTGGAGAACGAAACAGCATCCGTGCTTTTTTCAGATTTAAAGAAACGCCTGCTGAAACATTGGCCGAAGATTTCTCCTTCTCTTTTGTATGATGAAAAGAATATATATCCTCTGACTATTCCGGATATGCTGGAGCATTTTCTGCGGTCTTCTTATCAAACAAATTGTTTGAATATCACTTGTCAGTCCGATGGTGAAAACCCACAACATACTCTATATAGGGGATTTGAAACCGCTGACGTTATCTATGACGTAGATAAAAGGAAATTCTATATATACGGAAGAGGTATTACAGACGGGGCTACTGAGAAAAACGATTTTCTTCTGCCCTTGGACTGCATTACAAAGCTAAATGAAACCAAGGAACAATACGAGCGGGATAGAATAAGAACGTGGACCTATCGCTCTCTGTTTGATGAATCCACGGATGACACTTTGAATGGGGACGCGCTACATATTGTTCATCAGGAAAAGCAAAAGTGGAAAAAACGATATGAAGAAGCCTTTCAATTGGAATACAAGGAGAATATAAATGAATGTTTATCATAGATTATCTGCCTTAATTGCATGTTTGTATGACGAAGATTTTCAGGCAACCATACCGAATATGGCAAAGGCTATCGGAATATTCGAGCAACAGGTTAAACAGGACTTGGAGTATCTGATGGGCTATGAAGCACCTAAGGGACACCCTCTTTTTGCTCCATACATCCAAGTATCCTCTTTAAACGGCGAACCCTGCTACCACATGAATGCCAAAGCATTAACTACCTATGGTAATCCGGCAAAATTACATAATCTTGACTATTCCGGTTCTGCAAGTAAATTGATACCTATGACCATCCCGGAATACAATGTATACAGCTACAACTTATACACAGGTTATGAGCCTTCTTGTTTTTTTCATTACGATTTTTATGGTTTTCCCTTTCCTCTTACGTTGATATCCAATAGGGACAATCCATACTATAACGCAGACATTATGCTTACTGTGGATAAAGCGATACGACTTGGGGAATCCATAAGAATAACGCTCGAAGATGATAAGAAAGACGAAAAATCTTCCTTATCCATGACACCACATTTTATCAAACAGGATATTGATACCGGTCTGCTTTATGTCATAGAAACTTATGAAGACGACGATTATATTTTAAGCTTACCCATTACTGAAATTCATTCTTGTGAGATAGTGCATATAAATAAAGATGCAAAAACCGGCAAAGAGACCATCCGGGAAATCGGCATTGATTCTAATAATATCTATTCAGAAACCACAAAACAGAAACCCGTTAATTCAAACAAAATAACCGTTTCTTCCGAAACGGTCAAGCGTGTAAATCAAATATGGAGCTATCATCCGGATGCGCTGGATGAGGTTATGGACGAGGACCCCGTGCATGTGAAACTGCAAATATATGAAGATACTTCCGACATCATTGAGCAGATTCGAAAGGACACCTATCGTCGTGCATACGCTGAGCTATACGGCCCCGTTGAAGATTCTTCTCAGGGGCACGAGTCTCCGAACATTTACTATTATGAAGATGACATCCTGGGCATCAATTCCTTTAAACGCTGGATGAAACCATTTAGAAGCTCCATCGTTGTGCTGGAGCCCAAAGAACTGGCCTATGACATTTATAAGGAACTGACAGAGGCCAGAGAGGAATAGTGGGTAAAGAGAACGCCTGTTATGCCGATTGTCGGCATAACAGGTTAAAATAACTTCCTGGCTTACACTTTGAAAACAACCTCTTTAAACCAGTCTACATACGTACAATCCATTCCTGGCATATTTCCAAAAATCTCTACCCCTTCTATAGTTTTCCGGAGGAATATTTCCTTTAACGTCTCCTTAATCTTAGCTTTATCCGCTTCATAATCATCATCATTGTCATAATTACCCACAATTAGCTTTTTAATTATTTCATCCTCTATTACATAAACCAAGGACAGATTCCAACCAAGATATATCATTTTGTGCTCTCTCAAATCGAACTCACCATTATTCTTTATATATTCATTAATAACCTTTTTAAACCTGCTTTCCGACTTATTCTCCTTAATCCATCTTTTAAAATCATCAATGTCTCTCAGTCTTTTAATTATGGTCTTGTCCTTTTCTTCAAAAATCTCCTTTCCAAGAAGTCCATTAATATCAGCTATATCAACTTCACTCTTTGATTGCTTTTCTAACCAAGCATCAAATTTATCTTTATAGTCCTTGTATTTGCCCCAAAACTTATTAATGGCATTAAGAGACCTTTCTATGCTGTTAGGTTCAGAATTATCGCTCTTTATCCCGGTACCATTACCTACAATAAAATACGTCCTTATACTATTCACCCAATCCGGCAAATTCTCACACAACTCTTTATCTTTAACCAATTTAATATAATCCCAAAAATCCTTACTGAAAATATCGTCAGCTGTATATCCTTTTACCCTATCCTTATCAAAAATTGTTTTTTTATCTTTAGCGGATAACTCAGAAATCTTATCTATATTCCAAGAAATTTCATATTCCACCTTAAAACGACTGCCATTTTTGTAATAATTTTTTAGTTCTATTTTCCAATTTGTTTCTTGCTTTTTATTGCATAAACGTTTTAGAAAATCTTTATCCTTTATTTTCTTTATCAGATTCTTTGAATAATCTGTTTTAAGACCTGCAATTATAGCTATACTTGGATATTCTATTCCCTCTCTTGGCGCTCTGTAATCAACCGTCTGAAACACCAAATTTTGTATTTTAATATCTTTTTTTTCTTCTTTGATTTTGGCTATTTCTTCTTTGTTTCCGAGAATTCCCTTCTTCTCATAATAAGTTTCTCGTTCCTTATCACTTAAGGCATTAATCGATATCGGTATAGCATTGGCATAGTTCCCTCTACCATATGACTCCATAATATAATCACTATCTTTACTCAGCTCTTTAAGAGAAGGTTTGATAATATCATCTATCAATTTTTTCTTTTCAAAATAAAACTGGCGAGCAATATGAACAAACCGCTTTTCTCTATATGACAGATTAGAATTAATCATATCATTAAATTTTTTGTTATCGGCAAAATCTGCTAAATCTAAATCAGCTAAAATATCTTTATATCCTTTTTGCATCTTTTCCCATTCACTGATTATATTTATGTATTGCTCAACAACTTCTCCCGGCAAATTTCCATATCTATCAGCGAACGGTCTCTTTTCCTTCATTCTTTCGAGAATTTCTTTAATCCTTCTGTAGTCGATAAACCGATATTCCGGATAAATTCCATTTAAATCATCAGATATATCAAAATCTTCCGGTTTTCTCTTTGCTAAATATACGAAATAATGTTCCTTTTTCGTATTATATTTATTCAGCACATAATTTCTGTATGCTCTACATTGATAATCATGTTCGCCTGTATCAATCTTATTCTCTATTGTTAAAGTAAAATTCTCACCCACTATATTAATATCAATGTATCTCTGTGTCTTTGTGAACTGGTATCTTTCTTTACCCAAATCATTATTAATCCACTTGACTTTATTTACTTGAATTCTTCCGTTTATTTTTTTCCTTTCTAAAGTATAAAAATCGTCAGAATCAATCTCTCCGGCTCTAAATACAACTTCTTTATCAATCACCTTGCGATAAATCGGATTTCCTACTTCATCAATCTCCACAAAAAACTCTTCTCTATTGATTTCAATGTTAACTAAATCTTCTTCTTTAATCTTTTCTTGAAGGTTACAATTCCTTATAAATTCAAGAAGAAATTCTTTGTCTCTATTATTCAGCAACCACGCAAGGAAATTTGAATGTCTTATCTCGTAATCACTTAATCCTAATATTTTAAAAACATTATAATTTTCCGGTTTTGCGTCCTCTTCTTCTATTAGCTTTACATAGTTCTTAACCTCATCATTTTCGTAAGCATTCTTAAAATCTACTATATCTTGATTATTCATAGCTGTTCTCCTTTTGTATTTACATTCTTTATATGAGAAATCATCATTTATCCCTCATTACTAATATCTTCTTTGAATATTCTTAACCAGTATCCGGCTATTGCTGATGATAACATAGTTGTTATTATTAACACGGTAAAAAATTCTAAGCTGATTATGTTGTGCGCATAGGCTGTGGTTGCCAATACGATGCCCGGACCACCACGTGCATTCATAGTTATACCTAAGCTTATTGCTGTTTTTTTCTTTAGTTTCGAGAACCACATTACGCCGGTCGTACCTATAAACTCAGCCAGGAATGCTATTATGAAGAATATGATAAATCTGACTAAACTAAAATTATGTACTACATCTAACCTTATGCCTACCAACGAAAAATATAGCGGTATGAAGAATGCAAATGCGAAATCCTTTATTTTTTCTATATCTTTATTTCCTTGTCCAACTAAGGATTTCATGATATATCCACCAATGAATGCCGAGTACATAATATTGATATTTAGCTGTGACAATAAATATATTGTGAGAAGCAGTACCAATATACTGATTGATAATACATTTTTCGTGATTTTAATCTTTTTCTTATTAAGTATCACTTCTATTCCTTTGGCTGCCATTAACAGTCCGATTGTCAGAATGGTTGTAACAATGAATGTACTCGCCTTAAAACCACCCGTAGTCACAACACTTATTGACATGTTTAATGCTATCCACAAGCAAAGGTCCTGTATTGTAGATACGGTTAGCACCATATTTGAAAATTTAGTATTCATCATTCCGATATCAAAAAATATTTTTGATATTACCGGAATGGATGTAATTGACATTGCAATTAGAAATACTATAGCAAATGCAAATGTATTTCCGGCTTCCCCTATAAAGTGTTCCTTGTATAAGTTTATGAACGGCAGCCCTAACAAGATGGGTATTACTGTCGCACCGAACAATAACATGCTGTAAATTTTTGCATTTTTCTTTGTTACATTGATAGATGTATTATATCCTGAGGAAAACATTAAAAATATCAGTCCCAGTTGATAAAATATGTCCAGTACTTTTTCTTCTTCAGAATATCCTTTAAATATCGCGCTAAACATATCCGGGCAGAATAGTTCCAGACAACTTGCGCCCAGCAGCATTCCTCCGACTATTTCGCCCACTACTTTCGGGGCCTTTATCAATTCAAATAATTTACCGCAAATAAAGGATGATATTAATAAAAGAAATATTGCGAGAAATGTGATGCTTATTTCTGATGTATTTAAGGTAACCATTTTTGTTCCTCAACTTTCCTTACTAATCCATTCGAAGCAGATTACTCCATAATGTCATAATTCCCTGTCGCTTCAACCGAAAATATACCGCCCACAACTTCGTTCAGCTCATAAGCGTCCGGGCCGTAACCGTTTGCAATTCCGTAAAAACGATCCTTGGTGGCTCCGTAAAGCGCATTTCCTTTTTTATTATCCCACCAGGTGTCTACAGATAAATAAGCTGTACAGATTTCTGTCCAGTCCTCCTCTCCGTACTCTCTTACACAAATGTTACGATATTCAAAGGTTCTCGTTTCACCGGCATAATTAGCGTCATAGTTTTCCATAAACTGGGACATGCCACCCTCAAAATAAGAATGATAGAGTCCCGTGTCAAAACGACTGATTAAGGTCCATTCCTCCGTGGCAAGATCCGCTACCCACTGCTCCACATAGGTTCTGCCGGCTTCATCCTGATAACAGTTTAAGTACATGCGATACCAGTTTCCTGCTTCCCATTTGTAGTCGCATATATAATTGCTGCCTTCTCCTTCGCCGCCGAACCGGTTCGTGTCACCGCCGGCAGGATAAATGCGCTCTGCCTCAATTTTCTTTTCATTGCCCGACTCATCCAAATACTTAATTTCCCAAAAGGACATAATTGCCTTGGGACCGTCCGGTCTCATCTGCAGCCCTGCATATGCGCCTGCATAGACATCAATGACTTGATAATTGCTCAGCAAATCATCTTTGTTCATTTGCCAATTGGCAAGAGCCCAATAAGTAGCCGTCCCGGCTTGGTCTGCTTTGAAATCAATCATAAATCCGTCGAATTTCCCGGAGGTAGCACTCAAATCCGGATCCACATACACATTATGAGCCATTCTGTTTTCCGGGTTGGATTCATATTTTGCTTCCTCTACGGAAACAGTTAGAAGCTCGTCCCAGTTCACACCGTTTAGGTCCTCCGTAGCCGGAGTGGCTCCTACTCCTTCAACAGGCGGTGTTGCTTCTGCAGCAGGTGTAGCCGTTGGATTCTCCTGCATCGTTTGAGTCTCCGGTTCTTTCGCACCGCAGGCTGTCAGCGTAAAAACAGTTATCAAAAGGATACATTTCAAAGCCACCTTTTCTGACTTCTGACATTTATGTTTTCCCACAATATCAACATAAAAAATCTTTGCTCCTCTTGCTGCCATGGGCAATAGACATACGACGTAGGGATATACATATTGGCTCTTGGTTTCCCATGCAAGATGGAACAAAAAACCGCCTACAAAAAACAATATTCCAAACAAATTAATTGTGCCGATGGATGTCTTCTCTTTTAACAAATTCCACAACAGGGCAAACGCAGCAAATCCAAATATAATAATGTTCCATCCGTTCATTATGAATGAAAAGGCTTTGAAATTATCTCCGCCGGAATAGAATTCCTGTAACCACGACACTTCTGTTTTCCCTGTAACCCCTATTAGGGGGCCCGACCACACGGATTGATATGTGGGCTCACACCAGGTTGTAATAATCTTTTCTGTGAAAAATTCAAAAGCTTTGCCCGGATTATCCACAAAAAAATCCAAACGTTCCGAAATGGCTTCTTTTGCAATGGATGCGGAAGCATCTACATCACAACCACTTGCAATATAGGTATCATGATTAAATCCGCTATACCACCCTGCCGCTCTAACATCATCTTCCTGAAGCCCCATAGCCACATATAACGACATTGGCATTCCTTGCGACAAATCTGCATGAGTAATTGCTTCAAATCCTTTATTCAACAATATCTTGGGTATTGTCAGTGCAAAAATCAACAGCATAATGACAACCGCACCACGCCATCTCTCCTTTCGATTTCCCCTCAGCAAGTTCAAAACGCATATAATAACTATGGCTATTCCTGCAATCGCATAATTCGTACGCACCACGCAGGCCAATGCCAGAAACAACACGCTCATTACCAACCAAATCTTTTTCTTTTTTTCCAAGAATACAATACCAAAAAATAAAGAGGCCAATAAACAACCCAATCCGGGTACCAGACCATAGGCAAAAAAGATAAACAAAAATTGAGGTAAAAATGCAAAAGCAAATAAAATTGTTATTTTCTCAACCTGCGCATCATCCCTTTGAAGCTTAACACTACGCCAAAGAAAATAGATTCCAAGCAAAACCCATACCAAGTTCACACAGTATATGAAGTTTACCTTATCACACAAAAAAACAAGAATACAATCGTACAATAGCAACCCCAGCTGGTGCGGATGCTCATAAAAATATTCCCCCGGAAGAAAGCCGCTATAATCCCCTTCCAGTATTAATTTCGCATTATTATAGCACATTCCCGCATCACATATCTGAGTCATATATACATGGGTAATTATATACAAACCTCCCACCAGATAAATCGCAGCCAGCACAACGAATAACCAAACTCCTTTTATCCTCTTCAGAATAACGCAAGCGCAACCGCAAAGCAAAAGCAATAACATTACAAGTAATAAAACAGACCCGTTATTTTTTGTGACAACACTTGCTTCTGTTATATCCATTACAACGTTATTTTGATAAAACAACATCAGAACCGTTACCAATACCAACAAAACGGCCGCAATATATTTAATTATTTTCTCTCCTATATCAGCTATTTGATTCAGCATATTTTTATCCTTCTGTTTTCATTCTATGTAACTAAATATGTATTCCCCGTCTTCATCCGGAATAAGGAGCGCAGATATATTTTCCCCATAATAAGCCTCTATCACAACTGCACTTACGCCTTCCTCCAGTGACAAGCCATCCGTCAAGAATAAAACGGCTTCATTCAGAGTTGCCATATCGTATATATATGTTCCTGCCTCCTGCGCTATGGGACAAAACAACCCGGCATCACTAGTAGTATAACACATTTGCTTCAAAGCAGCACTTATATATTCCTCATTGACCTCCACTTTTCCCTTCTGCAGATTCCACCTTAATCACGCGATGTCCTATTATGACATAAGCTCTATTACATATATTATCTACCGTCATTAATTCCGTATTTTTCGTCATCTTCCGTATCATCCTTATTTCTTTTATCGGCCAGCTGCTCCATCCGAATCTTATACTCCATCAAACGCAAAAGATACTGCGGAACCCTTCTGTTCCCCAATTCCCAATCTGTTTCCGTCATATACGGAATTTCAAAGTACTCACAAAATTCTTTCCGGTTCATACCGGTACTTTCTCTTAATTTTCTCAATTCGTCTTTTGCTTCCATAATCCACCTCTTTATGCATTGCATAAATACATTATACATTTGACATTACGCAGCGTCAATAGGCTTTTCCGGTAATGAATATAAAAAGAGAAAACCACGGGGACCATTAAGCCCCGTGGCTATTATTAATAAAGCTTTCCGCTACCTCTTCCTTCCGCCAATGCGACGATTCTCTTGCACATAACCGGATGGTCCGCCAATAAATTAAACACCCACACGAAAAATCCTCTTTGCCTTCTCATATCCTCTATGTAATCCTCTTTATCTACCATCTTATACAAATGGCGGTCCACTACAAGGACTAACATAGCATCCAGACCGTCTGTACCGGTAAGTCTCTGCGCCAGTCTGTCGCAACTGTATTCCCTTGCTCTGGAAGCTGTTGTTCCAAGTATGGGAATAATCTGAGAAAACATGATAGAAATATAATATCCAAAAGTAGCATGCTTATAATAAATGTGCGCCATTTCATGAGCAATCACAAAGGCCAAGGCATCCTTATCCTTATGTTCCCGATAAGCCACCTCAAACAATTCACTATGAATGCAAATCCACTGTCTTCTGGGTATATATGCAGAAAATGCATTTAGCACACCGTTTTGTTGTACTACATAAGCTTTCGGAACCTTGATTCCCAGCCGATGCGCATATTCCTCTATCATTGCATACACTTCCGGAAAGTTTTTCTCTGTAATTCGAAGCGCCATGGAACGGTACTGTGCATACATATAATATAATACCGGAACAACAATTACCATTAGCACTACGCCGTACGCAAGAATCTCTAATGCAAACGGTATATCCTGGAAGGCATCATATCTGTATTGTGTCTTATCTTCTGCGTAATCCTCCGAAAACTCCTCGCTTACCTGCGTTTTTACTGCTTCCGTCCAATCCTTCATTTCAGTCAGACTACCTGCCACTATCGCAATGGCAACCAAAATGATAAGTATATTCAACACAACCAATCTCCGATACCAGCGAATCTCGGCTTTGTGTCGGCAGGCATTTGCCTCTTTCCTGGTAATAATGCCCCCCTGCTCTTCCTCTGTCAGCTCGTATACCTTTCTGCCCTCAAAATAATCCTGTTTTCTTTTCTTTCCCATCATAAGTACTCCTTTTGTTTTGTAAATCATTTGATGCCCCCATATTAACATACCAAAAAAGAAGTGCATGTTTTTTGTCGTGAAATGCACTTCTTTTGTCGCCAATGGTTTAAACCGGTATAATAATTCTTAAAATAAACTGTCCTTCCTCCGTATCCAGCTCCAATTCACCATCGTGATTCCGAACGATTTTTCGTATGCTTTCCAAGCCGAACCCGTGAATATCCTTATCTTTTTTCGTGGTAAAGAGCTTTCCGGTCCGTACCTCCTCCATATTTACCAGTTCCTTATTCACGGAATTCTTCATCTCTATGTAGTAGAAATTCTTTGTACGTTTTAAGGATAACAAAATATTCTTTTCCTCCGCCACCCTTTGGCAGGCCTCTATGGCATTATCCAATGCATTGGAAAATACGGTACATATATCAATGGGTTCCCAGTTGAGTCCCCGCTCCAACACCCCATCTACTTCAAAAACAATGCCTTCCTCTTCCATCCGTTCCCATTTTACGGAAATAATGCAATCCAGCATTTCATCTCCGGTTATCACTTTGGGAGAAAAAGCACGGATTTCACCCAGCATATCACGCAAATAATCTTCTGCCTCCTCTTTCTTGCCCTCCTGCAACAAGGCACTTACACAGGTCAGATTATTCATAACATCATGACGAAACCGTCTGGTTTCTTCCTGAGACTTCTTGTACTCCTTAAAATGTGCCAGCTCATGTTCCATCCATTCTTTTTGGAATTTCTCCAGTTGCTGATAGTATGCGGAGGTCTTATTTTTCACCATAGCAATCATAAAGGAAGCATACATTACCATCAGCATAAACAGAAATAACACCGAAAAACTGTTCTGCAAATCTTGGAAACCCTCTTCATCCGCAATCAGTATAAAGCCATACACAACAAACACAAATAGGGCAACTGAAAGCAAGCCTATTTTCTCCGCTACCTGAAAGCGAATGTAAATTTTCTTTCTGTAAAGCACCCAATAGACATAGACCAACTCAATAGAACAAAGACATCCCACGATGACCATGACGATATTATCCGCTTTCTCACTCATCGCTATGGATATGTCAAACTGCATAGCCAAAATATCGGATATTATCATCATAGGAACAATCATGAAGAAAAGTATTTGCAGAAATGCTGTGATTCTGCGTAGGATTCCTTTTCCGCCTCGCAGGATTGCCCAGCCCAAGATTCCCGTACCTAATATATCCACAACACAGAAAACTGCACTGCTCTCCCCAAACAGACCCAAAGCCAGACCATGCAGCACACTTACTGCAAAATTTAGCCCTATACTTTTTTTATCTAACACAAAGCTTTCTTCAAAGCAGCACTTTCCTATCAGCAAAAAATAAATTGCAATTACTGTGCAGATGAAAAAATCTATTATACCTTCCATACTATACCCCACTATATGGCCTCATTTTTCACATAATGAATCAGGGCATTTTTTAAGGCCACCTCTTTCGTCCTACTCACAGGAAGGGATGCACCGTCTTCCATTACGATTTCTCTGCCCATCATTCGGAGTACATGCCCAAGGTTCACTAAGTACCCCCGGTGAATCCGAAAAAGTCCATATGCTCTCAACTCTTTTTCGTAATCACCCAGATTATACCGGTTCCGATATTCTCCCTTGCTTGTTACCACACGGATCATCTGGTCCTGGGCTTCCATATAGTATATGTCTGCCACACAAACCATCTCTACATCCTCACTGTTTCGAAGCAATATTCTTTTATCCTTTTTCTTCTGTTCCAACAAATATGTAATAATTTCCGAAAGCTTTTCGGGGTTAGCAGGCTTCGTCAAATACCTTAATGCATTTACTTCGTACCCCTCCAGTGCATACTCCACATGAGAAGTCAGGAAAACGATCGCCGTACTATCCTCTATTTTGCGCAATTTCTTCGCGGTCTCTATTCCGTTCATCTCCGGCATTTCAATATCCAAAATAATCAGCTCATACTGTACGCTATCTGTTGCATTCAATAATGCGGCGCCGGAAGTATACGTATCTATTACCAGGTCTAAGCTTCTGTATGCCGCCTCCAAAGATGATTTTGTCATGGATAATTGTACCTTTTCATCATCGCAAATTGCCACTCTCATGGTTTCAACTCCTCTTTCAGTATCAGCCTGTGTCAGATTAGCTTTATTCATTTTAACATACATTACGTCAAAATACATCTGTGCTTCTATATATTTTCTACCAATCAACAAAAGACCTAACCAATCACGGTTACCTAATTTCTCTTATTTAACAAATTTTTTCCATAAATTCCAAAATCCCCTCCGTCACAAAACTAATTTCTTCATCAATCCATCTCTTATCTGAAGTATCAAGTCTACGAATGTAACCCTTATCACTAAAGGCGATTTTTAATCTCCTGACGATATCATTCCCGGTGTTTTCCTTCATCGTCGTGTCACCAAATATGTATGTATCCAAAGCTACCATTAATTTCTCTCTATTAACAGAATCCTTCAAGTAATACATATCATATACATCCTTATACCTTGTTGAAAATGGTCCAAATTTAAGAAGCGAACGCAGTTTTTCTGCCAGCATCTGCTCATCAGAATTAATCAACAAGCTTGCTCCTAACCTGATTTCCTTCTGCATCTTCAATCAAGATAAACACTTGCTTTCCGCTATAATCCTGCTGTTTCAACTCTTCAATCTTACCCAACCTGCTAATCTTGATTCCATCAAGACAATTTAGCTTGCTTATAAATGCATCAATCGACTCATCTGCCAAGGAATACTTAAT
>JAZSII010000238.1:0-5665 GCA_045533725.1 Acetatifactor sp. | reverse complement strand
GGAGTTGAATCCAGTGGTTGTCTTCCTAAGACCGCTTGGCCTCCGACTTAGAGCTCATCCATGGATACGCTGAAGTAGTCTGCAATCATGGGAAGCAGTGCAATATCCGGATAAGCCTGTTCCTTTTCCCACTTGCTGACTGCCTGATTGGAGATGTGCAGGCTGTTTGCAAGCTGTTCCTGAGTGATGTTTTTCGCTGTACGAAGTTTCTTAATGTTTAATCCGATATGTTCCATAATTTCCTCCTTGTGAATCTTCCGTGCATGATTAAGCAGCGGAAGTGATTTCGGGAAGCGCTTCTCTTAAGTAATGTTATAACAGAATTCTGCAGATAGGGCAATCAGCGGGGAGTCTACAAAAAATCAACTATAGGTTGGAGGATGCTTAGTTTTAGACTGCAGGTTATGATTTCTAAGAAAATGAAAAAACTACTACACATTATTTGTGAATTTTGGTATAATATTTCACAGCGTTAGCAGAGAAAAGTGAGGATATGCAGATATGACTATGGAAGAACGCATTCAACGGATTAATGAATTATATCATAAATCAAAAGCAGAAGGACTTACAGAAGAAGAAAAGCAGGAACAGGCTAAGCTTCGAAAGGAGTATGTGGAAAATGTCCGTGCCAACATGAGAGCTAATTTGAACAGTATTACGATTCAGCATGAGGACGGTACGCAGGAGAAGTTGAGCGAGAAGTACGGGAAGAAATAAATTTTCAGCAAAAAGCCGGACAAAAGGTATGGCAAAAGCTGAATGGATACCGGAGAAGAACAGTATTATGGATTTAAAAGAACAGAAGCGTACGATACGTAAATCAGTTTTGAATAAAAGAGATGCTTTGCCGGAAGAACAACGCAAAATGGCCGATATGGCCATGGCTGACAGAATTATAGGTCATCAGTGGTTTTATGGGGCTGAGATACTGCTTACCTTTGTCAATTATGGCAGTGAAATCAGTACCATCGAGATTATTGAAGAGGCTCTGCGAAAGGGGAAAAAAGTTTTTGTGCCGCGAATTGAGAAGGCGGCGGATGTAGCAGGTGGTTCCTTAACTGATGCAAAATCGGAAGATATTATGAACTTCTATCAAATTACTTCCAGGAATCAATTAATTGCAGGCTACAAGGGCATCCCGGAACCGGACGGTACTACAGAATGCTTTGATTATAACGCATACAAAGAACGCAGAATGCTTCTTTTAATGCCCGGTGTGGCTTTTGACATCTACGGTAACCGTATGGGCTACGGCAAGGGCTTTTACGATAGGTATTTAAGGGATAAGGAGATGTTACAGACCTTTTCCATTGCAATCGGGTATAAATGCCAAAGCGTGGAGTTTATTCCTGTAGAGGAGCATGATTTGAAGCCTTATCAGGTGATTTTGGTTTAAGGCATTTATTTAGGAGGGATGTATATGGCTTTTCCGACACATATTGTTGCTGCGGCAGGATATGTTTTTGATAAAGAAGGGAATATGTTAATTATTAAAACGCCAAACCGTGGTTATGACACTACAGGCGGACAAATTGAAGAAGGAGAAGATTTGGAAGCAGGTGTTTTGCGGGAAATTATGGAAGAAAGCGGTATTACAGCTAAAGTAAAGACGCTGTGTGCAGTATACTCTAATGTGGGTAAACATACATTTTACGATGGTGTCACCATCGTTCCTACAAAGGTGATGTTCGATTTTATATGCGAGTATGAGAGTGGTGAATGTTGTACCTCGGATGAATCCAGCGAAGTTCTTTGGGTACCGCGGGAAAAAGTTTTGGAATATATTAGTACACCGGTTCTTCGTTATCGTTTTGAAAAGGTATTAAACTTTACCGGAAAGGTTACATATGCTTCTTATGTTACTAAGCCTGAATTTCAGGTTTTGACAGAGAGATATTTCTAGTTCACAATAATGCAACCAATGTAAGATATATTTCGAGTTATGCCCAAAGTATAGGAAATAGTCACATTGGGTAGATAAATGAACGATAAAACAATGAGTTCAGACATTGTTTTCTTCCCATAAGAGCAATACTAATGTTTTGTGGGAAGAAAAAATAATTTTAAAGCTGCGATTTTAGCAATATTTTTCTACCCTAAAAAACAGAATGGTGTTTCATGGGTAGAAAATTGAATATAAAAATGCACGATTTTGCAAGGATTGTCTATCCATAAAAGGTGAGATGTGCTTGTATGGGTAGAAAAGTACTTCATAATGAAATGAAGAAATTATAGATGCGTGAATAAAAACCAATAAAAGTAGTAGAAATGTTTAAATAAACTAAGAATTCTCAAAAATAATGGTCAGAAAGGAAAAAAATATGGATTTAACATTACTTGGCAAACAGGCAGTTGCCGCAAAATATGAATTACAAAATTTGACCACGGAAGTCAAAAACAAAGCATTACAGGCGGTGGCTAAGGCCCTTACAGACAATACACAGAAATTATTGGAAGCCAATTCGAAGGATGTGGCTGCCGGAGAGGCAAATAACATGCATCCGGGACTTGTGGACAGACTTCGTTTGACAGAGGCTCGTGTAGAGGCTATGGCGGAGGGGCTTTTGCAGATTGTAGACCTGCCGGACCCGGTAGGAGAAATCATGGAAACCTTTGAACGCCCTACCGGCTTTACTGTCAATAAGGTGCGTGTTCCCATGGGGGTAATCGGTATTATTTATGAATCACGCCCCAATGTAACGGCGGATGCCTTTGGACTTTGTTTTAAGACCGGTAATGCAGTGATTTTAAAAGGTGGCAGCGATGCCATAAATTCAAATATGGCTATTACCGAAGTGATTCGTATGGGCTTGAAGGAAGCGGGTGTAACGGAGGATGCCATTCAGCTGATCACGGACACAGACCGTGCTGTAACCGCACAGTTTATGAAGATGAAGGAATATGTAGATGTATTGATTCCTCGTGGTGGTGCAGGACTTATTCGCGCCGTAGTGGAAAACAGCAATATTCCTGTAATTGAAACCGGTACCGGTAACTGTCATGTTTATGTGGATAAAGCGGCTGATATTGATATGGCAGTGAAAATTATTATGAATGCAAAAACCCAGCGTATCGGCGTATGTAATGCCTGCGAGTCCCTTGTGGTTCATGCGGATGTACGACAAGCCCTTATGCCCGCATTAAAAGAGGCACTGGATACCAAAAACGTAGAAATCCGCGCAGATGAGCGTATCAGAGAAGTGATTGACGGATGCCTTGAAGTAACAGAAGAAGATTTTGGAACGGAGTATCTGGATTATATTTTGTCGGCTAAAACCGTGGATAGCGTGGAGGAAGCCATTGCTCATATTAATAAATACAACACCAAGCATTCAGAGTGTATTGTTACCGATGATGCACAGACCGCTGAGAAGTTCTTAAACGGTGTGGATGCGGCATGTGTATATTGGAACGTTTCTACCAGGTTTACGGATGGCTTTGAGTTTGGTTTCGGCGCGGAAATCGGTATCAGTACACAGAAGTTACATGCAAGAGGTCCCATGGGCTTGAAGGAATTAACTTCTTATAAGTATCAGATTACCGGTACGGGCCAAGTGAGAGGATAAAAGCCGGAAGAGAAAATCGACGGAATGAAACACATACGGTATAACGTGCAGTTTTTGAAATATTTATATCACCTATCGTGTGGGTTTGTAAATTGTTTGATTCAGGCATATATGTTAAAGTATCAATATACAATAAACCAAAGAAAAAATTTAAGGAGGAGAACTTATGAGTGGTTTAGTACTGAGTAGTACATTGGGAATGATTTTGATTCCCGTTGCAGCAATTGTTGCATTAATTTTATTTATCTTTATTGTGGGCTATGTAAAGGCATCACCAGATACAGCAATTATTATTTCCGGTTTGCGTAAGAATCCCAAGGTGTTAATTGGTAAAGCAGGCGTGAAGATTCCTTTTTTGGAGAGAAAGGATGCGTTGAATCTTCAGTTGATTCCTATTGATGTAAGAACCGCAAATGCAGTTCCTACAGCAGACTATATCAACATTAATGTAGATGCGACCGTTAACGTAAAAATCAGTGATGATGAGCAGAGATTGAAACTGGCTGCACAGAACTTCTTAAACAAAAATCCGGAATATATCGGACGTGTTGCAAGAGAAGTTTTGGAAGGTAATGTTCGTGAAATCGTAGGTAAGATGGCTCTTGAAGAAATGGTTTCCGATCGTCAGAAATTTGCTAACCTCGTAAAAGAGAATGCAGAGCCCGACCTTGCAGCAATGGGTCTGGATATTATCAGTTTTAATGTGCAGAATTTCGTGGACGGCAACGGCGTTATCGAAAACCTCGGTGTAGATAACATTGTAAAGATTCAGAAAAATGCTGCAATTTCCAGAGCAGAAAGCGAAAAAGAAATTGCAAAGGCACAGGCAAATGCAAAGAAGGAAGCAAACGAAGCGCAGGTTAATGCAGATACCGAGATTGCTATCAAGGAAAACGAACTGGCAATCAAGCGTGCAGAGTTGAAGAAAGAATCTGATATCAAGAAAGCGGAAGCAGATGCTGCATATAAGATTCAGGAAGAAGAACAACGTAAAACTGTTGAAATTACCACTGCAAATGCAAACATTGCTAAGCAGGAGAAGGAAATTCTCTTAAAGCAGAAAGAAGCAGAAGTAAAAGAAAAGGCATTGGATGCTGAAATTCGTAAGAAAGCAGAAGCTGATAAGTTTGCAAAACAGCAGTTAGCAGATGCACAGTTATATGAACGTCAGAGAGAAGCAGAAGCGCAGAAATTTGAAACCGAAAAAGAAGCAGAAGCTATGAAGGCACAGGCTGAGGCATCTAAGTATAAGATGGAGCAGGAAGCAGAAGGTATCCGTACCAAGGGTCTTGCGGAGGCAGAAGCGATTCGTGCAAAGGCTGTTGCAGAAGCAGAAGGTATCGAAAAGAAAGCAGAAGCGATGTTAAAGATGGGTGAGGCTGCTGTCCTTGAAATGTACTTTAAGGCACTTCCTGAAGTTGTTAAGAATGCAGCTCTTCCTCTTGAGAAGGTTGACAGAATTACCATGTACGGTGACGGCAACAATACGAAGCTCATTAAGGATATCATGAACACCGTTAATCAGGTAACCGATGGACTGAAGGAATCAACAGGTGTGGACCTTACATCCATCCTTTCCGGTTTCCTTGCAGGCAAGGCAGCTACCTCTAATGATGGTGTAAATGTAAATATTGTTACAAAAGATGAACAATAAACCTTGAATATTTGGCAGAAAACGAATATAATTGTTTTAAAATGTATAATATTACAATTCAAAGTATGCCAAGGGGGATAAAACAATGGATAATTTTGATAACTTGATTAAGTATGCCACGGAAAATAATTGTTCTGACGTACATATTACAGTAGGTACTGCAGTTGCAGTTCGTAAATATGGCGTATTGGAAATTATGCAGTCTGTACCTTCTGCAGAAAGTTCTAAGCAGATGATTCTTTCCAGATTGTCAGATGAGCAGAAGGCAACAGTATTAAGCGGTAAAGACTTAGACTTGTCAATTATGATGGAAGACGGCACCAGACTTCGTACCAACATTTTCCATCAGAGAAATAATCTTGCTGCAACTTATCGTATTTTGCAGAAGCAGGTTCCCATTATGGAAGAATTGGGTGTTCCTGATGTAATCAGACAAATGGTGGAT
>JAZSII010000260.1:0-4394 GCA_045533725.1 Acetatifactor sp. | reverse complement strand
TTCCCAAATCTTACCCTGAGGGTCTTTGAAAGCACCGTCGCCGTAAACCATAACTTCTACATGCTTTCCGGTTTTCTTTAAAAGTTCTGACTGAATATCTTCAACCAAGTACTGACATTCTCTGGGGAATAATTTAATCTTGTCCTCAGTAGACTTGTTAGAACCTAACAAACCGTATTTTGCATTGTAACCACTTCCGTTTACAGGAGCAGTTAAAATGTCGTCCATTCCCAAAACAACCTTTGCGCCATTCTCTTTTAAAATACGCTTGGTTCTTACTCTGGTATGGATATCACAGGTAACAACACAGTCGGTGTAGTTCAAAATGGTCTTTGCCTGATTTGCAAAGATAACTTCTACTTCAGCACCCGCCTGAGTAATAATATCTGAATAGTATGCAACATAATCAACACCGGTAAACTCGTGCTTGTTTTCACCAAACAGTTCACGATATTTTTCGAGAGTAAGAACATCACAGTAAGGGTTAATACCTGCTTCGTCAAGCTGGTCGTAAGTTAATAATGCATTACCAACTTCGTCACTGGGGTAGCTTAACATCAATACGATTTTCTTAGCACCCATAGCGATACCCTTTAAGCAGATAGCAAAACGGTTACGGGAAAGGATGGGAAAAATTACACCCACGGTTTCACCGCCGGTTTTTGCTTTAATATCATCTGCAATATCCTGAACAGAAGCATAATTGCCCTGTGCTCTGGCTACAATGGATTCTGTTAATGCAACAACATCTCTGTCTCTCAGTGAGAAGCCTTCGCTTTCGGCAGCTTCCAATACACTGTTTACAGCGATATCAACGAGGTTATCGCCTTCTCTGATGATAGGACCGCGAATACCTCTGGAAATAGTTCCGACTTTTCTTTCCATATTATTTCCTTCTTCCTGTTATTTATCTGTTTAAAATCAATTTGGTTAATTCTACAGGATCTACAATCTTGCCATCCTTGTAAACACGCATGTTACCTGAAGCAATTTCGTCAATCAAGATAACTTCATTATTATTATAACCAAATTCAAACTTAATGTCCCATAAATCAAGACCAATGCTCTTTAAATCATCAGCTACAATCTTGGTGATTTTCAAGGTCTGTTCTTTCATGCTGTTAAACATTTCAGTGCTCATAACACCGAGTGCTGCAAGACCTTCGCTGGTTACAAGAGGATCGCCTTTTGCGTCGATCTTGAAGGTACATTCCACATAGCCGCCCTCTAAAACGGTGCCATCTTCCATATATTCGCCATATCTGCGGATAAAGCTTCCGGTAGCAACTAAACGGCAGATAACCTCAAGACCATGACCGAATACGGTTGCCGAAAGGACTTCCAAGGTTGCATCATCAACATTTGCGCTTACGTAATGAGTTTTGATACCGGCTTCTTTTAATAATTCAAAATAGTGGATGGAAGTCTGCAAATTTGCTTTTCCAATTCCTTCGATAGTCAAGCCAACGCTATTTTCACCGGGATCAAATACGCCGTCTTTTCCGGTACAGTCGTCTTTGAATTTCAGTAATACATTGCCGTTGTCGAGTTCAAATACGTCTTTTGTCTTGCCTTCATAAATCTTTTTCATAGTAGATTATCCCTTCTTTGTTGAAAAGTTTAGTTACAAAAATAACACCACTGTTACATTATCACAAATCATGTCTGTTGACAATTCATAAAATTGAAAACTTTTGTGGTGATTTTACGTAAATTTATTGACAAGATGCATAAAAAATATTTGGATAGATGACAAGCGGTACAGGATGAGGTAAAATATTTAGTTAATACAAGCTTTTTGCAGGAGGTATACAAATGAAGCAGGAAACCAAGAAGGGAAATGCATTAGCCCTTTTGCCTATAGTTGTTTTTTTACTTATCTTTTTAGGGTCAGGAATTATCACGGGAGATTTTTATGCAATGCCTGCAATTGTAGCATTTTTGATAGCGTTGGCTGTGGCTTTTTTCCAAAACAGAAAGTTAAAGTTTGATGAGAAGATTGCAGTGATTGCCAAGGGCATAGGAGATGAAAATATTATTACCATGTGTCTTATATTTCTTTGTGCCGGTGCCTTTTCCGGTGCAGTAACGGCAGCAGGCGGTGTGGAAAGTGTCGTCAACCTGGGATTATCTATTTTACCTTCCGGCTTGGCAGTTGTAGGATTGTTTATTATCGGATGTTTTATTTCCGTATCCATGGGTACTTCCATGGGAACCATTGCAGCACTGGCTCCCATCGCTATCGGAATCAGTGGGAAAACCGGTTTTTCCATGGCCGTTTGTATTGGTGCAGTAGTATGTGGTGCTATGTTTGGGGATAATTTGTCCATGATTTCAGATACTACTATTGCAGCAGTAAAAACTCAGGGGTGCGAAATGAAGGATAAATTTAAGGAAAACTTCTTTATTGTACTTCCGGCAGCGATTCTAACGTGTATTCTTTTCTTCTTGATTACCATGAGTGGTAATTTTGAGATGACAGAGGAACTTACTTACAATCTTTGGAAAGTGGTTCCTTATGTATTGGTATTAGTAGGAGCACTTATCGGTGTCAATGTGTTTGTTGTATTAATAGGAGGAACGATTGCTTCTTTAATCGTGGGTGTGGCAACAGGAGCCATTGCAACGGATCAGATGTTTGTGGTGGTAGCAGAGGGCGCACCCTTTATGGGTTCCACTATAGGTGGAATATTCAACATGTATGATATAGCCGTGATTTCTATCGTGGTAGCATGTATCGTATCATTGGTAAAGGAACATGGCGGTATTCAGTGTATATTGAACTTGATTCATAAAAATATTAAAAACGAGAAGGGTGCGGAAATGGGTATCGCAGGTTTGTCTCTGGTTGTGGATGCCTGCACTGCAAACAATACAGTGGCTATTGTTATGTCAGGACCTATTGCAAAGGAAATCAGCGATGAATTCGGTGTGGATGCCAAGCGTTCCGCTTCTTTATTGGATATATTCAGTTCGGTGGGGCAGGGATTGATACCCTGGGGAGCACAACTATTGTCTGCTGCATCGTTGACAGGACTTACTCCCTACGATATTATACCTTATTGTTTTTATCCTATTTTGATGGCAGTGAGTGCCGTGCTATTCATTTTATTTAGAAAAAGAAAAATTGCTTAAGAAAATAATTGACTTATGATAAGGCATTGATTACAATATTTTTGTTATTGAGAAATCAATAGCTTGGCAAAGGTAGTAATTTTGGTTTTGAATATTATTTTCCAGGAGGAGACATTATGAATTCAAACGTAAGACCCGCTGATATGGTGCGTATTACCACACCTGAATTGGCAGAGAAGTTTATCGAAGAACAGGTAGCAGCTGTTCGCGAGCAGGTAGGCGACAAGAAGGTATTGCTGGCATTGTCCGGCGGTGTAGACAGTTCTGTAGTGGCAGCACTTTTAATCAAGGCTATCGGCAAACAGCTGGTTTGCGTACATGTAAATCACGGCTTAATGCGTAAGAATGAATCAGAAAGCGTTATCAAAACATTCAGAGAGGGTTTGGATGCAAACTTGATTTATGTGGATGCAACCGATCATTTCCTGAATCTTTTGGCTGGCGTAGCTGATCCGGAGCGCAAGCGTAAAATCATTGGCGCGGAATTTATCACAGTTTTTGCTGAAGAAGCAAGAAAACTTGAGGATATTACATTCCTGGCTCAGGGAACTATTTATCCTGATATTCTGGAATCTGTTAAGGCTGCAGAAGGAAAGAAGGCAGTTAAGTCACATCATAATGTAGGCGGTCTTCCTGAGGATTTGAAATTTGAATTGGTAGAACCCATTAAGCTTTTATTTAAAGATGAAGTACGTGTTGTAGGTGAGGCACTTGGCCTTCCTCATGGCATGGTTTATCGTCAGCCGTTCCCGGGTCCCGGTTTGGGCGTTCGTTGCTTGGGCGCAATTACCCGCGACCGTTTGGAAGCTCTGCGTGAAGCAGATGCAATCCTGCGTGAAGAATTTGATAAGAATGGCCTGAACGAAAAAGTATGGCAGTATTTCATTGCTGTACCGGATATCAAGAGTGTTGGTGTGAAGGACGAGAGCCGCTACGAAGGCTGGCCCGCAATCATCCGTGCTGTCAACACCAAGGATGCTATGTCTGCAACGGTTGAGGAGATTCCTTATCCTATTTTACACCAGATCACCTATCGTATTACCCATGAAGTACCCGGCATCAACCGTGTTCTCATGGATTTGACTCCGAAGCCAATCGGAACGATTGAATGGGAATAAGAGAAAAACGCTGGAAATGCCCGAAAACACTGGATTTTTGGGAGGCGTGGTTGCAAATTGGTTGCAAAAAAGTGTTATCAATTTGTTATCAGAATGATTTGAATATATGTAATGTGAATGCCGCAGATTTCTCTGCGGCAT
>JAZSII010000170.1:0-2390 GCA_045533725.1 Acetatifactor sp. | reverse complement strand
GTCCACCAGCTTCTGCGTTTCTTCCAGAGACGGCAGAGAGGTTTTGGGGAACTGATTCCTATCCTTTAATCTGCCATAAAATTCTTCCGTACTTAAGTTTACACCATCATAAAAGGTATCGTCTCCCATTTGCAGACAAATGGGAAGGATATCCACCCCGTACTTCTCCTTTTCTTCTGTTTTAATACTACTTCCGGAATCTACAATTATTTTTCGCATGAATTCTTCGCCATCTCCTGCTTCACCGTATTTGCACATGTGCTCAAGTTATTATAAAACATCATACATGGTTTTTAAAACCATGTCAAGTGGTGCAGTATTATTCTCCCGGATACTTCATACCCCATTGAGCCCTGACCTCATCCATAATCTCCATCATGCGTATGGTTTCACTGTGCGGCATTTCCTCACATTCCAGTTTTCCCTCAGATATCGCCTTTATACTTGCAAGTACCTCATACTCATAACCGGTAATCTGCTCCGGAATTGCCAAATCCTGAAGCAGTTCCCCATCTTTGTTAAACACCTTGATACTTTCAAAATTGTTGGTATTTATCACTTCAATACGACCTTCTCTGCCGTAAATGATACCGCGATTGTGAGCATTGGAACACATATTACTGTTCAAAATCGCCAGACAACCGTTTTCAAAGGTAAGAGTTACACTATTGACCTGATCCACGCCTTCCGGAGACAAAACTGCTGCCGAAGTAATATCCTTGACCTCACAGCCAGCAAACATACGCGCGAAGTTAATAGTGTACACGCCCAAATCCAACAGCGCACCTCCTGCAAGTTCCGGCTTCACCATTCTTTCCCGATAATCCAAAGCGGCACCAAATTGCGCAAGCATAGAAGTAACCTGACCGATTGTACCCTGTGCAAGCACCTCTTCCACCATACGTCGGGAGGGCATAAATCTGGGCCAGAACGCCTCGCATAAAAAGACTCCCTTTTCTTTGGAGAGAGCAATCAATTCCCTCGCCTGCTTCGCATTGATGCAAAAGGCCTTCTCCACCAACGCCGGCTTACCGTTTTCCAGACATAGCTTGCCACACTCATAGTGATGAGAATGCGGCGTTGCCACGTAAATAAGTTCCACCTCCGGATCCTTTACCAGTTCTTCATAGGAACCATAAGCCTTTGCAAAGCCCCACTGTTTTGCAAAAGCCTGCGCCTTTTCCAGACTCCTGGATGCCACCGCATACTTCTCCACTTCCGCAAGCGGTGTAACAGTCTCCGCCATCCTTTCTGCGATCCACCCCGTTGCCATAATTGCAAATTTCATAATGCTATACCTTCCTTTCCTTCTCTATCACAAACCGCCGCTTAATCCACAGCAGTTCCTCCAACTGCATCATTACATAAAAGAGAATTGCCCTTGCCTCAAATTCCTCCCGTGTTTCAGGTAACTTCTCCTTCTCCATTTGTTCCTTCAGGGTTTGTAGCTTGTCCAAATACTCCGTCACCGTATTATATTTATGATAGGCCTGCTCCAATTCCCCCAAAAAATCCGCTATCCTCACAGCCTGACCGGGCAAATAAGCAATCTGCATAATATTCCGGTAAATCCCCTTCAGCACTACTGCCTGCTTACGCCTCATACGAATGTATTCCAAATCCCCGGTATCCCTGCGGCGAAAAGAATTATTCAAGTTGGCAACAGCACATATTTCCGCCTTGGAAATCGCTGCCTCCAGCTCTCGAAAGCGTTCCACCCTGTCACAGGCTCTGCCCGGATTCGGCAGCCAATCCGCCATATAACGCAAAACCTCTTTCATCTGCCTATCCACATCCTCCGCCAGACGCTCAAAGTCCTCATCTTTTCTGCGTAGGTGCAGATTAACCAGTATACCCATACCGGAACCGATGATAAGTATCCCGGTTTCATTCAGCAATACGGGAGGTGACATGCTTCCGAGTGCCCACATATGAGACACTAATACAGTAGCAGTGGTAATGCCTTCCTGCAAATTTGCCAGCATACATACAAAGGCGAATACCAGTAAATATACCGCAAAGGACGCCAAAGTATACCCCATTGCACCAAAACAAACTCCTGCCACCAGCAAACCCAACAGATATGCACCACCTCTTCGCAGTACCGTCCGCAAGGTTTCTCTCTTGGTATCCTGAATACTCAGTATGGTAATAATTCCTGCCGTACTGCTATCGCTATTTTAATACTCTTAAATAAATGCTTTCTCAAATGTTTTTACCTTTCCACAAACCGACGCTTTAACCGCCTTTGTGTCTCTTGGCAATAGTATGTTACTGCTCCGGATAAAATATGCCTTCTATTCATACTGGCTATTGTATAAAGTACTGTAAAAGCCGCCCAGCTGTATCAACTCATCATGACTGCCCTTCTCCGTAATTCTGCCCTTTTG
>JAZSII010000236.1:0-2056 GCA_045533725.1 Acetatifactor sp. | reverse complement strand
CGATAAAAAGAAGAATAATCACGGAAGCCGGATGCAAGTCCGGCTTCTGTTGCGCTTAAACCATTGTAAAGGAGCTGACGGGCATGAATGGTACGCTTGTATATTACGTAGTCAATAACGGTAGTGCCTGTAGCTTTTTTGAATGCACGGTTTAAATAATGCTTACTGATAAAGAACCGTTCGGACAGAAGGTCTAAGGTAATATTTTCACTTAAATGGTCGTTAATATAGTCCAAAATATCAGAAATGGTCTGCGAACTGGTAGTGGTAACCGGAGAGGGGCGGAGTGCCTGACTCATCAGGTTGATTTGAGCGAGCAGAGCACTGGTATAGATGTCAAAATAATGATTGCGCAGACCGGCAGGCTGTGCCTGCGACGCAACCAGATTTTTCAAATAAACCAAAAGATTATAGTTCTCTGTATGTTCGTAAAAAACTTCCTTAGGGGAGTTTTTTTGAATGTCGGGAAAGCAGGCAAGCAGGAGCTTGCGTTGTTCCGGAGGGAATGCCTCGGGGGTAAAATATACAAAATAGCGGGTATAGGGAGCATCTGAATTCACCCTTACACCATGAAAGGAGTAGGGGGACAAAAGCAACAAGCTGTGAGGGGTAAGGTGGTATTCCTTGCCTTCTACTATGTAATCCACATCCCCTTCCACAAAGTAATACAGCTCATAATATTCATGATAATGGATGCCGTAATCGGTGTATGGCTCATGAGTGGTTGAATATTGGATATAGCGGTGGACTGTATTGGAGGAAGGTTGTGTAATCGGGGATTGGTAGGTGGTATTTTCGGTTATATCATTCATGAAAAAGGCTCCTTTTGTAGTACGAAAGTCCTAAGTAAAAAAATCTCAAAAAATGCTATTTTGCGTTCTGTTAATAATATATCAAAATAGGGCGATATTTGCAATGTTTCGCAACATATTTACAATTCAAATTGTAAATGTTGCGTGCTATGCTAGTGTTATGAGTATGGTAATCAGGGACATAACATCCTCCCGCAGGACGCTTTCGCTCCGTGAAAGAACGCAACGGATGCTAAGTTCGAAAATACCTCACTAAGCACCGGCGTTTTTCAAGGCCGTGCTTGTAGGATATTATGTCCCTGATTGCCAATGCGATAAACACTAACATACAGAGGTATTTTGGAGGGTATGGTATGGAAAGCGTGAGAATGGGTATTATCGGTATCGGTAATATGGGAAGCGGTCACAGCAAGAGCATCACTCAGGGGAAGGTTGCAGATATGGTGCTTACGGCGGTGGCTGACGTGAAGGAAGAGCGTCGCAATTGGGCGAAGGAGAATTTGCCGGAGGATGTGGCGGTATTTGAAAACGCGGAAAGTCTTATGAACAGCGGACTGGTGGATGCGGTGTTAATCGCCACACCACACTATGCACATCCGGGATTGGTAATGCAGGCTATGGAGAAGGGCTTACATGTAATGTGTGAGAAGCCGGCAGGAGTTTATACCAAGCAGGTTCGGGAAATGAATGAGGCGGCAGAAAAGCACAATGTGGTGTTCGGTATGATGTTTAACCAGAGAACGGACCATATTTACCGCAAAATGTATGAGCTGGTACATAGCGGAGAGTATGGTCAGATTAAGCGTGTGAACTGGCTGATTACGGACTGGTATCGTACTCAGTCCTATTATGATTCGGGAGATTGGAGAGCGACTTGGGACGGAGAAGGCGGCGGAGTATTGTTGAATCAGTGCCCGCACAATTTGGATCTGTTGCAGTGGATTTGCGGTATGCCCAAGAGTGTCAGAGCGTTCTGCCATGAAGGAAAGTGGCATAATATTGAAGTAGAGGATGATGTGACTGCCTATTTAGAGTACGAGAACGGCGCGACGGGTGTATTTGTAACCTCTACAGGTGATGCGCCGGGAACCAATCGCTTTGAAGTTTCCTTGGAGCGTGCCAAGATTGTGTGCGAGCACGGCAAAATCTCCATGTACGAAATGAAGCAAAACGAAAGAGAATTTTGCTTTACCGCTAAGGAAGGCTTTGCAAAGCCGGAGGGCGAGTGGATAGAAGTGGAAACC
>JAZSII010000267.1:0-5526 GCA_045533725.1 Acetatifactor sp. | reverse complement strand
GTCTTTTGTGATGAAGCATAATACCCATACACGGGCACGCAGCAAATCTGCATATCTCCTTCACTCCATAAAGAATAGTATAGAACACCTTTTTCATCGACTCCGTCATCAATAAAAACACTACTCATATTTGATAATTTGTCACTGAACTTCTCTTTAAAAGTTTCAAACGTAACACTTTCTAATACCGAGTTATTCGAATATTCCAACATATACTTTTCATACAATTTTTCAATCATGATTATCCTCCAAATCATTATGAAATCAACACTATATTAATTTCAATCCCTCCAACAAATTCAAAGTTTCCTCTCTATTATACTGCCATACCAGCAAACTCGCAAGCTGACACTTACTCCTTGTCGCAGTTTCAGATTTCTTGTGCCCCCCTCGTTCTCACAATATACGGAAGATGGAGCGCAAAGCGCAGACCTTGAACCTTCCGCATTACATGAGCAATCGAAAGTGGTGTAATGCGGAAGATGGGGCGCACGAGGTCCGGGGGACCTCGGCTTTGCGCCGACCGAAGCGAAGCGTAGACCTTGGACCTTGGGTCCAAGGCACGCTTCGGTGCGGAAACAAAAAGACTCAGGATTTACTCCTGAGTCTTTTTGTTTCGTGCGGAAGATGGGACTTGAACCCACACGATCGCATTGATCACAAGATCCTTAGTCTTGCTCGTCTGCCAGTTCCGACACTTCCGCATGTCGACAAGTAATCTGTCAAGCAAATATGATAATATCATCTCATCTTACAATTGTCAATGCTTTTTTCAAAAAAAGTTGTTTATGTTTTTTGTACAATTCAGAAAATGAATTCTTTAGCGAAGAGGATGTTTTCAGCCCTCAAAAAAGACCTCCCGATATTCCCCGGGAGGTCAATGAATTCATTAAGGTCTGAGACCCATACCACCTTCTAAAGTCAGGGTTTCGCCGGTCATATATTTAAAGTCCGGATGCGCCACCTGTACGCAAACACGACCGATCTCCAATTCTGCATCTCCGTAGTGACCTGCAGGAGGCATCTTCACATTTGCTTTAAATGCTTCGGGATATGTCTGTTCAAACTGCTCTAACTGCGCCGTCCAAGCCAACGGACACACAACAAATACGCCTATGCCGTCCTTCGCCCACTCTGTTGCTGCCACTCTGGACAGTCCGCGGATTCCTTCCTTTGCTGCTGCATATGCACACTGTCCGAAGTTGCCGAATAAGCCTGCGCCGGATGCAAAATTGACAACAGTGCCCTTAGACTCTTTCAAGTAAGGATAGCAAGCCTTCATATAGTAGAATGCCGCATATAAGCCGGAATACACCGCCAAATCAAACTGTTCTGTAGTATGGTCACTCAATGTCACACCTGATGCCGAAGCCTGAGCATTATTAATCAATACATCAATACTTCCAAAAGTGTCCATTGTCTGCTTAACAACATTGTTTACAACTGCTTCATTGTCTGCTCCTGCATTTACATCCGCTTGTACGGTCAAAACCCTGATTCCGTACAGATGCTCAAGCTCTTCCTTCGCATCTTCCAGCTTCTTCACATTACGTCCTGTAATCACGATATTCGCACCCTCTTTTGCATATGCTGTTGCAATACCATAACCAATGGAGCCACATCTTCCGTCACTTAAAACTGCACGACCTGCGCCGGTAATAATTACTGTTTTGCCTGTTAAAAAACCCATATCCGTATCCCTCCGTAAATTTATTATATAAGATAAGTATATCATATTCTTCTTTTTTTGTTTATTATTTTTTAAACGATATTTCTCATGTTTCATCCCCAAAAATCTGCAATTTTCCGCTTTTCATTGCCTCCCCCGAATAATTGTGCTATACTGAAATAAATAATTCGTAAAGGTGAGGGAAGCATGCATATCAACGAATCTGCTGAAAATTATTTGGAAACCATATTGCGATTAAGCAAGGTACGTCCCGTAGTACGTTCCGTGGATATTGCCGAAGAACTGGGCTATAAAAAGTCCAGTATTAGTGTTGCCATGAAACATTTGCGTGAGGCTGAGCATATTACCGTTACCAAAGAAGGATTCATCTATCTGACTGATAGCGGAAGAAACATTGCAGAAATGATTTTTGAACGACACGAACTTCTCACCACATGGCTGATACGCCTTGGTGTCAGTGAAAAGACCGCTTCTGAAGATGCTTGTCGTATTGAACATGACATCAGTCAGGAAAGCTTTGAAGCCATCAAAAATTACATTAGTAAAAATCCTTAAATAGCAAAAGGTCGCGGAACATCACTATTCCACGACCTTCATTTATTCATTTCTTAATTATCTCTGAACACGTCCTGAACCATCTCCGCCTGCCAAGGTTTCTACTTCTTTTCTGGATACCAGATTGAAGTCTCCGGGGATGGTATGTTTCAGTGCAGATGCTGCTACACCATATTCCAAAGCAGCCTTGAAGTCTTTGCCGTCCAACAATCCGCAAATGACACCTGCTGCAAAAGAATCACCGCCGCCCACACGGTCTACGATGGGATGAATGGTATACTCTTTAGAATGATAAAATTCCTTTGTTTCTCTGCTATACATACATGCAGACCAACCATTATCAGAAGCAGAACGGCTGACACGCAATGAAGATACACAATACTCGAAGTTAAACTTCTCCACCATCTGTTCAAAAATTGACTTGTATCCTGCCAGCTCCAATTCACCGCTGGTTACATCGGTTTCACCGGGCTTAAAGCCAAGTACAAGCTCTGCATCCTCTTCATTTCCGA
The DNA here is from genome assembly GCA_045533725.1 of Acetatifactor sp. Taxonomy (GTDB): domain Bacteria; phylum Bacillota; class Clostridia; order Lachnospirales; family Lachnospiraceae; genus Acetatifactor. The sequence continues at coordinate 2,769 of JAZSII010000267.1, read as the reverse complement.
TACAAACATCTACATACTTCATCAAATTGGTCATAACCTTCTGTGCCTTCTCAGAGGTCCATAATTTCTTACGGAAGTTTAAATCTACAGAAACCTTAACACCTGCTTTCTTTGCCGCAATAAGCGCCTTTTCCGTAAGCTCTGCCGCAGCATCAGATACTGCAGGAGTGATTCCCGTGAAATGAAACCAGTCAGCACCTGCAAAAATAGCATCAAAGTCAAAATCCTTCTCTGTAGCTGTAGAAATAGAAGAATGTGCTCTGTCATAAACCACCTTGGAAGGTCTCATGGCGGAACCGGTCTCTAAGAAATAGATGCCCAATCTTTCGCCGCATTTGGCAATATGCTTGGTTCCTACATTGTATTTTCTGAGCGCTGCTACCGCACACTCACCGATTTCATTATCCGGAACTGCAGTTACAAATTCTGCATCGTGTCCGTAATTTGCCAAAGATACCGCTACATTTGCCTCTCCGCCGCCGTAGCAAACATCAAATTCATCTGCCTGAATAAACTTTTCATTGTTTGGGGTGGACAATCTAAGCATGATTTCACCCATTGTAATCACTTTTGCCATCTTTTTCTTCCTCCCTATTTCTGCACTAAATGTACTGCAAAACCTGCAATCTCTTCCTTCAAATAAATCGCCTGCAATCCACCCTTAGCATTCTTCTTTGCGGATTCCTGATTAAATTCCACACCAAGAACAGTCTCAAAATAATTCACCGTTCTTTCAATGTAATTGGTACGTACTGCAATATGTCCGTTCTTGCCAAGATACGGCTGCTTCATTACTTCAAAGGCACTTCCCACGAAAACAGAGCTGTTTCCGTTCTTTACAGGCATTCCGAAAATGAAGGATAAACGGTTGGCCGCTTTCATTGCTTCCTCTTCACTTTCCGCATTGATACCCACATGAGCAATTTCCAATCCCAACATGGTCTGCACCGCTTCTCTGGTCAACTTCTCAATCTGCTCCCAATCCCCTGCATTAATCAAATCGCCGGGAACCATCCAAGAACCGCCGCAAGCAATAATCTTGGGAAAATCAAGGTAGGAATTCAAATTCTTGGCATTGATTCCTCCTGTAGGCATAAACTTCATGTTCACATAGGGCGCTGCCATGGCTTTAATCTTTGCCAGACCACCGGATTGCTCTGCCGGGAAAAACTTCACTACATCCAGACCCAATTCAATGGCCTGCTCTATATCGGAAGGACTTGATGTACCGGGAGTAATGGGCACATTTTTGTCCAAACAATACTGTACCGTTTTGGGATTCAGCCCCGGACTAACGACAAACTTTGCACCTGCTTCCACTGCCACATCCACCTGTGCAGCATTTAAGACGGTACCTGCACCCACACACATGTTAGGGAAATTGTCTACCATAGCCTTGATGGCACCTGCTGCCGCTTCCGTACGGAAGGTTACTTCTGCACAGGGAAGTCCGCCTGCACAAAGTGCTTTCGCCAAAGGAACCGCATCCTCCACTCTGTCAATCTTTACTACCGGAACAATACCTATCTTGCTGATTTGTTCTAATACTGCGTTCATTGTATCCTCTTTCCGCATGCTCAACCATGCTCACTCATCATCTTCATGCTTCATATAGTATTCGTTTTCTCGCATAAAATTATGTTTGCTTTTCATAATGTAAGCACTTACATTATAGCATGACTTTACAGAATTTCAACTGGAAAATTACAGTTTTCCATTTTCCTATGCATATCTTATAATCGCTTAGTAACAAACACCCTACCGCAGGACGCTTTCGCTCCGTGAAAGAACGCAACGGATGCTAAGCTCGAAAGAACCTCGCTAAGCACCGGCGTTTTTCAAGCCTTGCTTGTAGGCTATTTGTTACTAAGCGACTATATTACATGCTACAACTAAGTAAATATTACTTTTCCACTACTTCCTTATGTATCGACATTGTGGATAGCCTTTACATCCATAAAACTCTTTCCCCACATTAGTCCCGCGTTTTGTTACACGTAAAACTAACTCCTTACCACATTTTGGACAAGACATTTCCAGCTCACATTTTGAGTCATTTAGTTCTCGTTGTATTTCATTACTCTCTTTCAAGTGAATATTAATATCTTGTATATGTTTAGTTTTTATTTCTTGCTTAACTTGAGTACATGGATACAATTCACTATAAATTCTATCAATCTCGTTTTGACTGATTCTTTCACCATTTATTATGTTAATAGCTGCAACCGTAAATCTAATATTATTCCTCTTTATCACACGTATTTCTTTAGATATTTATACGTGAGGTATTCTCCTAATCTTCCCACATCATATCGCACTACCAAATAAGGAAGCTTTGTATCTCTATAATATGTGGTCTTTTTGTACTGCCTTACAACAATTATAAAGTATGTAACAAATATACCAATACATATAAACGCTAACTCCATCTAACTCCCTCCTTAGAAGTTCTCCTCCGTCAGTACCACGCTCTCACCTGCTGCCAGCACTACTTCAACCGCCTTGTCCTGATATCGCACCTTGGTATGTAAAGGAGCATCTGCACATATCCGGCACTCTGCCAACCGGCCCTTCTCCCATGATACATCCGCACCGGCATTTCCTTTGATACGAAGTCCTTTCATAGCGCCTTTTCCCCATGCAAGAGGAAGCGCAGGCAACAATACGACTCTCTTATCAGTGCTTTGCAAAATCATTTCTGCCATAGCCGCAGTGGCTCCGAAATTTCCATCAATCTGGAAGGGCGGATGTTTATCAAACATATTGGGA
>JAZSII010000096.1:0-3250 GCA_045533725.1 Acetatifactor sp. | reverse complement strand
TAGATTTATGTGAAAATGCAAATGGAGATTGTACTCTAGTAACACATGGATTTTTTATGAAGACATTGATCAAAGTTTTGAAAAACAGAGTGTATATGCTATTAGGTGATATTCAGCTTAAAATTAACAATCTACAAATAGTTTATGCCGAAAAATAATTGGCTATTAAAGAAGCCGACAAATTTCAGTTTGCTGAAGCGTCAAAAAAACATTACAATGCATATCTTTCATACTTGTCAGCACAGGCTTTCTTGAATAAAAAATAGTACATCCTTGATATAAGGCTTGTGGTAATTAAATAAATGCATGAAAAATGGCTCAGAATCATAACGGTTCTGAGCCATTTGTTGCTTGTGGAGAAAAGGGGCAGAAAGTGATGTGGAGTATGGGGTGTGGGGAAAAAGCGATTGGTTTTGGCATAGAAAGTTTGGTTTGAGAAAAAGGCGTAAAGACGGTATAGATTGTTAGTATGTGTGTGGTGTGTTATAATTAAGAGGTAGATAAATAAGAATTTTATCGCGCTCAAGGAAAAAGGAAGCGACTGCGAAGCAGGCATTTACTTTTTCTGGCGCGATACCGACAAAATCAGAAGTGCGAAGCACGGCAGACGCGAAGCGGCTGGATTTTGGAGGTGTAACTAAGAGGAAACTTGAAGTTTCTTAAGAGATTGAAAAACTACTTGACATATAAAAAAACTGGTTCTATAATTCAAAATAATTTAATATATTATATAAACCGTTGAAGCGGAGATAACGGCAATGATGCCTTTACAGAGAGCCTGTGGCGCTGAGAATCAGGTGAGAAACAAGTTGTCAAATGGACCGCTGAGGGCGCAGCCAAAAGTGTATATACGCACCTAGTATTCTGCGACGTTTGGGCATACGTCAGTTGCCGGGGATATGTTGGTATCCTGCTAAGTGTACAGCAACATAGCTGTAAATCAAGGTGGCACCGCGGAGCGTGTATCTTTTAATTAAGTATCGTATTCGTCCTTGACAGATTTTATTCTTCTGTCAAGGACGTTTTTTATGCTTCATTGACAGAAGAATGATTATATTATCAGGAGGTGTGAAGCATGGTGCTAAAATTGTGGTGGCGCTTATGCGCCGGAAAATATGAATAGGACAGATAGGAAACAGTTAATGAAACAATAATCAAAATTGGAGGATAATACTATGATGTATAATAATACTGAATTTGACACTTACTTTAAAAACTACCCGGATGCTAATGGGTATTTTGGAAAATATGGCGGCTCTTATATACCACCGGAATTACAAACCGCTATGAATGAAATCAGTGAAGCATATCAGACGATATGTAAGTCGAGAAAATTTATTAGTGAACTGCGTCGTATCCGTAAGGAGTTTCAGGGCAGACCTACACCGATTTCGCATCTGGCAAGGTTATCTGATAAGATTGGAACGGGAGTCCAACTTTATGTAAAGCGAGAGGATTTAAATCATACGGGCGCACATAAGTTGAATCATTGTATGGGAGAAGTTCTTCTTGCAAAGTATATGGGAAAGAAAAAGGTTATCGCAGAGACCGGAGCCGGTCAGCATGGTGTTGCACTTGCAACAGCCGCAGCCTATTTTGGATTGGAGTGCGACATCTATATGGGAGCTGTGGATATAAAAAAACAAGCACCTAATGTTGCGAGAATGAAAATACTTGGTGCCAGAGTTATAGAAGTGACAGATGGATTACAAACACTCAAAGAAGCTGTTGATGCAGCGTTTATGGCATACTGTAAAGAATATAAGGATGCGATTTATTGTATTGGTTCTGTTGTGGGGCCACATCCGTTTCCTATGATGGTTAGGGATTTTCAGAGTGTGGTAGGAATTGAGGCAAGAGAACAATTCGTAGAAATGACAGGGGAATTGCCGGATGCGGTTGTTGCCTGCGTGGGTGGTGGTTCTAATGCTATGGGATTGTTTTCCGGATTCTTAAATGATCCGGTTGATATTTATGGTGTTGAGCCACTCGGAAGAGGTACTGCTCTTGGTGAACATGCAGCCAGTCTTACCTATGGAGAAGAAGGTATCATGCATGGTTTTAATAGTATTATGCTAAAGGATGAAAAGGGAGATCCTGCTCCGGTGTATTCCGTTGCAAGTGGTCTTGATTATCCGTCATCCGGACCGGAACACGCTTTTTTACATGACCTTGGCAGAGTTAAATATGATGTGGTAAGTGATGATGAAACGATAGATGCATTTTTTGAACTTTCACGAATGGAAGGCATTATTCCGGCAATCGAAAGTTCTCATGCAGTTGCTTATGGCGTGAAGTTGGCTAAGCAAATGGGTAAAGGCACTATTCTTATTAATCTTTCAGGTAGAGGAGATAAGGATATGGATTATATTATTGAGAAGTATGGAATAAAGTAAATTTCAGTTTAACGGCGCGATAAATTCCAATTTCATTAAGAAATGTAAGAAGCATATATTAGCTGATTTCCTCGTAGGATTTCTTGGCTAAATGCCTAGACAATTTCACATGTTAAGTCTAGCCTTGCCATGATTTATATGAAATTCCCCGAGAAAGGGGGTATCTTACCCCAGAGATAGCTACCCCTTTGTACGAGTGCAGCACAGGCTGCACTCAATAATAAGTAGGGTGATTGCTACTATAACAGTTGTTGAAACTTAAGTAAAATACGGATTCTCCTCCTCAAACCATGACGGTTAGGGGAGGAGATTTTTTTGTGGGGAATAGGGAAAAACCTATGTGGTGTATTGAGTTGTGAGGAAAGTGGTTGATAATTCGTAAGAATTATGATACGATTAAAGACGAACACACATTCGATAATCAATGGGGGAGGACATGAAAATGAAGTATAATAAATGTATAAAAGAATCTTTTACGGTTGTTGGAAAGGAAGGTTCAACAACAGCAGGAGAAGGATTTATTCAGAACTTATGGGAAGCGGCTAACGGTCATTTTAATGAAGTGTCACATTTGGCAAAAAAAGATGATAAAGGGAATATTGTTGGCATATGGGGAGCAATGTCAGATATGTCACGTTCTTTTCAACCGTGGGAAGATGGATTTGCCAAGGGACTCTATTTGGCAGGAGTAGAGTGTGTAGATGACGCTGAGGCTCCGGAAGGATGGACAAAGTGGGTGATTCCGGGGTATGAGTATCTTTATGTAGAGTGTGAAGGGGAGAATACATTTCTTCAGGTGATAAAGTACATGGAAGAGAATAAGATTCCACTTGTTGGTGCAGTACATGATTTTA
>JAZSII010000023.1:0-3344 GCA_045533725.1 Acetatifactor sp. | reverse complement strand
ATGGGTGAGCCACAAACCGTCTGAAACCTTTTTTCCGGTGTCCGTTACAAAACCAAACGCATTAAAAGCATCTGCATCACAATGGATTACATAAAGGTCTGTTGATGCACCATCTTCAGACTTTAGCGTGACTCTTGAATAGCTACCATCTCCAGGACAATCATTGGAGAGTCCCACTGCCTGGACAAACGGTAAAGAACGCAGAGCATCTGCCGCTGTAGCGAGCGCTTCCCTTGGATAATTCCCGGATATCACAAAGACGTTCTCAGCCATCTGGCCACGAGGCCGGTCAGCCATCTTTTTGTATTGCGCGTAAAACAGGATGGACACAGATAAAAGGACAATGGAAATGAAGCATTGTATGCCAATAAGAATGCTGCTCGTATCCTTTTTCATCTGTGCACGATATCCACCATTTACGATGTCTATGGCAGAATATCTTTTTGCTATCCTTGAGGGAATTAAAGTGGTTATGGCTGAGAGAATAAGAATGAAAACGCCATAATAAAGAATCTTTCCGGGCGTTATCGAACTATCCAGTACTATGAAGGTATGGGTAACATTAAAGAAACTGTTAAAAACAGGGAAGATGTATTTGGACAGGCCATAACCCAAAACAAAGCATACGGAGGTAATAAGGAGTGTTTCCAGAAAGTTAGCCATCCTGATGCCCCATTCGGAAGATCCAAGCAGTTTCTTCAATGCCCATTCTTTCCCCCTCTTGGTAGAAAGGGCAACATTCAGATTGACATAGTTGACGAAGGCGAAGATAAATAGGATTATGCCAAAAATCTCAACTGCCCATAGCGATAATCCCCAAGTCTGGGTGAGAGTGTAATTATATATATTGGATGATATCTTGTCATATCTGATCAGTTTCATAACTGTATCAGGATTCTTTGCATAATAAGATGAATAAAAGTTTTTACAAGCCTCCTTGCACTTGTTCAATATGTCTTTGGCCTTGAAGCCATCTTGAATCCGAATGAACGTAACGACATTTTCCCAATAACCTGCTGGATTTGCCCATTGGGCATCCAGCATCGGGGAATCAATGCTGAAAATGATGTCTGTTGATGGGAGTAAGGAATTATGCAAATCTTCAAAAATTCCATTTACAATATATTCCTCTCCTGCACAAGTCAATGGTTTTCCCATTGCATCATCGCCGATTTTTGCCGCCAAACTCCCAGAAATAAAAACCGATTTGCGATTTGCCAGTGACAACGGTGAACCCTCGGAGAAGTTGATATCAAAGAATGTGAAGAAATCCTGACTGACCGCAATACCCAAGGCTCTTAGTGTATTATCACCAACGGATATTGCATTGTTCTCAACAACATAAACCTGTGCATACCGGTCAACTTCTGGAACTGCCTCAATCAACTCCTGCCCCAAGCCTATTGTCGTTTCAAATGTCTCAATCGGACATACAGCATAAACGCGCTTGAAATCCTTTCCGTGGTCTATCTCCCATTTGTCAGAAAAGAAAGACAAAAGTGGAATGGTAAAAGCCAAGGCCACACTAATACCTATCACCTCTACAATGGTATACCATTTATTCCGAAAAAGAAAACGCAAGTATTCAAACATGATTGTATAAGGTCTGTAAAGTTTCTTTACACTTTTTTATTAAAATTAAGGTTATACCCATATATCCCGACAAAACCGTGCCAAGAAATGTATTACCCTTATTCTATGCAGGTTGCGCATTTCTTGAAAAGAAAAAACTGTAAAGTTTCCTTACACTTTTACAAAATATGTAAAGTCAAACCTGTAAAATAATAAAAGCAGGGATGAAACCATTTCTGGAAACATCCCTGCCGGTATGCCGAGGTGAGAAGCCAACCGTTAAAAAACGGTAATAGTCCGTTGGGTATTATATGACATCCCCTCAGATGTTTCTATAATGTGAGCGGACTTTCACTACCTTGCCATTGATCATACGGGTATGAGTTTTAACAAGGATTCTTTTAGTGGAGCCAACTTCAATGCGAAGTCTTACCTGAATCGAAAGTTTTGTTTTCATAATAAGCAGTTTTTTGACATTAGTGTCTTATGTTAAAGTTCGTAAAACAAACTTCGGATTTCATATAGAGTACGCCCTCGGCTTTATTTCTAGGAGGGTATCTTAAAAGAAAAAGGCATCAGTGAGGGCTGATACCTAATTCAACTTTAACTTAGCCTTGCGGCTAACTGCTTATTATGATGCAAAGATACTACATTTTTGTAATAATCAATACATCATCTTAAATTTTGTCTATATAATATGTTATACATTGCTGTCCGGAACTTTTACCGGACAGCAATGATTTCACTTATGTAAACAAGTGTCACAGCAAAAAGTTTCTCTGTAGCATACATCGTATACAGGCTAAGTGTCTTGTTTTTGAACACACCTACATAATAGCCATCACCTCCAGAACTGTTCCACATCGTTTGTGGCAACGGAGGTGTGTTTGTGGTACTCTTTGTCAAACGGGTCAAATCCACTTGGTACCAATCCGTAATACTTGTCCCTCAGTTCGTGGTTTGGATGGTTGTCATAATCCTCCTGGTAAAATCCCAGATTGTTCCAACATGCAAACCAATATGTATTCTTTGCCATATACTTATAGTAGTAAGTTTTGTTGGAGTGGCCATCCTCATATCCAGGGTAGAAATACATTTCCTTGGCTGCAATGTAATGTTCCCTCATTTCTCTTAATGACAGCAATTTGCCCGAGGCATCGGTAACATAGTGCCCGCCCATATCGGTATCAATCATTACCCATTTGTCCAGTTCCGGAAGCCACACTTCATTTACAACATGGCAATCCCTGTCATCCTTATCCTCCGGCAAACAAGTTATATACCTTGCCTTTATACCTGCAGCAGAAAACAGTTCAAAAGCCATTATGCTATGCAGCCTGCAATTGAAAGCAGGCTCTACATTTTTGGTATATTCCCACAGACCTATTGCATTTACGTTTTTGGGATACTCCTTCTGATTTGCATGTGGAATATTGGCCGTAACAAACTTGCCTATTGCAAGAGCTTTGCTCCAAGTATCGTCATCTGCAGAGTATAAAGTATCCAACTGAAAGTACTCTTTAATTTCGGCTGCTCTCAATGAATCAATAGTGATTTTCATATCGAGATTTGCTGTATCAGCCACATACGGACCAGAACTGCGGAGGAGCTCCACGTATTCATTATACTGTTTATCTGCTATGTTGAGTCCTATGCTATATCCAACCTTGTTTACCGCTATCAGGAAAAGGACTGTCAGGAGTCCTATTACAGCAAACACATACACAGCCGTTTTGAAAAGTATTTTTAAGAAACGTTTCATTTTCATTTTT
>JAZSII010000123.1:0-8866 GCA_045533725.1 Acetatifactor sp. | reverse complement strand
CGGAACGTTGGACATTGGTTTAGTTGGTGAATCGGTACGTTTGCGAAACCTTCATTTTCAACCCATTCAGACCATTCATGATGTATTTGTGGCCAGTCCGGAATATTTAGAGAAATTAGCAGAACGGGCTTCTATCTTGTATGAAAAGGAGAATTTATCACTTCTTACAGAAAGCGAACTTATGTCTACTGCTACTTTCCTGCTTTTAAATAAAAATAATGTTACACGTCAGTATGTGGATAAATATTTATTGAAAAAAGATATTTCATTGGAAAATCAGATTGAAGTTACCACCATGGATTTACTGATTGATTTTGCAAAAATCGGCTTGGGAACTGCTTGTGTTATCAAAGAATTTGTGGAGGATGAATTTAAACGTGGGGAATTATTGGAATTTGTAATTGAAGAGCCAATACCGGAACGTAAAATCGGTTTTGCTTATACAGCCAAAGGATTGGCCAATCAGGCATTGCAGAAATTTTTAAAAGGGGTGTAAAACACCCCTTTATAAATGACGTTATTCTAGATAGCATCTAATATCAAAACTTTAATCATAATATCTATCATCAGCAAAACGCCATAATACAATATCGGTAAAGGCGTATTTTCTGTGGGCTTTTTAACCACTTTAGTTTGCACATAGTCTGACAATGGTTCATTGGTAAGCTTAGCGACTCTCTTTTTTCTTTCCAAGGATTCTTTTTCTAAATAATATAAGTCCATTTTATATTCTTTATTCTTTTTGATAAGAAATACACTAATCACAAATGCAAGAACAATTAATATTAGAGACATCCCCCATTGAGAATTCTTCTGTTCCGGTACAGTTCCTATCAAGCGCGATGCAAACACAGAAATAATAGGCATGGGCATGAAAAATACAGGAACAAACCTAAGTATATTCATTACACGCATATTTTTATCAATTTTTCTTTGAATATCTAAAATTTTATATTGATCAGTAGACATAATATTTTCCTGTTAATCATTATTCTAAAAAGAGACGCCTGAATCGACGTCTCTTCATTGATATTTTTAATTTTGATGAGTTTCAATTAGTTGTTGATGAACTTATCTTCTTCGTTATTCCAGCTGTAAAGCTTACGGATTTCTTCACCAACGATTTCTGAAGGATGCTCAGCAGCTAACTTCTTCATAGCCTTAAAGTGAGCCTGACCACCTGCTGCAGACATATCTAACAAGAAGTCCTTAGCAAAGGTACCATCCTGAATGTCTCTTAAGATCTTCTTCATGGTCTTCTTGGTTTCATCAGTGATGATCTTAGGTCCGGTAATGTAATCACCATATTCAGCGGTGTTAGAAATAGAATATCTCATTCCTGCGAAACCACTCTGATAAATAAGGTCAACAATGAGCTTCATTTCATGGATGCACTCAAAGTAAGCATTTCTGGGGTCGTAACCTGCTTCAACAAGAGTTTCATAACCAGCCTGCATAAGAGCACAAACACCACCACAAAGTACTGCCTGCTCACCAAACAAGTCAGTTTCAGTTTCGGTTCTGAAAGTTGTTTCAAGAACACCTGCTCTTGCGCCACCGATAGCCTGTGCATAAGCCAAAGCCTTATCCAAAGCCTTGCCGGAAGCATCCTGATGTACAGCTACTAAACAAGGAACACCCTTGCCTGCCTGATACTCACTTCTTACAGTCTCTCCGGGTCCTCTAGAAGCAATCCTGGTCACTTCTACGTTCTTCGGAGGAACAATCTGTCCGAAGTGAATGTTGAAACCATGAGCGAACATTAACATATTGCCTTCTTCCAAGTTGGGCTCGATGTCCTTCTTGTACATAGAAGCCTGTAACTCATCATTGATAAGAATCATGATAACGTCAGCTTTCTTAGCTGCTTCTGCTGCGGTATATACTTCAAAGCCCTGCTTTACAGCCTTGTCCCAAGACTTAGAGCCTTCGTAAAGACCGATAGTAACGTTACATCCTGATTCCTTTGCGTTTAATGCATGTGCATGTCCCTGGCTACCGTAACCGATAACTGCGATTGTTTTTCCCTCTAATAAAGAGATGTTACAATCTTCCTGGTAATAAATATTTGCCATTTTAAATTTCCTCCATTTATGTAATCATTTTTATTTTGTTAGGTTTCCCTATAATTAACTATTAATCTTCCGCATAGATGATATTGTCTGTACCACGACCCAAACCTGCAATACCTGTTCTGGCAAGTTCCAAAATTTCATAGCCTTCCAAGAGTTTTAAGAATGCTTCAATTTTTGCCTGATTACCGGTAAGCTCGATAATTAAACTATCCTTTGCCACATCGATAACCTTTGCACGGAAAATATCTACTACAGAAATAACGCCCTGACGCATTTCAGGTGTAGCTTTTACCTTAATGAGTGCCAACTCTCTGTATACTGACTCATCAGGTTTCAATTCTTTAATATCTCTCACATCTACCAGCTTGGCAAGCTGCTTCTCAATCTGCTCCAATACTACATCATCTCCCATTGTAACAATGGTAATACGTGTTACTTTATAATCAGCAGTCACACCTGCGGTAATGCTTTCAATACTGTATCCACGTCTGGAAAATAAGCCGGAAATACGACTTAAAACACCGGAATTGTTGTCAACCAATAATTGAAATACTTTTTTCTGCATAATTCAATCCTTTTCCAAATATTTGGTATTATTCAGAACCACTCTGCTACCCGATGTAATATATACGCTCGATTTTGGTTCCGAACATTATCATTTTAGTACATTAAAGTACTAATGTCAACCACCTTATTCATCATTCTCCATACATTTTGACAAAGCTAAGGTTCCTGTACGTGCGATTTCCACAATACTGATGGAACGAAGCATATTAATCAGTAAATTAACTTTGTCGGGAGTATCACAAATCTGAATCATCATATAATGCTTAGACATATCTACAATTTCTGCTTTCATGATTTCGCAGATTTCCATAATGTCGCGACGATTGCTCTTTGTATACTTAATCTTTACGAGCATAAGTTCACGACTGATACTCTTGCTTTCCGTAAAGGTCTTTACTTTAATGACATCTATTTTTTTGTTTAACTGTTTCTCAATTTGTTCAATGGTTCTTTCGTCACCGCTGCTGACAATGGTCATACAGGAAACATTCGGGTCATCGGTTTCACCTACAACCAGACTGTCAATGTTAAAACATCTTCTGGCGAACAGACCGGCTACTTTGCCGAGTACACCTGCACGGTTTTCTACTAATACGTGATATATTCTTTTTTTCATGACATATCACCTCCAATTATACTAAGTCCATAGGATCAATCAGACATTCCAGAAGAACACGTTCGTCATTAGCAAGGAATTCATCTAAAATTTGTTCTGCATTATCCATATTTTCAAGACGTAAGAATTTCATATCATATGCAGCTGCAATATTTTCCAATTTAGGACTACCGCTCAAATCAACCACAGAATAGTTATCCTTATAGGTGAAATGCTGATATTGACGCACCATACCGAGATAATTGTTTTTCAATACAATAATTTTTACGGGTACATCAAATTGTTTCATAGTTGCAAGCTCCATCATTGACATCTGGAACGAACCATCGCCACACACTGCAACAACCTGACGGTTTGGATCCGCAATTTTTGCGCCCAATGCAGCAGGAATGGAATAACCCATGGTACCCATACCACCGGAGGTAAAGAATCTGCCATCCTTCACAATATGGTATCCGCAGGACCAAATCTGATTCTGCCCTACATCTGCTACATATACACCTCTGTCATGCATTTTCTCGGACAATCTGGTAATAAATGCAGCCGGATCTACAAAGTCAGGATTAGGAGTACGCTTCTTTTCCATGGTGTCACGATATTCATTTAAAGTTTCTAACCATGCTTCGTGTTCGCATTCCATTTCCATGGTAAGCAAATCGTTAAAGATATGTTTTGCATCCCCAACCAAAGGAATGGTAGGACATGCATTTTTACCGATTTCCACGGGGTCAACATCAATATGTACCAAAATCTTATTCTGTGTAATTAAACCTGGCTGGCTGATTGCACGGTCAGCTACCCTCGCACCAACCATAATTAATAAATCGGACTCATTCATGGCACGATTAGCATAAGGCTTACCATTATTACCTACCATACCGAAATACATGGGATGTTTCGTAGGCATAGCACCTATTCCCATCATTGTACTGACAACAGGAACCTTGTATTTTTCACTGAATTCACGTAACTCATTCTTGGCACCGCTGAGAAGCACTCCGCCACCTACACAAATTATAGGTCTGTCAGCTTTATCCAGCTCTTTTAATACTTTCTTAAGCTGCGCCATATTTCCCTTGATGGTAGGTTTGTATGTGCGCATGCTAATCTCTTCAGGGTAACTGAATTTGCTTACCGGCGCATTCTGAATATCAATTGGTACGTCAATTAACACAGGACCTTTTCTGCCTGTATTTGCAAGATAAAATGCCTCTTTGAAAATACGAGGGATATCATTTACATTTTTTACAAGATAACTGTATTTTACAAATGACTCCACTGCACCTGTAATATCCGCTTCCTGAAAAACATCACTTCCAAGTAATGAACTGTCTACCTGTCCGGTAATAACAATCATAGGAATACTATCTGCATAAGCCGTTGCAATACCGGTGATTACATTGGTTGCACCGGGACCGCTGGTAACAGCACATACACCGGGTCTGCCGGTCATTCTTGCCATACCGCTGGCGGCATGAGCTGCATTTTGCTCTGTACGAATCAAAATAGTTTTAATATCAGATTCCAAAATACTATTGTAAAAAGGACAAATAGCAACGCCCGGATATCCGAAAACGTACTCAACGCCCTCTGTTTCTAAACATTTGATAATCGCATCTGCACCTATCATAAGGAGTTCCTCCTATTGTGTTAACATAATCCTAATTAGAACGATTTTAACATACTTAAAGTATGAAGGGCAACCTCTTTTTTCAGATACCCAATAATTTTTGTGCCACTTTCACTGCTTCCGCTGCATCCTTTGCATATCCGTCAGCTCCGATTTCTTCTGCAAATTCCGGTGTTGTTACAGCACCGCCAATCATTACCTTAGCGGATAAATTGGCAGATTTTACCTGAATGACTACTTCACGCATTTTCTGCATGGTAGTGGTCATAAGTGCTGATAGGGCAATGATATCAGCATTATACTCTTTGCAGGCATTGATAATAGTTTCTGTAGGTACATCCTTACCTAAATCAATAACATTTAAACCATAATTTTTTAACATCATGGCAACTAAATTTTTGCCGATATCATGTATATCGCCTTCGACGGTTGCAATAACAACTACAGGCATATTTTCAACGGAAAAATTATACAGAAGCTTCTCTTCCAAAATATCCATGGCTATTTTCATGGTTTCTGCGCCGGCTATTAATTGAGGTAAGAAGAATTTTTTTTGTTCGAAGTATTCTCCCACCAGATTAATAGCAGGAAGCAGTGCTTCGTTCAATATGGATTCCGCTTCCTCGCCCTTTGCAAGTGCTTCTTGGGTTAATGCAGTAATACCGTTTCGATTTCCTTTTATGACAGCATTTTTGATTTTTTCTAAAAATGAATCTGCTGCAGAAACAGTTCCATCAGAAATTTTTGCTTCTTTCTTCTCAAGAGCCTTTGTTTCCACAGGCGTTAAATTATTAGCATACTCTATATAACGTAAGTCAGACTCTTTTTTTGCCAATAATAAGTCGGTTGCAAGTGCACCGCAAATAAGCATTTCCTGAGAAGGATTTGCAATGGCCATAGTTAATCCTTCGTGAATTGCAAGGGTTAAGAACGCTGTGTTAACATGTGTTCTTGCCGGCATACCGAAAGAAATATTTGACAAGCCGCATATGGTTGCCAATTGATTCTCTTTGCAATAACGAATGGTTTCCAGCGTTTCCAAACCGGCATTTTTGTTGGCTCCGATTGTGGTTACCAGACCATCTACTATAATATCTTCCTTTGTAAGTCCAAGCTCATATGCACGTTTACAAATGGTATCGATAATATTCTTCTTTTCCTCTAAATCTTTGGGTAATCCCTCGTCAGATAAGGGTAAAAGAATAAACATAGCTCCGTATTTTTTGATAAGGGGCAATAAATTTTCATATTTTTCGGTTTCTAAAGAAACTGAGTTGACCAATGCACGTCCGGGATAGGCCCGAAGTGCTGCTTCCAATACATCAACATGGCTGGAATCAAGAGAAAGAGGCAACTGTGTGACTGTTTGTAATTCTTCTATGCAACGAAGCATCATTTCCTTCTCATCAATACCGCTCATTCCCATATTGACATCCAAAACAGAGGCTCCACCGGCCTCCTGCTCTTCGGCAAATTGTAAAACCTTATCTAATCTGCCCTGACGTAATTCTTCCTGTAATGCTTTTTTACCTGTCGGATTGATTCTTTCTCCTACTACAAGGAAATTACCGTCTAAGCCAAAAGCCAGAGTCTGTCTTTCGCTTGTCAGATAACGTATATTAGTTTTTGGTATTCTTAATGGAATTATATCGGAATTGATTGTTTTCTTTAAATAAGCAATATGTTCCGGAGTTGTGCCGCAACAACCGCCCAAAATACTTGCACCTGCATCAACCAAATCCAGCATACTATCAGCAAAATGCTTCGGTGACATATGATAAACAGTATGTCCATCCTTGTCGGTAAAGGGTAATCCTGCATTGGGTTTTGCTATAATAGGAAGATCGCAGAATCTTGCCATATCATTAACAACATTTAACATGTCAGACGGGCCGCCTGCGCAGTTAACGCCCACTGCATCTACACCGAGCTTAGATAAAACAATTGCCGAGGTTTGAGCATCTGTACCAAATAACGTTCTTTCATCTTTTTCATAGGTCAAAGTAACCATAATGGGTAAGTCGCAAATTTCTTTTGCGGCAATTACAGCTGCTCGACATTCCGCCAGACTCATCATTGTTTCTACAACCAATAAATCTACACCGGCTTCCACCATATAAGAAATCTGCTCTTTATATACATCAATTAATTCTTCAAGCTTAAGCTTGCCTATAGGATATAACTGTTCACCGGTCATGGTAATATCACCGGCCACATACGCCTTTTCGCCTGCCGCAGCTTTTGATAAAGCAACTAATTTGTGTATATATTCTTTCTGCTTATCCTGTAAGCCGTATTCGCTTAATTTAATACGATTAGCACCAAAGGTTGGTGCATAGATAATATTGCTGCCGGCTTCAACATATTCTTTTTGTAATGTAGTTATTATATGGGGATTTTCAAGAATCCATTGCTCAGGACAGATACCTGAAGGCATACCCGCTTTCATGAGGTTTGTTCCTGTTGCTCCGTCCAAGAATAGTAAGCCGTTTTTTGAATCTAATAATTTATTCCATTCTGCTTTTGTCATATGGCATCCTCTTCCGTTACATAAGATACAATCAATATTATCATAAATCTTAAAAACCTACAAGATTTCTTAAGATTTAAAATATTGCTTATTGTTTCATGTTATGTTAAATTATTTTTAGAGGTTTTGGAGGTGTAAAATGAAAAAAATACTTATGTTAATTCTTTGCATCTGCTTATGCGGTTGCGGAAAGGCGGCAAGTGGAAATGCAAAATTTATAAATGATATGTCATCCTTTTGTACAAATATTTCTGATATTGATGCGGCTATCAATAAAATTACAAATATATCCAACGATGAAGCCGGACTTGCTGCAGCCAAAAAAGAATTATTAAATTATTTGGATATGCTGGATGATGAATTTAAAAAATTAGCAAATATTGATTTTCCTGCAGAATTTGATTCTCTGGAATCCATTGCAGATGAATCTTCTGAATATATGACCGAAGCTGTACGTTGTTATCATATTGTATATGAAGATGATTACTCCGAAAGTATGGAGGATTATGCAAAGGAGAACTATTCCAGAGCATATAAACGTGTTCAATATATTATTAATTATATTAATTCGTCTAATTAAAAAACTCCGAAGCAAAAAGCTTCGGAGTTTTCTTTTGTTATAAATAAGAATTATTTGATTAATGCAATATCTCCAATAAAAGGTAATTTTTTGTCGCTTCCTTCGACTGAAGAAATAAGACCTAAAATACCACATACTAATGTAGCGGCCCAAATAAGTATACCAAGAATTGTTCCGATAAATCCAATAATAGGAATTAAACCAATTAACTTACAGATAAAACCGCCTACAAAACCTACGATAATGATGTTTAAGGATTGATTCAAATGAAGTAATGCACCATCCTTATCACCAAGGAAAAATGCAACTGCCCAAACAATCGCAGGGAAAAACATACCAATGATTCCAAATGCACCGGGTACAAAGCCAAATGCACCACATAAAACACCGGCATATGCAACAATACATGTAACCTTGCCATCCATCATTTTTTTCATTTCTTACTCTCCTTTGTATTTTCTAATTCATATTTTGTAATTAGATAATAAATTATTCACTAAAAATATTAGAACTTACCTTCTTCAGCTGCCATCTGAATAGCTACAGCAACTGCAACGGTCATACCAACCATAGGGTTGTTACCTGCACCGATAAGACCCATCATTTCTACGTGAGCGGGAACTGATGAAGAACCTGCAAACTGAGCGTCTGAGTGCATACGTCCCATGGTATCGGTCATACCGTAAGAAGCAGGACCTGCAGCCATGTTATCAGGATGAAGGGTACGTCCGGTACCACCACCTGAAGCTACTGAGAAGTACTTCTTGCCCTGTTCGTTACATTCCTTCTTGTAAGTACCTGCAACAGGATGCTGGAATCTGGTAGGGTTGGTAGAGTTACCGGTAATGGAAACGTCTACGCCTTCCTT
>JAZSII010000149.1:0-18282 GCA_045533725.1 Acetatifactor sp. | reverse complement strand
ATTGAAGTGTAAAAAGTACTTTTGGAAAAGAACAACTCCCCGCACCGTAAGGCGTGGGGAGTTTGTACGTTTTGTAATATTCATTATAATTTATTCCTGTAACATCTGAGAGAGCATTTCATAATCTTCAGTGCGCCCCAGTAACTCACAAGCCCTTTCCAGACTGATGGACAGGGAGCCCATAAGGCTTTCCACGTTTTCTTTTAATGTCTCCATGCGTCCTTGGGATAGTCCTTGAGATAGTCCTTGAGATAATCCCTCCTGTCTTCCATCTTCAATTAATTCTCTGATTGCCTGACACATATCATATTCCTCACTTTCCTGATTTGCGGTTTCGCAGTCAATACTTTTTCGGGTTAAATATTTCTTCCGGTTTTTCCAAATACTCGGACTGTCCATGAGAACGGACAAGAGCTCCAGACTATCCTCGCTCATGTGCTTGTATGTGGAGTTTTGTTCTAATGTATGTATTAAATACTTTTTGTTCTTTCGCAGTGGCAGTAGTTCAAATACATTTCGAATTTCTGTATGAAACATAGAAAAATCTTGTTCCTCATTAACACAATAAAGGCGAAATGGATAATTGGCAAAAAATTCTTTCATATTATCTGCATCTTCTCCAAAATCCATCATATCCTTGAGGCTTCGCGGACCGTCCCACGGGTCTTCCCCAAGATATAAACAAATAGTGTAAACAGGATGTAGCCGGTCTGTTTTCTTTACCTTACACAAGCGTTCATCGGATGTCACAAAGTTACCGTCTGTTTCATTGCGACGTTTGATCTCGTCCAGCTGGTGCTGGTATTCCAGCGTATCATACTGCATGTTTCGAAAAGGCATGCTATAATCCACATAATGTTGGTTTTCAATGGCCAGTATCCGAATGGATGCACCGGATTGATGTCGCATTTTGATATCTCGGGTACGTTCCAGATAATCCCTATTTTTCCCGAATGAATCATGTGACCGAGGTTCTGCATATACTTCATTACTCTCTGTCAAATCCTTTGGATGTATGATTTCACGTCCTTGAAAAAATACTCCATTCATCAGGTCTGCAAACCTGATTTTGTCACTGCAGAAACGCTTAGTGACGGCATTCTTTTGGCCCATATTCTTCCTCCTTTGTTTGCAGGAGTCATATATCGGAAAAGCCCCTGCCCCAAAATTTTGTTGAAATAAAAGCAAGACTTTTCTGAATGTTAGAAAATAGAATTTCGGAATGTTAGAAAAAATGCTTTGAAACCAATATACTAAAAGAATACATAAATGTCAAGAGAGAAGGTATAAAATTATTTTCAAATAAATTAATGTTTTCAAAAAAAATATTTGACAATTTCATTTACAAGTAGTATTATCAAAAACAATTAATTACGAAAGGAGTTCCCACAATGCAGAAAAACATCAGCTTTATTTTGTTACATACTTATTTTGTCAATCCCGTCCATGTCTATTCGTTGGGATTTATTGCTGATGGAAAAAATAGGTATTGTGAGAATTTAAAGTTTTGACAGAGGAAGCGAAAAGCTTTCAGAGATTTTCAGAATAACCATATTTGCTAAGATTTGGCACCATCAGACAATTAAAGTTGTTTGATGGTGCTCGTTTTTTAAGGAGGAACGTATTATGAATTTTCAGCTGGCAAACAAAAACAATTTGGAGCAGGTTTATGAGCTGGTGCAGGAGACCATAAGGAAAGTCTATCCCAAGTATTATCTGCCGGAAATCGTGGATATGTTCCGGGAATATCACAGCAGAGAGCATGTATTGCAGGATATAGCAGCCAGAAATACCTATATTCTTTGGCAGGGGGATACCATAGTAGGCACCGGCACCACCCAGGAGAATCATATCACCAGAGTGTATGTTTCGCCTCGGTTTCAGGGGAAGGGATACGGAACCTATATTATGAAGCAGCTGGAAGAACGGATTCGGAAGAATTATGATACGGTAGATATTGATGCTTCCCTGCCGGCCTGCAGATTATATCAGCGTCTGGGCTACGCAACCGTAGACCACGGCATTTGGGAATGCAAAAACGGAGTCATACAAGTATACGAAATCATGAAAAAGGAGCTCAAGAAAATGAAAAATACTTTGAAATTAAGACCCTATAAGCCTTCCGATGCGGAGGCAATCATAAGCTGGATTAAGGATGAGCGGGCCTTCTATAAGTGGTGTTCCGACAGATTTGGAGATTACCCCATCACAGCGGAGGATATTAACCATAAGTATTTGGATTGCAACGGTGACTGTGAGGAGCCGGACAATTTTTACCCAATGACCCTGGTAGATGAGGATGGTCCTGTTGGACATTTGATTCTCAGATATACGGATGAAGCCAAGTCAATTATCCGCTTTGGATTTGTTATTGTAGATGACAGTAAGCGTGGCAAGGGCTACGGCAAGAAGATGTTACAGATGGCCATAAGTTATGCCTTTGATATGCTGAAGGCAGAGAAAATCACCCTGGGCGTTTTCGAGAACAATCCATCGGCATACTTTTGCTACAAGGCAGCAGGCTTTAGCGAGCCGTCAACAGAGAAGACATTTATGATTGAGTTACTGGGTGAGAAGTGGAAATGCATAGAACTGGAGGTAAGTAGGAGGTAGAAGTATGTTGGAATTACGAAAGCTGAACATAAAAGATGCCAGACGTCAGTGGGAATATGTGACCGCCTTGCCGGCGGACGAGAATGGCCTGACCAACTCTCATGAGGGAGTGTCCTTTGAGGACTATATGGACAAGGTGCTGCCGGAGCATTTGATGTATGAAAATCCTGTCAATATGCCGGACTGGTTTGTGCCCGAGACCTTCTACTATCTGTGGGACGACGAGGTGCTGGTGGGTGAGTTCCGAATCCGTCATCACCTGACAGATGCCCTGCGAACCGGCGCCGGCCATATCGGCTACAGCATCAAAAAGGAGTACCGGGGCAAAGGCTACGGTACGAGGGGCATGGCCCTGATACTGGATCTGGCAAGAGAAATCGTACCGGAGGATGAAATTTATCTGCGAGTGCTGAAAAGCAATATTCCTTCTTTTAAGGCCATCACCAAGAATGGCGCTTATGTGGCAGGGGAGGATGAAACCCACTATCTGCTGCGGGTGAGGAAGTGAGATAAACAGATACAATGAAGTGTACAGGGAATAGTAAGGTGCAGCTTTTCACTAAAATAAAACATCATCTGAACAAAAAAACACATTGTATTGCCAACTTGTAAATGGTATGTTAGAGACATATTGGAAGTGCTACATAACTCAAAAGTAAATAGAAAATAGCCATAGGAGGATACATACTATGAAATTCAGTAACGGATGTTGGTTACAAAAGGAAGGATGCGGCTGTTTTGCACCCACAGAGGCTTATTTTGTAAAGGTGACTGATACAGACGTAACTATTTGTGCGCCCACCACCCATATTACAAACAGAGGTGCGACCTTGGGCGGTATTAATTTGACCGTGAAAATTTCTTCACCCAGAAAGGATGTTTTGCGTGTACAAACCTATCATCATTTAGGTACCGTAAAGAAAAATCCGGAATTTGACTTAAATATAGAGAAGGTTTCTTTGGAGACCACTCAGGACGATAATTTGATTACGGTTAAGAGCGGTAATTTGACACTGGAAATCACCAAAAGACCTTGGTCCATGACCTATAAGCGTAACGGCAAGGTGCTTACCAAGAGTAGCGGCAGGGATTTGGCGATTATGAAGACCGACTGGAAGGGTGATGCTTACGACAAGGGCGACTTGACTGATACCTATATGCGCCAGCAGCTTTCTATCGGTGTGGGCGAATTGCTTTACGGTACAGGAGAGCGTTTCACTCCTTTTGTAAAGAACGGCCAGAGTATTGACATCTGGAATGCAGATGGTGGTACCAGTACCGAGCAGGCTTACAAAAATATTCCTTTCTATATTTCCAACAGGAACTACGGTGTGCTTGTAAATCACCCTGAAAACGTATCTATGGAACTTGGTACGGAGATGGTGACCAAGGCTGAGTTTTCCGTAGAAGGCGGTTATTTGGACTACTTCCTTTTCGGCGGCGAAAGCATGAAGGACGTACTGGTGGCATATACTGACGTGACCGGCAAGCCCAGTTTACCTGCACCTTGGACCTTTGGTTTGTGGTTGTCCACTTCCTTTACCACCAATTACGACGAAGCGACAGTTATGAGCTTCATCGACGGTATGTTGGACAGAGGTATTCCTCTTCGCACCTTCCATTTTGACTGCTTCTGGATGAAGGAGTTCCACTGGTCTGATTTTGCATGGGACGAGAGAGTATTCCCGGATCCTGCGGGACTTTTGAAGAGAATTAAAGATAAAGGTTTGAATATTTGTGTTTGGATTAACTCCTACATCGGTCAGGAATCCGGCCTTTTCGAGGAAGGTATGGAGAAGGGCTACTTCATTAAGCGTCCTACCGGTGAGGTTTGGCAGTGGGATATGTGGCAGCCCGGTATGGCAATCGTAGACTTTACTAATCCGGAAGCTTATAAGTGGTTCCAGGACAAGCTGGAAGTGCTGATGGATATGGGCGTGGATTGCTTCAAGACCGACTTCGGCGAGAGAATCCCTACGGACGTGGTGTATTACGACGGTTCCGACCCTAAGAAGATGCACAACTACTATACATATCTGTACAACAAGTGCGTATATGAATTATTGGAGAGAAAGCGCGGTAAGGGCGAAGCGGTGCTTTTCGCACGTTCCGCTACCGTGGGCGGTCAGAAGTTCCCCGTACACTGGGGCGGTGACTGCTGGTCAGATTATGAATCCATGGAAGAAAGCTTGCGCGGCGGCCTTAGCCTGTTAATGAGCGGATTTGGCTACTGGGCACATGATATCGGCGGTTTCGAGCATACCTCTACTGCAGATGTTTATAAGAGATGGGTAGCGTTTGGTCTTCTTTCTTCGCACAGTCGTCTCCATGGCAGCCAGTCTTACCGTGTGCCTTGGCTCTATGATGACGAGGCGGTAGATGTAGTACGTTTCTTTACCAGATTGAAAGCGCAGATTATGCCTTACTTATATGAGGCAGCTATCGTTGCAAACCGCGACGGTATCCCTACCATGCGTAGTATGGTGTTAGAATATACTTCCGACAAAAACTGTAATTATCTGGACAAGCAGTATATGCTGGGTGACAGCCTGTTGGTGGCACCGATTTTCAATGACGAATGCATCGGCGAGTACTACCTGCCCGAAGGTAAGTGGACTGACTTCTTTACCGGTAAGGTTTACGAAGGCGGTAAGTGGTACACGGATAAGTACGATTACTTAAGCCTGCCTCTCATGGTTAAGGATAATACCATCCTTCCCATGGGTGCAAGAGACGACCGTCCGGATTATGATTATGCAGACGGCGTAGAGCTTCGTATTTATGAATTGCAGGAAGGCGCAAAGGCAAGTAAGACCGTATACGGCATGGGTGGTGAAGCAGAGCTTACCGTAAAGGCAGCAAAAGCAGAAGGTCATATCACGGTGCTTGTGGAAACTGACAAGAAGTATACCGTACGCCTCATGAACGTGCAGGCAACTGCGGCGGAAGGTGCAGGTCTTACTATCGACGGCAATGACACTGTCCTGACACCGAATGCAGGTAAAATTGTAATTACGTTATAAGATTTTCATAATCCCCGTAATAGTGTTTGCTTTCGGGGAAGCTGAATGACAGAGTGCGGCAGGGCTCACAAGGGAGGGTGGTCTTGCTGCATTTTTTCTTTGCCTGCCTGCGGGCGTGAGCCCGCCGTTATTTGCAGGAGAGTCCATAAATGAAATTTATGTGAAAAACATTTACTTTTGCACAAAAAAACGCTATGATAGAAAAAGTGAATTATTGTATTTGGAGGTTCGATATGAAGTTTTGTGATATGCCTTACGAGCGCGTGGATTTCGCGCAGGTACAGGAAGAATTTGAGCAGATTATGCAGGACTTTGTGGCTGCAAAAAGCGGCGAAGAGCAGTTTGAAGTACACAAGAGGTACTATAAGTTGACAGATAAGGTATCCACTCAGATGGTGATTGCCAGCATCCGTCATGACGGCAATACAGTGGATGAATTTTATGATGCAGAGAGAAAGTATTATGATGAGCAGGGCCCCATCTACCAGAATCTGGCACTGGCTTATGATAAGTTGATGTTTGAGTCTCCTTACAGAGCTTATCTGGAAGAGAAAATCGGACCTGTTGCATTTAAAAACATGGAGATTTCCCAGAAGGCCATGGACGAGAAGCTGATTCCCCTGATGCAGGAGGAAAACGCCCTGACCCAGCAGTACAGCAAATTGATTGCCGGTGCAAAGATTGATTTTGACGGCAAGGAGTTAAATCTTTCCCTGTTGCGTCCTTATTTGGAGAGTCCGGACAGGGAAGTTCGTGCGGCTGCATGGCAGAAGCAGACGGAGTTCTTTGAGGCAAACGAGGCAGAGCTTGACGAAATTTATGACAAGCTGGTAAAGAACCGTACCGCACAGGCCAAGGAAATGGGTTATGAAAATTACGTAGAGCTTGGCTACTACCGTATGATGCGTAACTGCTACGGCAAGGATCAGGTGGAAGTATTCCGCAAGCAGATTAAAGAGGTATTCGTACCGTTTGCAGAGAAATTGCATGACAGAAGAAGAGCACGTCTTGGATTGGATAAGCTGGCATATATTGATAACGGTGTGTATTTCAAGAACGGTAATCCGGCACCCACCGGTACACCGGAGGAAATCATGCAGGCAGGTCAGAAGATGTACGGCGAATTGTCGCCGGAGACCAAGGAATTCTTTGATTTCATGATGGAAAACGAATTATTTGATGTTTGGGGACGTAAGAACAAGCGTGCCGGCGGATATATGACCTATCTGGCTGAGTACAAATCCCCCTTCATCTTTGCAAACTTTAACGGCACTGCAGGGGATGTGGATGTCATTACTCACGAGTGCGGACATGCATTCCAGGGTTATTTGTCCGGTATGGACGAAATTAAGGAGCATGCCGACATCGGTATGGAAACTGCAGAAATTCACTCCATGTCCATGGAATTCTTTGCAGAGAAGTGGACGGAGCTTTTCTTTGGTGACAGGGCACAGGATTATATTGATATGCATTTGGAGGATTCCGCAGCATTTATCCCTTACGGATGTATGGTGGATGAATTCCAGCATATTGTTTATGAAAATCCCGACATGACTCCCGCAGAGCGTAAGGCAGCCTGGAGCAGATTGGAAAAGGTTTACAAGCCTCATTTGGATTACGGCGACAATACCTTCTTTGGCAAGGGCGGCTTCTGGCAGAAGCAGGCGCATATTTATACCATGCCCTTCTACTACATTGATTATTGCCTGGCACAGATTTGTGCATTGCAGTTCAAGGTAAAGCTGGATGAGGATTTCGACAAGGCCTGGGCAGCGTATTTGAAGCTTTGCAAGCTTTCCGCAAGCGACTTCTATACCAATATGTTGAAGGAAGTTGGTTTGGATTGTCCTTTTGAAGAGGGTTGCGTAAAGAATATTGTAGAAAAGCTGGAGACAAAGATTAAATAGAGCTGAAAAGACAGTACAGATATATTTAGGAAGGAGACATGAAACTAATGTCTAAGAAAGAAAAGACTGCTCCTCAAGCAGAGCAGAAAAAAGTAACTACAAAATATGATTTAAAGGTGCAGAAGCGTAAGGAAGCGGAAGCAAAGAAAAAGAGAGAGGCCCTGAGAAGCAAAATTATCATGGGGGTTATCATAGTGGCAGTATTGGCCTTTATTCTTTCCTTCCCCATCCGCAGGTATTTGGCGCTTAACGGTACCTATATTACCGTGGGAGAGGAAAAGATTACCCAGGTTGAGTTTGATTATAACTACGCGGTGGCAAAAGCAGGTTATTTGGAAACATACGGAAGCTATTTGAGTATGTTTGGTATGGATACGACTACTATTGATGAGCAGATGTATGACGGAACCATGACCTTCAAACAATATTTTGAGCAGTTGGCAGTACAGAATATTATCAATACCAAGTCCTTGAAAAAAGCTGCAGAAGCTGAGAATTTTGTTTATGATACAGCACTGGATTATGAAATGTTTATCGCAAACCTGAGTACGGATGCGGTTACAAGCGGAGTAAGTCTGGATGAATATATCTCCGCAACCTTTGGTGAATTGGCAACAGAAGAACGCTTGGAGGACATTATTAAGGAAACCCTGTATACGGCAGCGTTCTATAATCACAAGGCAGAGACCAGTATTCCTGCAGAGGCTGATATTGTGGCATATTATGAGGAAAACAAGACTGATTACGATTCAGTAGACTATCATATGACTACAATCAAGGCAGAATTGCCTACTACCAATCCGGACGGAAGTGTGCCGGTAGACGAAGAAGGCAATGAGGTGGCGTATGAGCCCACGGAAGAAGAAATTGCAGCTGCTATGGCTGAGGCAAAGAAGGAAGCAGAGGAAGCAGTTAAGACGGTTGCTACAGATGGTGAGGTTTATACCAATCAGGCCCGTGCTTCCATCAACAGCAATATCAGTAGCTGGTTATTTGAGGACGGCAGAAAAGCCGGAGACACCTACGTTGCGGAAGATACAATAAACAATGCATATATTGTGGTTGCTTTTGATAAGCGCTATCGTGATGATACTCCCAGTACGGACATGCGTATTATTATGACAACAACAACAGATTCCGAGACGATTTTGACGGAGTGGGAAAGCGGTGCCAAGACAGAGGACAGTTTCATTCAGTTGGTAAGCAAGTATGACGAAGTAGGATCCTCATCATATGGAGGATTATACGAAGGACTCAGTGCGGCGGTATTGCCTGAAGGTATGGCTGAATGGGCAACGGATTCTGCACGTAAAGCAGGTGACACCTTTGCCATTAACGTAGAGGAAGATTACAATTATGTTTGCTACTATGTAGGAGCAAATGATCCTGCTTGGAAAAATAATATCCGCAGTATTTTGTTGGGTGATATTATGACCAATTATTTGAACGATTTGTCACAGGGTTATGAAGTAAAGGAAGGCAGAGGCAAGCTTGATTATCTTCATCCTGAAGAATTAATTGCGGACACAACCGTGGATGCAGTACCGGTGGAATAAATAGGAGTACGAAAGGATGCGTGCAGTAGAGGCCCGCATCCTTTGTGATATGCAGGAGATAATATGAAAAAAGTTTTGGTAGTGGATATAGACGGGACATTGGTAAATTCTAAGAAGGAAATCACGCCTTCTACTCAGGAGGCCATAGTAAATCTTCTGAGTGAAGGTCATGGGGTGGTGGTGGCCTCCGGTCGTCCTTTGGCGGGGATGCGCCGCTTTGAGAGGGAGCTTCGTTTGGATTTGCTGGGAGGATATCTGATGGCCTCCAATGGTGCCAAGGTAGTGGATTGCGTAACCGGGGAGACTGTATATCAGAAGCTTTTGCCCCTATCCATTGTGCCTAAGATTTATGCGTATGCAAAGAACAGAGGCTGTGGTTTGATTACCTTTTTGGGGGATCATTCCGTGTCTGCATTTGAACCTGACGAATATGTTACGTATGAAGCAAAAATCAACGGGATTCAGATTATGGTGCCGGAAAACTGGCCTGAGTTTGTGAATTTTGATATTAATAAATGTATTGTGACGGCAGAGCCGGAGAAGGCTGCCGTGTATGAAAAGGAGCTGCAGCGCCTCTTCAGGGATGAGGCAAATGTGTTCCGTTCGGATCCGTTTTTCATTGAAGTGGTACCCATAGGAGTGGACAAGGCACTTACGCTGGAGCAATTACTTCCGTTGATGGGCGCAGAACAGGCACAGACCGTATGCTGCGGAGATGGTTTTAACGATATTTCCATGTTGCAGTATGCGGCAGTGGGAGTTGCCATGGCCAATGCACAGGAGCCTGTCAAGGCAGTGGCGGATTATGTGACAAAGCGTTCCAATGATGAAGACGGGATTGTAGAAGTGATTGAGAAGTTTTTTGACGGGGAAGAATAGTATGAAAATCAAGTTACCTGAGAAAGTAAAGTTCATAATAGACACCATTACGCGTGCCGGATATGAGGCTTACGCAGTGGGCGGATGTATTCGCGACTCTATCCTAGGCAGGGAGCCCAATGACTGGGATGTGACTACCTCTGCTACACCGCAACAGGTGAAGGCTCTGTTTCGCCGTACCATTGATACGGGGATTCAGCATGGTACCGTAACGGTTATGTTGGATAAAGAAGGCTTTGAAGTTACCACGTATCGTATTGATGGTGAATATGAGGACAGCCGCCACCCAAAGGAAGTGATTTTTACGCCGAATCTGGTAGAGGATTTGAAGCGCCGTGATTTTACTATCAACGCTATGGCGTACAATGATGAAGCTGGTCTGGTGGATGTATTTGACGGTATGGGAGATATTGAAAGAGGTGTCATCCGATGCGTGGGTGAGGCGAAGGAGCGTTTTACGGAGGATGCGCTGCGTATTCTCCGGGCCATCCGTTTTTCTGCCCAGCTGGGATATGGCATTGAAGAAAATACCCGTGAGGCAATTACCGAGCTTGCGCCAAATCTGCGCAACATCAGTGCGGAGCGTATTCAGGTGGAGCTTACCAAGCTCTTGACCTCGCCCCATCCGGATTATCTGGAGGTGGCTTATGAAACCGGAGTAACGGCAGTGATTCTGCCGGAGCTGGATGTCTGCATGAAAACGCAGCAAAACCATAAATGTCATTGTATGGGCGTGGGTAAGCATATTTTGTGTTCTTTAAATTATGTACCCGCGGATAAATATTTGCGCTGGGCAGCTCTTTTGCATGATATGGGTAAGCCGTCCACGCTTACGGTTGATGAAAAGGGTATCACACATTTTTACGGTCATCCGCAGGTGAGTGCTGAGATGGCAAGGGAGATACTGAA
This sequence comes from Acetatifactor sp., assembly GCA_045533725.1. GTDB lineage: Bacteria > Bacillota > Clostridia > Lachnospirales > Lachnospiraceae > Acetatifactor. The sequence goes on along the minus strand of JAZSII010000149.1, from coordinate 7,395 downwards.
GAGGCTTCGTTTTGATAACGATACCCTTCAGGTGGTTTGCCGACTGGTAAAATATCATGATTATGGGATTGGTGTGGTGCCGGAGCTGAAGCGCGTACGCCGCGCCATCCACAAAATGGGGGAGGATATTTTCCCTATGTTTCTGCAGCTGTGGTATGCGGATATTATGGCACAAAGTGAATATCAAAGAGAGGAAAAGCTGGAAGCCATCCGCATGTGGAGAGAAATGTTTGAGGAAATTCTGGAGAAGAACCAGTGCACCTCCCTAAAAACATTGGCGGTAACCGGAGCGGATTTGATTGCACTGGGCATGAAGCCGGGCAGGGAAATCGGCGAAGCCCTGCAGGAGCTATTGGAGCATGTTCTGGAGAATCCGCAGGATAATGAAAAAGAAATTTTGTTACAGCGTATAAAGGCGGGAAATAATTAATCATACTTGAGCATTCCCTCTCATAAGATAGGGTAGGACGAAAGGTTCTAGTAGATACTTATGGGAGGAATGAACGTGAACGATAGAGCAGTGGCTTTGTTAGAGCAGTATGATATAGAGGTGCAACGTGTCCGAAAGGGCAGGGGCGGAATTATTTGTGAGACCCCAACGGGGATGGTAATTCTGAAGGAATATGCGGGTACGGAGGCAAAGCTGCAATTGCAGGACCGTATTTTAAAGCAGATAGAGGGCAGAAATCTGGTCAAAACGGATATGATACTTCCTACAAAAGAGGGAGCGCTTCAGGTAAAGGACAAAGACGGCATAACTTACATTCTGAAAACTTATTTAGAGGGCAGGGAATGCAACATCGGCGAAAGAGATGAATGTCTGTTGGCCATGAGCCTCCTGGGGAAGCTTCATAACAGTATGAAGGATCTGGAGGCCGAAGCGGAGCCTTTGGATAACGTGCTGAGTGAGTATGAAAAGCATAATAAGGAGCTCATACATATCAGTAATTTTCTGCGTAAGAAAAAGCAAAAGCAGCCCTTTGAGAGAGAATTGTATGGGGTGCTGGATACATATACCCGACAGGCACAGGAGATAACAGAGGGCTGGAGAAGATATGTGCAGGATTTGGGTTTGACAGAACCCACAAATACCTATTATCATGGTAGTTACCAGTATCATAACATCATCTGCTTTGATAAGGAGTGGTATATTACTAATTTTGAGAAATGCAGACAGGGCAGTCAGGTGCGGGATATTTTCCTGATGTTGCGTAAGTTGCTGGAAAAGAATGATTGGCAGCCGGAATTCGGAAAGGAATTGCTACAGGCTTATACACAGGAGAGGCCCTTAAATGCACAGGAGTCCATTGAACTGTATTATCGGTTGGCCTATCCGGAGAAATTTTGGAAAATTGTGAATTTTTATTATAATGCGCCAAAGGCATGGATTCCGCAACGGAATATGGAGAAATTGCAGAAGCTTTTGGAACAGGAAGAGAACAGACAAAGGTTTTTAAGTGAACTGGTGGAAGGGATTTATTTTGAAAAACGCTAGGAGAAGAAAAGTACAAAAGAGAAGTAAATATTTATTGATGTTGGGTATGATATTGCTTTGTTGCGGCTGCGGCAGCGCTCCGCAGGTACCACAGCCAGACATACCGCTTTCAAAGCCGGAGGGAGAGCTTGTGCAGGAGGAACTCTTGTATCGTCCGGACAGCTACGATTCCCTGGATACGGCAGTTATTGTGAAAAAGGACATGGAAGCCGGAACAGTTACATTGTTGAGCACGGCTGCAGGAAAGAAGTATACCCTGAAGGTGGAGGGAACCAGCACCATGTACGACAGATACGGCGGAGCGGTATCCTTTGCACAAATGGAAGCCGGAGATGTTGTGGAGGTAACCTTTTTAAAGGATCTGAAGCGATTAAACAGTATGCAGCTTTGTGCGGATGCATGGACCAACGAAGCCGTAAACCGCTATGAAATTGACTGGGAGCGCAATACTATTTCTATCGGAAAGGATCAGTACAAATTTTCAGACGAAACCCTGTTTTTATCTCAGGAAAAGGAAATTGAACAAATGGACTTAAATGCAGTGGATGTATTAAGTTTCCAGGGAATCGGCAGCAGTGTATTGAGTGTTGTGGTAGAAAAGGGTCACGGATACCTGAGATTGGAGAATGATAGTAAGTTTATAGGTGGTTTTATTGAAATCGGACAATCCATGATTACTTTGATTAAAAGTGACATGCTTTTAACCGTACCGGAGGGTACTTATCAGGTATTGCTTAGTGTAGAGGGCGGTTCCGGTACAAAAAATGTGACCATTGCACGTAATCAGGAGGTAACTCTGGATATTGGGGATTTGGAAGTGGAGGAGCCCAAGTTCGGTACGATTATTTTTTCCATGAATCCTTCTAATGCTACCTTGTATATAGACGGAGATAAGGTGGATACCGGGGCGCCGGTTACCTTGGAATATGGTATTCATCAGATTATTGCCAAGGCGGACGGTTATAATACCCTGACAAATTATCTGAAGGTAGGTCAGGTAACCACAGGCATTGATATTCATTTGGACAAGGCTGAGAATGCGGACACCGGAAGCAACGAGGTGGAGAATTACAAGGTGTATGTGGATGCACCTACAGGAGTAGAGGTTTACCTGAACGGCAATTACATGGGTGTTACACCGGTAAGCTTCCCCAAAGAAGCGGGTACGCATAATCTCACATTACGCAAGGATGGTTTTGAAACCAGAAGCTATACTATTGTGGTAGATGATGAAGAAAAGGATATTTCTTTCTCTTTTGGAGACCTGGAAGTAAGCGTTTTAAACGGGTTTGAATCATTAGTAATTGAATAAATAAAAGCAGTTTCTTTGGAATACAGTAGAAATACAGTATATTTGCGGAAAATACCTTGACAAACATAATAAAAAAAGTTATATATTAATATAGACGTTTCGATTATATGAATCTGTCAATAAATTACAGATACTCAAACAGGAGGAATTAAATATGAACAAAACAGAATTAGTAGCAGCTATGGCTGAACAGGCTGGTCTTTCAAAGAAGGATGCAGAAAAGGCATTAAAGGCATTTACTGACGTTGTTGCAGATGAATTAAAGAAAGATGGCAAGGTACAGTTAGTTGGTTTCGGTACTTTCGAAGTAGCAGTTAGAAAAGAAAGAGACGGAAGAAATCCTAAGACTAAGGAAGCTATGAAGATTGCAGCTTCTAAGGCTCCTAAGTTCAAAGCTGGTAAGGCTTTAAAGGATATGCTTAACGCTTAATTATGTCAATCTTTCAGAGAACCTGGCAACGGGTTCTCTGTTTTTTTGGATTTTTTACAGAGATGGAGTGAGAATATGAGATTGGATAAATATTTAAAGGTTTCCCGCCTGATTAAACGCCGTACGGTTGCAAATGAAGCGTGCGATGCGGGCAGAGTAATGATTAATGATAAGCCTGCCAAGGCATCTTCTACTGTAAAAGCCGGGGACACCATTACCATTTCCTTCGGCAATAAGGAGGTAAAGGTGGAGGTTCTGGATGTGCAGGAGACTGTAAAGAAAGAGGAAGCAAAGGAACTTTTCCGTTATATTTAAGCGCGGTCTCTCATATATTGAATAGAGTAGACATATATGGGAGTCGGAATGGAAAATTTTAATACAGGGTTAAAGCAGCATAAGATAACCATGACGAATCGGCAGATTTGTCTGATAACCGGGGTTAAGGATGTGTTATCCTTTGATGTGAAGGAAGTAATACTGGAGACAGAGCAGGGGATGTTGACAATTAAGGGAGAGGATCTGCATGTGAGTCGATTGAGTCTGGATTCGGGTGAAGTGGACATTGACGGCAAGGTGGACAGCTTTACATACAGCGATGTGTCGGGGATGAGTCACAAGGGCGAATCTCTTTTTGCGAAGCTGTTTCGATGAAAAATGCGTGAGGATTTAAGATGTCAGCAGAAATGATCTTTTTATCCCATGCACTGTGGATGGGTGTACTGATTACATTTGTCTATGATGTCCTGGTTATTTGGCGCAGGATTGTTCCCCATAAACCCCTATGGGAAGCTTTGGAGGATTTTGGTTTCTGGGTCTTCTGTGCCGTATATGTGTTTATGTGGCTGTATCGGGAAAGTAACGGCATGCTGCGCTGGTATGCGGTGGCGGGAGCGTTGCTGGGGATGCTGTGTTACAAAAAAATTGCCAGTGAGCTTTTTGTAAAATATACGGTACGGATTTTGGAAAAGGTATTGGCTGTTGTGTGGAAGATTTTGTATAAAATGATGACTCCCGTACGCATTTTGCGTCGGAAAGCGGCAGCAGTCCGTATTAAGGCCGGGAAACGAAGAAAGAAAATATACAGCAAAATAAAAATTAGGTTGAAATCTTTTATAAATACCCTTAAAATAAGGTTATGTAAACAATGATGGATACTTTTGAGAGGCAAAATTATGGCACGTCAAACGGACAGAAGGAAAACTGCATATCGTAAGAAATTGCAAAACCGTACCAGTATGATACTGATTATGTTGATTGTAGTGATTTTGCTTTTGGTAGTAAGTATTAAGGGATATGGTCTGATGCAGCAGAGAGATGCCTTGCAGGCTGAGCATGCGGCCAATGCTGAAGTGATTGCGGATTTGGAAGCGGAACAATTGGAAATAGAAGAGTACAAGAAATATATGCAGACCCCCCAGTATTATGAAAAAATGGCAAAAGAGAAGCTGGGTATGGTGTATGAGAACGAAATCATTTTTGTACCGGAAGAGTAGACTGTCGGAATGGGAAACCACCGACAGTCTTTTTTATGTTCGGAGGCAGTTCCAATTTGAGCGATGCGAAATATGTCAACAACTTTTGAGAGATTTACACTTTTTTTTGACAAAATAAAAGAATGGACATGCGTATAATACTCGGTAGCATTTATGGGAGAGGATGGGACGTATGACTATATTGGGTAACTTCAGGGAAAAAAGCATCTATGAAATGAGTATTACGGACTATAGCAAAACAAAATTGTTAAATTATGCGGATTCTTTTCGGGAGCTGGCGGAATGCATGATACCAAAGGGACTCTCGGAATCCGGCAACAGACAGCAGGACATGGAGAGACAGAAGGAGTGGGAGCGGCAGCAGGCGTTATGTGAACATATGAAGGAGATTTCCGGGATTTTGAAAAAGGTGGCAGTGCAGACCTTTTCCTTTGAGACATTTCCGGAAAGGTGGAAAAGGAAGGTAGTACAGGCATTACGTCAGGAAAAGATACAAATACTGGACTTATATAAAATAATGGAGTCCCTTGAGCCGGAGCGGGACAAGCCCTACGCCATAGGCGTCAGAATGTACAGTGAGTATGCCGGAGGATACAGCGCGCAGGATGTGGCGGATATGTTTTCGGTTCTTTTGGACAAGAGATTATTGCCCTCTGTTCTGGCACCTACCCGGGTAGACCGGGAATTAAAGACCTTTGTGTTTGTGGAGGAGCCTGCATTTTTGGCAGTGCCGGGATATGCAAAGGCAGTAAAGGAAAATGAAACGGTTTCGGGGGATAATTATACCTTGCTGGAGACTGCGAGCGGAGAATTGAGTGTCATGCTGGCGGATGGCATGGGAAGCGGTGAAAAGGCAGGCGAGGATAGTGAAGCTGTGCTGGAGATGCTGGAGCATTTTCTGGAAGCGGGTGCGGACATGGAGTCGGCCATGCAGCTGGTAAATAATTCTTTGCTGGTAATGATGAAGGAAAACATGTCCACGTTGGATGTATGTACTCTGGACTTGTACAGCGGCATGTGCAGGTTCCGTAAGGCGGGAGGCGCGGCTACTTTTTTGAAGAGTAACAGTTATGTGGAACAAATCTGCATTCCTTCCCTGCCTCTGGGGATTTTTAGGGACAGCGAGTGTCCTATGGCAGAGCGTGAGCTTATAGAAAACGATTATGTCATCATGGTGACGGACGGTATTATTGATGCTTTGGAGGAATGCGGATATGAAACCGGATTACAACGATATATAGAGGATTTGCCGCCGGGAACGCCCGACGATATGGCGCAGAAGATTTTGAAATTTGCACTTAAATGCAGCGGGGGACGTGTGGCAGATGATATGACTGTGGTGGTTTTGGGAATTTATCGAAACGGATAAGCCCTTGCTTTTTGAGAGGAAAATCAGTATAGTATAAGAAAATAAATGGATGATGGGAAAAGACAACATGCAAAAGAAAGTCGAAGATAAGGTATTTGCATATTGTAAAAAGCACCAAATGTTTGAAAAGGGTGACCGGATAGTCCTCGGTGTTTCCGGAGGGGCAGACTCAGTTTGCCTCTTATTTGTGTTGCTTTCTTTGCAAAAGGAATTGGAATTGGATATGCATGTGGTGCATGTGAATCACGGAATCCGACCGGATGCTGGAGAAGATGCAGCATATGTCCGTAAGCTTTGCGAGGAAAACGGATTGCCTTTTACTTTGGTGGAAAAGGATATTCCCGCAGAGGCAAAGCGGCTTGGCTGTTCGGAGGAAGAGGCCGGTCGCATGGTGCGATATGAAAACTTTCGACAGGTATTGGGCGAAGCCGGCGGCAAAATTGCAGTGGCCCATAATGCTAACGACCTTGCGGAAACCATGCTGTTTCATTTGTTCAGAGGAACCGGAATTACGGGACTTTTGGGAATTCGACCGGTGAGGGAGCAGATTGTCCGCCCGCTTTTGTGTTTGGAAAGAAAAGAAATAGAGGCTTATTTAAACAGCAGAGGAATTTCGTATCGCCATGACAGCACTAATGACAGTGATGATTATACGAGAAACAAAATCCGCCATCATATTTTGGAGTATGCAGAAAGTGATATTGTGCAGGGCTGCGTAGGGAATATGGTCCGCAGCGCGGATATTTTGGCGCAAACCGAGGATTATATAAAGGAGCAGGTTGCTAAAGGTTTTGAGACCTGCGTAAGGGAAATCGCAGATGGTTATGAGGTATGTGTTGCAGAGTATGTAAAGTTACATGAAATGCTGCAAAAGCGTATTTTGTTGGAGCTTATTAAAGCCTTATCGCCACAGCACAAGGATATGGGTGCGGTGCATGTGGAGGCTTTGCAATCCCTGTTTACTCAGCCGGGTAACAGATGGGTACATTTACCCTACGGTATCCGTGGAAACCGGGATTATGAGAAAGTATTGATAAGGCGGCAGGTAAATGGAGTCATTGCAGAAGCGGTCGGAGAAGTAAACGGGAAATCGGCAGACGCAGGATTTCGGCTCTGTATATTGGATGTGGAGAAGGAGAACATAAATTGTAAAGATATTCCGCATAATCAGTATACGAAATGGTTCGATTATGATAAAATAAAAGAACGTTTGGAAATCCGGTTCCGTCAGGAAGGAGATTTTCAGATCAGTCGCTGTGACGAGGAGTTGCGGCACAAAAAATTAAAAGATTATAT
>JAZSII010000286.1:0-8780 GCA_045533725.1 Acetatifactor sp. | reverse complement strand
GGGGAATACGTAGTATAATGAATTTATATTTTTAATTCAGGAGGCATTATGGAAGAAAAAGGTAAAGTATTAGCGGACAAAATGATTGAAAATATCGGAAAGGTTATTGTAGGCAAGGAGGATGTAATTAAGTTGATTTTGACTTCTCTGCTGGCAGATGGGCATGTTTTGCTGGAGGATGTACCGGGGACTGGAAAGACTAAGCTGGCGAAAGCCTTGGCAAAGACCATGCAGGTTGATTTTTCACGTATCCAGTTTACACCGGATTTGCTGCCTACTGATATTACGGGACTGAATATTTATGACAGGCAAAGTAACTCCTTTGTACTCAGGAAGGGTCCTATTTTTACGAATGTATTGTTGGCTGATGAAATAAACCGTGCGACTCCGCGAACACAGGCCGGATTGTTGGAGTGTATGGAAGAAAAGCAGGCTACCATTGACGGTGTTTCTTATGATATTGAAGCTCCTTTCTTTGTAATTGCCACACAGAATCCGGTAGAGACGGCGGGAACATTTCCTTTGCCCGAGGCGCAGCTGGATCGATTTATGATGAAGTTGTCCATGGGAAGCCTGGAGAGAGAGGAGGAGCTGGCAGTTTTGGCGCGCTATATGGAAGCAGACCCGTTAGAAACGCTGGCAGGCGTGGTTACGGCGGAAGAGTTGGAAGCAGCCAAGGAAGCATGTGGCAAGGTTTATGTACATAAGTGTATTCAGGAATATATTGTGGATTTGGTGGCAAAAACCAGAGAAGGAGATGCGATTATCCTTGGAGTCAGTCCCAGAGGCAGTCTTGCACTTTTAAAGTGTGCAAAGGCATATGCTTACTTAAGCGGCAGAGATTTTTGTGTTCCTGATGATGTCAAGGCGGTTGCTGTACCGGTTTTGGCCCACAGAATGATTTTGGGATATGGTATGGGCGGTACGGAAGAATTGGTAAAGCGAATTATGAATACCACGGCAACACCTACAGAGGATTTTAATGTATGATTCAATTATTTATAATCGGTGGTTTGGTCATTTTGGTATTTTGGCTACAGATGCAAATCTATATTAAGTTTTGGCGAAGAAGGCTCAACGTTACTTTGCAATTTCAGTCCTCGGATATTTTTGAAGGGGATACAGGATGCTTAAGTGAAGTGATTGTGAATGATAAAAGACTTTCTTTGCCTCTGTTTAACGTGAAGTTCCGTACAAATCGTTCTTTGGTATTTGCAGATTCTGTTTTGTCGCAAAAGACGGACCAGTATTATCGAAATGATGTGTTCCGTATCGGAAGAAGGGAGAAAATCACCCGAAATCTGAGTTTTACGGCAAAAAAACGAGGATATTTTCATATCGAATGTGTGGATTTGGTAGCGCATGATCTATTCATGTTAACCACATTGATGGCTACGCAGGAAATTGACGAAGGTATTTTTGTTTATCCAAAGCCTTTTTACAGCAGAGAGTTTTTGCGCTCACTTCAGATGGTAAACGGTTTGATGCAGACGAAGCGTCAGTTCTTGGAAGACCCCTTTGAATATAGAGGAATGCGGGAATACCAGCCTTACGATGATATGAAAAGTATTAATTGGAAGGCAACTGCAAAAACGGGAGATTTCAAGGTCAATCTGCATGATTTCACGGCAGTTAAGGCCGTGAGGATATTTATGAATCTGGAGGATACCGGCATTGTCAAAAAAGAAGATTGTGCAGAGGTTTGTATTCGAATCGCTGCCGGAATCAGTAAATTTTTTGCAGAAAAGGGTATGAAGGTATCCTGCTACGGCAATTGCAGAAACTTTGAGACGGAACATCTTTTGCAGCTGGAGAAAAAAGGTGACTTGCAGGAAGTGTACCGGGCTCTTGCGGGAATAGATTTGTCCAAGGAAATGCCTGCATTCCACAAATTATTTGAAGACAGACTTTTCACTAAAATGCAGGGAGAATATACCTTTTTGGTGTCAGTAAATGCATATGAAGATTTTGTAGGGCTTTTGCAACGATACAGTTTGGTAAGTGAAGATTTCATGTGGTTCTGTCCGATAAAGAACAAAGAGTTGCCACAGATTCCAAACGTGTTACAGAAGGTGTTCAGACCCATTAATATCAATCAGATTTGAGGTTTTTATGACAATTAATCAAGTGAATTCATTGAAAAAATTAATGATAGCACAACAGAATCATTGGGTGTTTTTCCCGATTATTTATTTCTTCATGTTGGTTGTACCGGTTAATCCCATTAAGCCGGGTGTGCCGGTATTGGTGTGGTTCACTTTGGGTTGCTTCCCTTATTTGTTTTATACGGTAAAGAATGCAACTGACAATACGGTAATTTTTTTGGGAGTACATGCTGCGACCCTTGTTTTCGCAATCCTTTTACCAACACCTCATCAAGTGTGTAAAATTGCTTACGTGGGCTGTACTTTTTTGTACTGTGTTTTTTCTGTTTTCTTCAGATACGCTCAGGAGGAAGCAGATGAAAAAGCCATGCCTCTTATAGCTTCTTTCGGAATTACCTTTGCTGTTTTGTTATTATTACAATATTTCCGTATGTATGAGTACCAACGTTTTGTGGTAAATCTACAGGTCATAAATATATTTATGTATTGTCTGGCAAAGTACGTGGAGAATTACAGTAGCTTTCTGGGTGTGAATAAGCATTCTGTAGGATATATGCCTGTGAGACGTATCTTTATCTCGGGTATGGGAGGAATGGTTGCCTTTGCATCTGTTTTGGCCGTGTTGTTGTTTGGGGTTGCGAATATTGGACAGATGAATGATGTGGTTCGCAGTGTATTGCAATTTATAGGAAGTATTATCAGAAAAATCAAGTTAAAATTCAGAAACGGGGGAAAAGAAGACTACACGTTTGAGGAAATTTCCGGAGAATATGAAATAGACAGGTTTATTCCGGGGGAAGAGGCATCGACCTGGCCCATTTGGGATGTATTGATTACGATTCTGTTTATTGTGATTGTCGTGTATGTAGCATACAAGATAATTACGTTGTTACCATATATTTTACGATTCTTCAGAATGCCCGCGCGGGTGGCAAATGAAGAAGGTGTTGAGGATATCCGTGAGAGTACAACGGAAACGGAACAATTGCAGAGACGTCCCCTGAAGAAAATATGGGAGTATTTAACACCTGCACAAAAGATCAGAAGAAGATATAAGAAGCGTGTGTCGGAGTCTAAGAATATTATTGCATCTATAGGGAAAAAGGACTGTATGGAATGGTACACTGCAAGGGAATGCGGAGAAATATTGGAACAACCCAAGATGAGCGAGTTGTACGAAAAAGCAAGATACTCACCGTACGAATGTACTGCCGAGGATGTGAAGGATATGAAAGCTGCGTGTAAAAAATAGCAAAATTTAGGTAGAAAAGCATGCTTTTTGATTAGTGATATTTGGGTTTTTGGAGTAGTATGTATGAGGGGATGAAAGGAGTATTTGTTATGAAGAAATGGATAATAGCAGTGCTGGTATCCGGGTTGATCGGTTGCGGATGTGCAGGCTGTGGCAGCAAAGGAAATACAGAAACAGACGGACAGCAGTCTGTGACGGAGGATAGCGGTAATGAGGAACAGGCGGCAGAAGCTACAGAGGCGCCTGCACCGGTACCGACAGAAGCACCAAAAGAAGACGAAACGGAGGAGAAGGAAGAGATGAAAGAGAATCAGGAAGTTGAAATTGTTGAGGGAATTGTAGATAAAATTCCGGTAAAGGATACTTATTTGCTTTATGTGGATTGTGGAAAGATAGAAGAGATTACATATCAGACAAAGGATTATTACGGTGATGGTTCTGAGATTACCAAAACCGCTTTTGTATATTTGCCTAAGGACTATGATGAAACAAAGCAGTACAACGTGCTTTACCTGATGCATGGTATCGGTGGTGATGAGAAGGAGTGGGGCATGTATAACAGTAGCTCCAAGGTTAAGGCAATGATGGATAATTTGATTCAGAAGGGGGCTATTGAACCCTTTATCGTAGTTGCGGCAAATGGTCGTTCCGGTGCGGATTTTGCCAACAGAAATGCAGATTATAATGCGTTCTATAAGTTTGGTCAGGAGCTACGTAATGATTTGATTCCTTATATTGATGCGAACTTTGCCACTTATGCGGAATATGATGAGAATGGATATGATTTGACAGCAGCCCGTGACCATCGTGCCATGGCAGGGCTTTCCATGGGAGGTATGCAGACCACCAATATCGGTATGTGTGAATGTCTGGATATTATCAGCTGGTTTGGTGCCTTTTCTGCCGCACCCACAACTTATACGGCAGAAAAAATTGCTGAATGTGTAGATGCCTTTGAGGGTTATGACATCAATTATTATTATGCAATGTGCGGTACGGAAGACGGGATTGCTTTTTCCAGTGCTAAAGCAGCAGTAAACGGTCTAACGGAAAAGACAGATAAGTTTGTTGAGGGTGAGAATTTCACCTGGCAGACCCTTCCCGGTGCACATGACTTTAATATCTGGTATTTGGGATACTATAATTTTGCGAGACTGGTGTTTCAATAATTGCAATTTGCCCTTGTTATGGGTAAATAGGCATAAGTAAGTGAAAGGGATATGTCAGCTTAGTGATTAAAGGAGGAAAAGTATGTATAATTTCCCGAAAGATTTATACGCGGATGTACGTATAGAAAAAAGATACAATTTATGGTTTAATGTTTGGAATGATGATGTGCAGGGCGATGGCACAATGACAGAAGAGGGTGCCATCATTAGAGTGTACGATGGAAAAATGTGGTATACCGGCACTACCAATAATTTGGACGATATTCAAAAGGAATTGGATAATCTGGCGCTTCTCGCAACACCCAATCCGGATATTGAGAAGGATCCTGTAGTGAAAATGTTTCAGGTACATAAGGATGAAGTTCGGACGTTTGATAATGCAAATAATGTGAAAAATGTTACACGTGATGAATGGAAGGCTCTGGTAGATTATTATATTGAGAAGTGTATAGATAAGACGATACCGGAAATCAATAGCTGGGGTGTTTTTACCAGTTGTAATTATCTTGAGAAAAGCTTCTTTTCCAGTAAAGGTGCAGAGATTGTCCAGGATATGCAGAATTGCTGGGTAGGTGTCAATTACAATATTACGGTAGATGGTGTAACCACCAACGGCGGTAAGTTTTACAGCAAATTTTATAAGGCTGATTTAGAAGGTCTGGAAGAGGAAATTTTAAAAGAACGGGACCGTTATTTAGACTTTGCCAGAAATGCAGTTCAGGCTGAGCCGGGTGAGTATACTTGTATTTTGGCTCCGGTAACTACTGCGATGTTTGCCCATGAAAGCTTTGGACACAAGAGTGAGGCGGATTTTATGTTAAATGACAAAACCTTGCAGGATGAGTGGGTAATGGGTAAGAAGGTAGGCAGCGATTTGGTGTCTATCTGTGATAGAGGCGACTGGATTAATCACGGATATGCTCCTTACGATGATGAAGGTACGAAAGCGACCGTATGTTATTTGATGAAGGATGGTGTGCTTACGGGAAGATTGCATGATGCAAACTCAGCTGCAGTATTGGGAGAGGCACTTACCGGAAATGCAAGAGCAGAGAGTTATCTGTATGCACCTATGGTTAGGATGACTAATACCTTTATCGAAAAAGGGAAGGATAATCCGCAGAAAATGATTGAAGAAGTAAAAGACGGTGTATACATTTACAATGTAGAATACGGAACCGGTCAGGCTACTTTTACGATGAAACCATCCATTTCGTATCGCATTAGGGATGGTAAACTATGCGAACCCTTACGAATCAATGTTCTGACCGGAAGCGTGTTTGAAACATTGTTTGATATTGATGCTGTGGGAACTGATTATGAATTGTTTGATAGCTTTAGCTGCGGCAAAAATGGTCAAAGCATGGACGTATCAGCGGGAGGTCCCAGTATTCGGGTTAAGAGGTTAACGGTCAATTAAAGAGGTGTGAGCATGAAAGAAAAAATAGTATCAGAAAATATAAAGTCAGAAGTGACATATGAAGAAAGTAAATTAAAATCCTTTCATAAGTCGAATTCAGGTAAGACCTCCTTTCGTATATATAAGGGAGAACAGGTGGGAATTCACTGTCAGATAGGACAGATTGATGAGGAAGAAGGCTTTCAAAAGGCGGAGGAAAATTTGAAGCTTCGTCCGCGTCCTTATGCATTTGAATTAGAGACAGGGGAAAGAAGCCGTGATAAGACGGAGAGAGAACTTACGGATAAGGAGCTGATGGATACTGCCGAGGAGTGTATGGAGTATCTGCGCACCAAATATCCTCAATTTATTTACGGCGCTACATTTGAACAGCAAAAGCAGTGTTTTTGTCAGACAAATGAAAAGGGAATGAATTATTCCAATACGGATTGCTGTGTAAGTGTGTATATTTCATTCAAGCATGTAGACAGCAAGGATATTGTAGACGGATATTTTAATTTCAGTTTAAGAGATTTTGATAAAAATGTATTTTTCAAAATGGCAGATGATTTTCTGGGGGCGTATGAGACGAAAGCGGAATTACCGGAAGAAATCATTATTGATATGCAGTATTATAGTTTGTTGGGCAAATTATCCGAGAGCTTGAACGGAGAAAATCTGGCATTGGGGACATCTTTGCTAAATGATAAAATAGGAGAAAAAGTATTTTCCGAGCATTTTACTTTAATGCATGATGTTTCAGATGAGGAATGCTGGTTTAATCGTTTCTGGGACGGCGACGGCTGTGTAACAGAGAATGACAAAAGGGTATTTGTTGATAAAGGTGTTGTGCTTACCGGTTATGCGGATAAGAAAACGGCCAAGAAATACAATATAACCCATACCGGAAATGCTTATACGGATTTGGCTGATATTCCCGGACCCGGTGGTGTAAATTTCAGAATTGAACGGAGCACCAAAACCATTAAGGAGCTTCTTGACGGAAAATGCTGTGTAATTCCGTTAAGTATGAGTGGAGGCGGATTTGCCGATAACGGAGATTATACCATGCCGGTACATGCGTCACTGTTGTTTGACGGGGAGAAGGTTTTGGGAAAATTACCACCGTTTACCATAGTAAGCAGTATGTTTGATATGTTTGGCAAAGACTTTATTGGTGTTGGTTCAGATAAGCCGATTTATAATGATAAACAGATTTTATTCAAAGTAGGAAAAGGGAATATATTGTAGAATGCAAAAATTATATGTAAAAGACAAAAAATTTTATAAAACCGTAGCAGGAATAACTATTCCCATCGCTTTGCAGGGATTGATTACCAGTGGAGTTAACGCAGTGGATACCATGATGATCGGGCAGGTGAGTCAAAATCATTTGTCAGGTGTATCAATGGCAAATCAGTTTATTAGCTTGTTTCATATTTTTTGTATGGGCATCGGCATGGGAGCATCCGTGTTGGTAGCCAGGTACTATGGAATGAAGGATAAGGATTCGCTAAAGGGAACGGTGTCCATAATGTTGCGTTTATGCTTAGTTATGTCCACGCTGTTTTGCGCTTTGACAATAATTTGTCCGGAGATGATTATAAGGCTCTATACCGGGGATGCGAAGAGTATGAGCTATGAGGATATGATTACTCACGAGGAGATTATTAAATATGGTGTAGATTACCTCAGGTATTCCGTAGTTACATATTATTTGTTAGCACTGTCCTTGACTTGTACCATCGTGTTGCGAAATGTAAAGCAGGTACGAATTCCGTTATATACTTCCATAGGGGCTTTCTTTGTGAATATCGGAGCAAACTATATGTTTATTTACGGTAAATTCGGAGCACCCAGAATGGAAGCGGCAGGTGCGGCAGTAGGTACCTTGATTGCACGTATTTTTGAATTTAGCATTATTTGCGGTTATTTGTTATTTAAGGATAAAGAGATTGGATTTAGAATCAAGCACCTTTTTGCACCGGTGGGCAAGCTTTGGAATGAGTATATCCGCATCAGTATTCCTGTTTTTGTTAGTGACGGTATTTTGGCATTGGGTAATACTGTGGTGGCGATGGTTATCGGCCGGTTAGGTGGTGATTTTGTAGCTGCAAATGCCGTTACTATGGTAACACAGCAATTAAGTTCTGTTATGACCCAAGGATTTTCACAGGCAGGTGCTATTGTAACCGGTTATACGCTCGGTGAAGGGGACAGAGAGAAAGCTTATAAGCAGGGATATGCTTTTCTGGGCATAGGAATTGTATTCGGTCTCATCGCGGCCGGTATCATTATGATATTAAGCGGTCCTATGATAAGTGCTTATGAATTAACGGAGGAAGCCCAAAATATTGCATGGCAGTTAATGTGGTCCATCAGTATTATTATAGTGTTCCAGGCTACCAACAGCATTATGACTAAGGGAGTTTTGCGTGGTGGAGGAGATACGAAGGTTTTAATGTGGGCGGATAATATATTCCTGTGGCTGGCATCCATTCCATTAGGCTATTTGGCAGGCTTGGTACTTCACTTACCTGCGTTCTGGATTTACTTTGCATTAAAGATTGACCAAGTGTTGAAGACAGTCTGGTGCGTCATCCGTTTGCGTAGCGGCAAGTGGATTAAGAAGATTAAATCCGGCCAGGAATTGGGAATCAGTAATAAGCAGAACGTCACCGGACAGAATGCCTCGTTTGTATAATCCGTTTGCGGAAAAGGGTTTATGATAGTATAATGGAAGTATCATAAGCAAGGAGGTTTTGTATGGAATTTAGAGGGTTTACATATGGCTACGACGTAGTCAAGGGGGATTATCGTTTCGAGGGAGCTATTCAGTCACAGAAGCTTTTGTT
>JAZSII010000120.1:0-3491 GCA_045533725.1 Acetatifactor sp. | reverse complement strand
GCATATATATACAAAAAATTACATAAAACGGAGGAGTAAGACGTGAAAAGTACAAGTTTGCGTAAAAAGCTGTTACTTCTTTTGATGACTATCATGATGTTGGCAGTGGCTATGACGGCATGTGGTTCAAAAGATGATGACAAGAAGGGCAAAAAAGATAAGAAGGATGACGAGGAAGACGAACCGGAAGTAACTCCGGAACCCACTCCCGAGCCTACGCCTGAGCCTACACCGGAACCCACTCCCGAACCTACTCCTGAGGCAGTAGCATGGGAAGATGCGTATGAAGATTTCTTTGACAATTACGGAGATATTATCAGAGAAAACGCAATTATTATTGCATATGGCGAAGCCAATGGTTCTGAGATGGAAATCGCTTACGGATATACAGACGGCTTCAAAGCATTGTCCTTTGAGGTTGATGATGCTTATTA
This sequence comes from Acetatifactor sp., assembly GCA_045533725.1. GTDB lineage: Bacteria > Bacillota > Clostridia > Lachnospirales > Lachnospiraceae > Acetatifactor. Next base: position 3,057 of record JAZSII010000120.1, on the reverse strand, counting down.
TGAATTAATTGCAACTGATGATGCATTATATTGTTGGTTGGAAATGGACGATGAAGCTGTAAAGGCGGGAACACCAATTGATTCTATGGCAGATGTAGAATCCTTGTTTGTAACCGATGATTTATTTGCATTTTTAGATGATGTTGAATATGTTGGTTATGAGGGAGAATATGAAACTAATGGTGAAATGTATGATATGATTCTCGCAACCATTGATGATGGTTACGGTGAAACAGAGGCATTATTTACCGTCAATCGTGAAACTCAGCTGATTGTAGATATTTTCATTGATGATGAAGATGCATTGACCATTATTATTGAGAATATGAGTAGTGCAGAGTTTGCGGATGTAGTAGACAGTGCTGTTTATGAGTATTCTTATGATACCGAGGAAGTAACCATTGATGAAATGGCAGATATTTTCTATCGTTTTGTTGAGTCAGACGAATTCCAAAGAGCAATGGGCGGCGGTAGTACCGAAGTGGATCCTGAAGTAGACCCCGAAGTAGACCCTGAAGTAGACCCTGAAGATGATGACTGGGCTACAGCATATGATGATTACTTTGCAGATGGTATTACCCTTCCGGAATCCTTTGAGATTTCTACAACCCTTGATGTGGAAGGCTTTACTATTGATTATGTTGTAACTGTAATTGATGGAGTTACCAAGGTGAGCTACCTTGTAGACGGTCAGTACGGTGCTGATGCTTATACAGATGGCGAGCTTATGATTATCGGTTCTTTATCTGTGCCTGAACTTGGATGGGTAATGGGTGAATTAGAATCCGAATCACAGGTAGAGGACATTATCGGAATTGACTTTGTAGCTGCACTTGCAGGTGAAACCGATGATGTTTCTGAAGTGAACTATGTAGGAGCAGAAACAGAAAACGGTGTTGTATATGATGTGTTAGAGATATATGCCGTAGGTGATTCTGACCCCAGTACTGTATATGTTAACAGAGAAACTCAGGAAATATTGATGATGGTTGCAGAAGCAGAAGGCATTGTAATGTACATGATGTTCGATGAATTTGATTCTTTCGATATCCCTGATGAGGCATATGATGCAGTCGAAGCTTCCGTAGATGAGCTTGCAACATTCTATAATGATGCAATTGTACAATGTGTAGCTAAGTCTATGGGTATTGAGTACTAATTTGAAATAAAATATTGTGGATTTGGCACTTGGACCAAATTACACCCTTGACATTCAACGTGAAATCGAGTATGATACATAAAAATATAAAAAGCATTGAAGGTGCATAGTAGAGCGTCATTTTCTTTCAGAGAGAGGGAGTCACCGGCTGTAAGCTTCCTTAAGTTCAGATGAAGGCTTGAATTTCCCACCGGAGCTGTTCGGATGAAAGAGAAGTAGTCTGAAACGTGTATGCGCGTTAAGCATGTTGAGAGCCCGAATGATTTATTTGGGAACATGGGTGGTACCGCGGAGTTTATTCGTCCCTTGCATAGGTTTCTATGCAAGGGATTTTCTATTGCATAAAACCTTCAAATCAAAAACAGAAAGGAAGAACACTATGAACGCAAATTTAGAGTTGATTAAACAGGAGATTATTAACGGCTCCGAAGAACTGAATTCCTCTAAGGAAGTGTATGAATTCAAAAAGAAATTTTTGGACGGCAAAACCGGTAAAATCGGTTTGTTAATGAAAGAGATGAAAAACATTGCACCGGAAGAACGTGCGGCTTATGGTAAGGGTGTAAATGAATTGAAGGAATGGGCATTGGAATTTTTAGGCGGTCTGGATGAGAAGATGAAGGCTAAAGAACTTCAGGCTCGTTACGAAGCAGAAAAGATTGATATTTCCCTGCCGGCAGTGACTGTCGCAGAGGGTAATTTACATCCCATTACCTTGGTACGTAACCAGATTATCGATATTTTCGCAGGCATGGGCTTTGAAATCTTCGAAGGAACCGAAATTGAAACCGATTATTATAATTTTACGGCATTGAATACACCGGAAGATCATCCCGCAAGAGATATGCAGGATACCTTCTATTTATCACCGGAGTTCCTTTTGAGAACACAGACTTCCGCAGGACAGATACATGTTATGGAGAAGCAGCAGCCCCCTATCAAGATTTTGTCTCCCGGTAAGGTGTTCCGTTCCGATGATGACGCTACCCATTCACCTATGTTTACCCAGATGGAAGGTTTGGTAGTGGACAAGAATATCACCTTATGTGATTTACAGGGTATGCTGGATGAATTTGTAAAGAAGATTTACGGAGAAGGAACTAAGACCCGTCTTCGTCCTTCTTACTTCCCTTTCACAGAGCCTTCTGTAGAAGTGGATTGCAGCTGCTTCGAATGCGGCGGCAAGGGATGTAAGCTTTGTAAGGGTACCGGTTGGATCGAGATTCTGGGTGCAGGTATTGTAAACAATAAGGTGCTGGAAAATTGTGGTATCGACTCCAATGTTTACAGTGGTTTGGCGTTTGGTATCGGTATTGAACGTACTGCAATGTTAAAGTACGGTATCAATAACATTAAGCTCTTATTTGAGTCCGATGTAAAGGTACTTGGCCAGTTAAACGACAAATAAGGAAAGGTTGGTATAGAGATATGATAGCACCATTAAGTTGGTTAAAGGATTATGTAGATATTGATATTACTCCTCAGGAGCTGGAGGATAAGCTTTTCTCCTGTGGCTTTGAAGTAGAAGAATTGTACGAAGTGGGCAAGGATATCAGCAAGGTTGTAGTAGGATATGTGTTGGAATGTGAGCCTATTCCGGATACCCATTTGCATGTATGTCAGGTGGATTGTGGAGAACATGGTACCTTCCAGATTTGCTGTGGAGCAGATAATGTATGCAAGGGCGGCAAATTCCCGGCTGCCTTGGTGGGTGCAACTGTATATGCTACCGCAAAGGACCATAAGACTGTAGAAGGTGTTATGACCATCGGTAAGGGTAAACTTCGAGGTTTCGAGTCACACGGTATGCTTTGTAGCGGTGTAGAGCTGGGTGTCAGTGAAGATATGTATCCCGGTGCAGGCTATAACGGACTTCTTGTTCTTCCCGAGGATGCACC
>JAZSII010000180.1:0-10130 GCA_045533725.1 Acetatifactor sp. | reverse complement strand
CGCAGAAAAGAATTGGCTAAGGAAGTTAAGAAGAAAGCGGAAGATGCAAAGGTTGCAGTACGTAATATCAGACGTGACGGAAATGATGCATTGAAGAAATTGGGTAAATCATCAGAAGTATCTGAAGATGAAGTGAAGCAGTTAGAGGAACAGCTTCAGAAGTTAACCGATAAGTTTGTGAAAGAAATTGACGTTTTAATGGAAGCTAAGTCAAAAGAAATTATGACCGTATAATGGTTATTTAATTACAAACAATAAGAAAGGCGGTTATTTGACCGCCTTTTCTTTTGATTTTATGAGGGATAGGAAGGATACCTATATGGATGATACATTAAAAATTCCCAATCATGTAGCAATCATTTTGGATGGAAACGGACGCTGGGCAAAGGCCAAAGGCATGCCCAGAAAATACGGTCATGTTCAAGGTGCTAAAACGGTTGAAGTGATTTGTGAAGAAGCTTATCGTATGGGAATTAAATATTTGACGGTGTATGCATTTTCTACAGAGAACTGGAATCGTCCAAAGGATGAAGTGGATGCACTGATGAAGCTGCTTCGTAATTACATGAAGACTTGCTTAAAGACTGCTGAAAAAAATCGTATGTGTGTACGGGTGCTGGGAGATAAAAGCGGTTTGGATGAGGACATCAGGGAGCGTATTGAAGTATTGGAAAATGCGACAAAGAATAATGACGGTCTGCAGTTTCAGATTGCCATAAATTATGGAAGTCGCGATGAAATAACGCGTGCAGTGAGAGCTATCAGTCAAGATGTGGAAAAGGGTAAAATTGTCCCCCAAGAGATTACAGAAGATTTGATTAGCAACTATTTGGATACCAAGGGTATTCCGGAACCTGATTTATTGATTCGTACCTGCAATGAGCAGCGTGTTTCCAATTTCCTGTTATGGCAATTGGCGTATACGGAGTTTTATTTTACGCCGGTAGCATGGCCTGATTTTTCGAAGGAAGAATTAGTAAAAGCTGTTGAAGCATATAATCATAGAAACAGGAAGTTTGGGCTTGTTAAGGAGGGATAAATATGTTAACCAGATGTATTAGTGGTGCAGTGTTATTTGTAATTGCACTTGTTACAATGTATATGGGTGGTCCCGTGCTTGCAGTTACATTACTTCTGACATCTATGGTGGGATTCCGTGAATTAATAAAGGCATTAGGCGGGAATACTGATAAAAAGTTTACGGCACCGGAAATCGTTGGATTGCTCGGAATTATCGGTTACTATGTAACGGTTTATTTGGGGGATGCCAACATGCGTCTTGCCGCAATTGTAGCAGTATTCATGGCAGAGATGTTTTTGTATGTATTTCTGTTCCCTAAATATGAAGCAAAGGATATTGTTTCGGCAGTCTTTTCCTTCTTGTATGCACCGGTAATGTTATCATTTATGTATTTGACAAGAGAAATTGAACACGGTATATACTTGGTATGGCTTATTTTGATTAGTTCATGGGTGTGCGATACCTGTGCTTATTTTGTAGGAGTTACCATCGGCAAGAAAAAGATTTTCCCTGTATTGAGTCCTAAAAAATCATTGGAAGGCTGCATCGGTGGTGTGGCCGGATCCGGATTGATAGGCGGCTTATATGCATATTTCTTTTTGGCAGAGGAAATATCCGCTTCCAATGTAGTTCTTATGATTGTGATTATTTGTGTTGCAGGTGCGGTAATGTCCATGGTTGGCGATTTGGCAGCTTCTGCAATTAAAAGAAATAATAACATTAAAGATTACGGAAAATTAATACCCGGACATGGCGGAATTATGGACCGCTTTGACAGTGTTATAGTAACTGCTCCAATGGTTTATTTTTTGTCTGTTTATTTATTGGGATTATAAAGAATTGTGTTGATTCGGAGAAAGAACATGAAGAAGATAGCAGTGTTGGGTTCTACCGGTTCTATCGGTACCCAGACATTAGATATAGTGAGAAACTACAAAGATGATTTAAAAGTGATGGCATTAGCTGCTGCCAGCAATGTGGAGCTAATGGAGAAACAGGTCAGAGAATTTTTACCCAAGGTGGTTGCAATGTGGAGTGAAAAGGCAGCTTCGGATTTGAAGATGCGTATAGCTGACCTGGATGTAAAGGTCCTTACAGGAATGGATGGACTTTTACAAATTGCAACTATGGCAGAAACGGATACATTGGTAACTGCCATTGTGGGTATGATAGGTATCAGACCTACCATAGAGGCTATTAAGAGCGGAAAAGATATTGCGCTTGCTAACAAAGAAACGCTTGTGTGTGCAGGACATATTATTATGCCGCTTGCAAAAGAATATGGAGTTTCCATATTACCGGTGGATAGCGAACATAGTGCAATTTTTCAATCCTTGAACGGAGAACCGAAGAATAGAATACAGAAGATTTTATTGACTGCATCAGGAGGACCCTTTCGCGGAAAAAGAACGGAAGAATTATCCGGTATACAGGTAGAGGATGCGCTGAAACATCCTAATTGGGCTATGGGAAGAAAAATCACCATAGATTCATCTACTTTGGTGAATAAGGGGTTGGAAGTGATGGAGGCTAAGTGGCTGTTCGGCGTAGAGCCGGAGCAGATACAGGTTGTTGTGCATCCGCAAAGTATCATTCATTCCATGGTGGAATATGTGGATGGTGCAGTGATTGCTCAATTAGGAATTCCGGATATGAAGCTGCCTATTCAGTATGCACTATTTTATCCGGACCGAAGACCTATGCAGGAAAAGAAACTGGATTTCTTTGAATTGCAAAATATGACTTTTGAAAAACCGGACACGGAGACGTTTTACGGATTAGCATTGGCATATGATGCACTGAAGGCCGGCGGAAGTGTTCCTACAGTTTATAATGCAGCAAATGAAAAGGCAGTAGCACTTTTTTTGGAAAGAAAGATTTCTTATTTGCAGATACCGGAACTTATCAAAAAGTCCATGGAGGTTCATGAAAAGATTGTGAGTCCGGATGTAAATCAGATTTTAGAGACTGAATTAAGCGTTTACGAGTGTATTGACAGATGGGTTTGTTAAAAATCGGGTAGAAAGAGAGTAGAAAAGTGTCAATTATTTTATTTATTTTAATTTTTGGAATCATTGTAATTGCTCACGAGTTTGGGCACTTCCTGGTTGCAAAGATGAATGGTATTCATGTAGTGGAATTTTCAATCGGTATGGGACCTACATTGTTGGCATTCAATAAGGGAGATACCAAATATTCATTGAAATTGCTTCCCATAGGAGGCGCCTGTATGTTTGAAGGAGAAGATGGTTTAAATATACAGGAGGGAGAAGAGAGCCAGGGGGCTTTCAATAAAGCAAATGTATGGGCGAGAATCGCTACGGTTTTTGCCGGTCCATTTTTTAATTTTATTTTGGGTGTGATTATTGCCATGATTATGGTTTCCTTAATGCGAATTGATTTGCCGGTGGTAACGGTATCAGAAAACAGTGCAGCTATGGAAGCCGGATTACAGGATGGAGATAAACTGATATCATTAAACGGTGAAAAAGTTTATTTGTTTGATGAGCTTTTATTGTTTAATCGTATCAATGGTGGGAATACTGCGACTGTAGTTTTTGAACGGGATGGTCAAATTATGGAAACGCAGTTGACTCCTCATTATCTTCCGTCAGAAGAACGTTATATCATAGGTGTAGGATGTGGTGCTACTGCGCAGGAACAAGGAATTGAAAGATTAAAATACGCGTGGTATGAAATACGTTTTACTGTACAGCAAACATACAAAAGTTTATTGTTGCTGGTTCAGGGACAAATAAAACGTGATGAGGTGGCAGGACCGGTAGGAATCGCCAATGTGGTAGGGGAGACTTACGATGCTGCGAAAGAATATGGTGGTGTAACTGTATTTATAAATATGTTAAATATCACGCTTTTGCTTACCATCAATTTAGGTATTTTGAATTTATTACCCATACCTGCGTTAGATGGCGGACGATTGGTTTTTTTGTTGATTGAGGTAATCAGAGGGAAGCCTATACCTCCTGAAAAAGAAGGTATGGTGCATTTGGCAGGACTTATTTTCTTTATGGCGCTTATGGTAATAATTTTATTTAACGATATAAGTAATATTTTCGGATAATGTAACGGACCGGTTGGTTGAACTGCCGGCCGGTCCGTATCATCATAATCAAATCTATTTTCATATTAATCAGTTTTATTTCCAAAAAAATTTAAAATCTAAAACTTAATAAGGAGGAATGTCTATGAAATTTTGTTCTCACTATTTGTGGGAGAAAGGGCGGAGTCTGCTTTGCAATCCGGTATCCATAGTTTTGCAACAGGCAGAGTTTGAAAAAAGAGAGATATTGTTTGCCTGTGTATGCGACAGTACATTGGAGGGACAGGAAGGAGTTGCGGAAAGCGGTTATTTTTCGGAGCGTCTGACAGAGTGGTTTCATAAGCGATACCTAAAGCAATTTGTAAAGAATAAGAAAACAGAAGCTGCGCTTTGGGATTTGCAGCAGGAAAGAGACATGATTTTGCAGGAATTGAAGAAAGCCCATGGGAAGAAGGGGCAGGAAGGAGGATTACATTTTTGTGCAATATTAATTCAGGATAACCGGTTTATTATGATGCAAAAGGGACTTTGTCATATCTTTGTGCTAAACAAGAGATATAATACCCCTCAAATGAAACGGTGGGAGCAGTTTGATAATATTGGTCTATGTGAGGGCAAAATTCAAAGGAATCTGGGATTGTTGTTATGTACAAATTCTTTTGCAAACAGGATTACAAAAAAAAATTACAGGGAAGTTTTGTTTTTGGATAGGAAGCCGGAAGATGAGAGATTACAAAAGAGACTTACTGAGGTATGGAAGGATATGGAAATGTCTGAACCCATGGATTCTGTAGGCGCGATTTATATCAGGACTTGTTGAGGAGGAAAAAGATGAAAGAGATTGAGACGTTTGTAAAGCAAAGGTATAATATCGAAGCTTTGGTCGGGCAGGGAGCAAGCTCGAAGGTATTCAAAGTAAGAAGGGATAATGTTATTTATGCCTTGAAGGTCAGTGAGGATGTTAAATTGTTAAGACGGGAAGCCTTCTTTTTGAAAAATCTATCCTGCGATGTATTTCCGTATTTTTTTGATTGGATGGAGTCAGAGCAGGCATATCTGATAATGGAATATGTGGAAGGCTTTAATTTGCAGGATATTATGGATAAAGGACAAGTCTTTTCCTTGGAGGAAGCATTATGGATATTGGAGCCGATTCTGCAGGGATTAGATTATTTACACAGACAAAATCCTTGTGTGGTGTTTAGGGATTTGAAACCTGCGAATATTCTGATGGCGGTAAACGGGAGGGTTTATCTTACAGATTTTGGAAGTGTGTTCAGTGAGTCCATAGAGGATATTTCAACGGTACGGACGGGGACTTATGGATATGCCGCACCGGAGCAATTCTGGCAGAATATGCAAGCGTCTCCGGATTGGGACGTGTATGCAGCCGGTAAGCTGCTGGGATATTTGCTTACCGGTAAAAATCCTGCAATTCCACCGTATCATGTAGAAGATTTTTATGAAAGAGACAAGAGGATTCCGCCGGCAATTCAAGAAGTGATTCACAGATGCTTAGGAGAGAATAAAGAGGCACGTTACCCAAATGCAGGAGAGTTATTAAAAGCCTTGAAACTGGCAAAGGACGAGGGAGAGAAAAGAACTTTTGGAAGACGCCGTACTGTAGAGTACAAAAAATGTATTTGGAAGAGCGAATATCGAAGAATATTTTGACTTTCCAACGAAATAATACTATAATTATCTATAATTGTTTTTTAGATGCTCCAAAGAGGTGCAAAGCAAGGAGGAATAATCATATGAAAAAGTTGGAAGAATACATAAGAAGCATACCGGATTTCCCTGAAGAGGGTATTATCTTTCGTGATGTAACAAGTGTGTTACAGGATGCGGACGGATTGCATCTGGCAATTGATACCATGCAGGATTTGGTAAAGGATTTAGAGTATGATGTAGTGGTTGGACCTGAATCCAGAGGATTTATTTTTGGTATGCCTATTGCATATAATAACAGAAAACCCTTTGTTTTGATTCGTAAGAAGGGTAAGCTGCCTTGCGTGACAGTATCTATGGAGTATGATTTGGAGTATGGTACTGCTACCATTGAAATGCACAAAGACAGTATCAAACCGGGTCAGAAGGTTTTGATTGTAGATGACCTGGTGGCAACCGGCGGGACCACAGAGGCTATGATTAAGTTGATTGAGCTTCTTGGTGGGGAAGTGGTAGGTATTGTTGTAATGATTGAACTTGCCGGATTAGAAGGCAGAAAGCGTTTGGAAGGTTACAGATTAGATTCTGCAATCTGCTATGAAGGAAAATAGGAATTTCAATAAACAGCTTTTTGAGGAGCTTTAATTGTATGACAGAAGAAAAAGAGTTGCTATTTGTAGAAGGCAGTATTCAAAAGCATAAGGAATTTGTACCTCCCGAGGTTTTGTATCAGGAGCTTATTAATCGTGTGCATAAATATCATCCCAGTGACGATATTTCCATGATTGAAAAAGCCTATCAGATTGCAAAGAATGCCCATGAAGGACAGGTGCGTAAATCAGGAGAACCCTATATTGTGCATCCTCTGAATGTGGCAATTGTACTGGCCTGTCTGGAAATGGACAAGGAAACTGTGATTGCGGGTATTTTGCACGATGTAGTGGAAGATACTGTTATGACAGAAGCGGATTTGATTAGGGAATTCGGTGAAGAGGTAGCACTTTTGGTAGACGGTGTAACGAAATTGGAAAAGCTTCCGCTGTCTTCCAACATGGATCAGGCAGAAAGTAAGTTGGAAATGCAGGCGGAAAACCTGCGTAAGATGTTTCTGGCCATGGCGAAGGATATTCGTGTTATCATTATTAAACTGGCTGACCGTCTGCATAATATGCGTACTTTAAAGTATCAGAAGCCGGAAAGTCAGCAAAGAATTGCCAAAGAAACCCTGGAAATCTATTCTCCTATTGCACAGAGACTTGGTATTTCCAAAATCAAAGTTGAATTGGATGATTTATCTTTGAAATATTTAGAGCCGGATGTGTATTATGATTTGGTGAATAAAATTGCTGCAAGAAAGAGTGAACGTGAAAAATACATTCAAAGCATTGTGGATGAAGTGACGGAACATATTGATTCAGCAGGAATTAAAGCACAAATAGATGGCCGTGTGAAGCATTTCTTCAGTATCTATAAAAAAATGAAGAATCAGAATAAGACGCTGGAGCAGATTTATGATTTGTTTGCTGTGCGTATCATTGTGGATTCGGTGAAGGATTGTTATGCAGCTCTGGGTGTAATCCATGAGATGTATAAGCCTATTCCGGGACGTTTTAAGGATTATATAGCTATGCCTAAACCTAATATGTACCAGTCTTTGCATACAACATTGATTGGTTCTACGGGTCAGCCTTTTGAAATCCAGATTCGTACTACGGAAATGCATAAGGCTGCAGAATACGGTATTGCTGCCCACTGGAAGTATAAGGATGCATCCGATGGTAAGAAGGTGGAGGCTCAGGAAGAAGAGAAGCTTGTGTGGCTTCGTCAGATTCTGGAATGGCAGCGCGACATGTCCGATAACAGAGAGTTTATGAATTTGTTAAAGAGTGATTTGGACCTGTTTTCGGATAGTGTTTATTGCTTTACACCTACCGGTGAAGTAAAGAATTTGCCTGCAGGTTCTACGCCAATTGACTTTGCATACAGTATTCATTCTGCTGTAGGAAATAAGATGGTGGGCGCCAGAGTAAATGATAAATTGGTAACCATTGATTATGTAATTAAAAACGGAGACCGTATAGAGGTTATTACTTCTGCAAATTCTAAGGGACCCAGTCGTGACTGGCTGAATCTGGTAAAGAGTACTCAGGCAAAGAATAAGATTAACCAGTGGTTTAAGGCAGAGTATAAGGAAGAAAACATAGTAAAAGGTAAGGAAATGTTAATTGCTTATTGTAAGAATAAGGCGATAACACTTTCCAATTTATTAAAACCCGATTACATGGAGGCCATTCAGCGTAAATATGGCTTTAAAGATTGGGATGCAGTTTTGGCTGCAATTGGTCACGGTGCTTTAAAAGAAGGACAGATTGTCAATAAAATGCAGGAGTTTTATGACCGCGATAATAAGAAAGAAATCAGCAATGATGATATCTTGAGAACAATTGCTGAGAGTAGCTCGAACAGACCGGTTAAGATGCACTCCAAGAGTGGTATCGTAGTAAAAGGTATGACTGATTTGTCGGTGCGTTTTTCGAAATGCTGTTCACCGGTACCGGGAGATGAGATTGTTGGATTTGTAACCAGAGGACGTGGTATTTCCATTCATAGAACGGACTGTGTAAATGTAATGAATCTGCCGGATATTGACAGGGAAAGACTTATTGATGCAGACTGGCAAATTCCGGAGGATGCTGCGCATTTTGAAAAGTATATGGCGGAAATTATGATTTATGCAAATAATCGCCATGGCTTGCTGGCTGATATTTCAAAGGCTCTGACAGAGAAGAATATCAATATTATGTCCATGAATTGCAGAATTAACAAGCAGGACATTGCAACCCTGCAGATGAACTTTGAAATTACGGGAAGAGATGAACTCATTCGTGTGATTGATAAGATTCGCGGTATCGAAAGTGTAATTGACATAGAAAGGACTGTGGGATAATGTCTGACGTAAAAATTGGAAGAATGATGATTGGTTCCTATCAGACAAACTGCTATTTTTTGTTTAAAGAAGAGACGAGAAAGGCAGTAGTGATAGATCCGGCTGATAACGGCAAATTAATCTATGATAAATTGACGCAGAATGGTTTTTCAGTGGAAGCGATTTTGCTGACGCATGGACATTTTGACCATATTTGGGGTTCTAAAGAACTGAGAGAATTGTCCGGTGCAAAGATTTATGCATTGGATAAAGAACAGACCTTGTGTGAGAGTGTGGATAACAATCTTTCTGCCATGGTGGGCAGAGCTTATACGGTGGTTCCGGATGAGTATGTATCCGATGGCGCTGAACTTACCTTTGATGGTATTTCTTTCAAGGTGATTGCCACTCCGGGACACACCATCGGAAGCTGTTGCTATTATGTGGAAAAGGCAGGCATCTTAATAAGCGGAGATACCCTGTTCCAGGAATCCACCGGACGTACAGACTTCCCTACCGGAAGCATGAGCAGTATCGTCCGTTCCATCAGAGAGAAGCTGTTTATCCTGCCGGATGAGACCAAAGTATATCCGGGCCATGGGCACATTACCACCATCGCTTATGAGAAGAAATACAATCCGTTTGTGGCGGAGTAAGTTATTTGGTTTTTTAATTATTGAATTACTCCGGCACCCGTCACAGGGTATTTTGCGCAAGTCCTCGGACGCAAGAATTTCTAATATTTTCAAATAATATTAAAAGCAGAGCTAAAAATCTCAAACTCGCCACGCTCAAACATGTGAGATTTTTAGCTCTAACATATTATTTTGAAAATATAAGAAGTACTAAGCATCCTGCGGGAGCATGCAAAATACCCTGTAACGGGTGCCGAAGCAATTCGATAATTTAATAACCGGATAACTTACTCCGCCACAAACGGATTATACTTCTTCTCATATCCGATAGTGGTTGAATCACCATGGCCGGGATATACCTTGGTCTCGTCAGGTAATACAAACAACTTCTCACGAATAGAACGGACAATACTGCTCATACTTCCGGTAGGGAAATCCGTACGCCCGGTGGACTCCTGAAACAGCGTATCTCCGCTAATCAGAATACCTGCCTTTTCCACATAGTAACAGCAGCTTCCAATGGTATGTCCCGGTGTTGCAATCACTTTAAAAGAAATACCCTCAAAGGTAAGCTCTGCACCATCAACCACATACTCATCCGGCACCACCGTATAAGCTCTGCCTACCATAGCCGACAGGTTATTATCTACACTCTCACACAAAGTCTGCTCTTTATCCAATGCATAAATCTTTGCGCCGGACAACTCTCTCAACTCCTTGAAGCCCCATATATGGTCAAAATGTCCATGTGTCAAAAGAATCGCTTCCACTGAAAAACCATTCTGCGTCAACTTATCATAGATTAATTTGCCGTTA
>JAZSII010000275.1:0-5467 GCA_045533725.1 Acetatifactor sp. | reverse complement strand
AACCTTTTTCTACTTCAATCATTTCATCTTATATTAGTCGAAAACCCAAATGCTGCTTACGCAGCCGCTTGGCTCATCGTGTTCGCGTATATTATACCACGCCCTGTGCGGTCATAGCCTCAGCCACCTTCAAGAAGCATGAGATAGTAGCACCTGCTACATAGTCGCCTTCCATACCGTACTTCTTAGCAGCATCATCCAAGTTGTGGAAAATGTTTACCATGATGGTCTTAAGCTTAGAATCAACTTCTTCGAAAGTCCAGCTAAGTCTTTCACTGTTCTGGCTCATTTCAAGTGCAGAAGTAGCTACACCACCTGCATTTGCAGCCTTGCCGGGGCAGAACATTACGCCATTGTTCTGGAAGTACTCCGTTGCTTCCATGGTAGTAGGCATGTTTGCACCTTCTGCTACTGCGATTACACCATTTGCTACAAGTGCCTTCGCATCGTCCAAGTTAAGCTCGTTCTGGGTTGCACAAGGAAGAGCTACATCTACCTTTACAGACCACTGGTTGGTACCTTCAGCAGCCTTGTCATGATACTGTGCACTGGGTCTTGCAGCAGCATACTCAGATAATCTGGCACGCTTCACTTCCTTTACTTCCTGAAGAAGTGCTACATCGATTCCTTCGGGATCATAAATCCATCCGGTAGAGTCTGAACAGGTAACAGGCTTAGCACCAAGCTCCCATGCCTTTTCAATAGCGTAAATTGCTACATTACCGGCACCCGAAACCGCTACAGTCTTGCCCTTCAAATCAATACCATTGCATCTTAACATTTCATCAGTTAAATATAATAAACCATAACCGGTTGCCTGCTTTCTTGCGAGGGAACCACCGTAAGAAAGACCCTTACCGGTAAGTACACCTTCATAAAGTCCGGTCAATCTCTTATACTGACCATACATATAACCGATTTCTCTTGCGCCTGTACCGATGTCACCTGCAGGAACGTCAGTATCTGCGCCGATGTATTTGTAAAGCTCTGTAATAAAGCTCTGGCAGAATGCCTTTACTTCTCTGTCTGACTTACCCTTAGGATCAAAGTCAGAACCACCCTTACCGCCGCCGATAGGAAGACCTCTCAAAGAGTTCTTAAAGATCTGCTCGAAGCCCAAGAACTTAATGATACCTAAGTTTACGGAAGGATGAAGTCTTAATCCTCCCTTGTAAGGTCCGATTGCAGAATTATACTGTACACGATAACCGGTATTTACCTGAACCTGTCCCTTATCATCCACCCAGGGCACACGGAACACGAGCTGTCTCTCCGGATTAACCAATCTCTCCAATAATGCATCTCTTCTGTATGCCTCTTCGTTTGCTTCAATAACTACACGAAGAGATTCCAATACTTCCTTCACTGCCTGATGAAACTCGGGCTGTGCAGGGTTCTTAGAAACCACTAACTCATAAACCTCATCAACGTATGACATAATATATGTCCTCCTTGCATTCTAATTTTACTATCAAGCATCACATTGTATACAAGTATGCTTTTTATCAAGGAATATTATATTACGTCTTCCCAAAATACACAACAACTTTATCTCACTAAATCGCAAAAGTTTTTTAATTATTTTTATGCAAATTGCACAACTGCTGTTTTAGAGATATTTTTTCAAGGTTTCAATATTCTTTTCTTCCAGTTCAATTAAGCGACGTGCCAATTCTACAGATTTATTATCTGCGTCTTCATTATGATTCAGCACCTTATTCATCTCCAATACCCCCGTATTGCTTTCCTTAATCATAAGTTCTGCAATTTTACTGGTACTGGTATTCAGCAGGGTATTGTATTGGATTGCCCCTGACACTCTCAAATCATTAAAATAGCTTCCCCTGTACGGTTCAGCTTTTGCCTCTAAAATTCTGTCATACGCCTGATTTCTGATTTCTGCAAATTTAAGTGACTGTTTAGATATCTGCAATGCCAAATTTTCATCATACACTTTCTCTGTAACAGTATCAATGGCCTTCAAAGCCCGCTCCGTAGTTTTCTGAATCTCCTTATAAATATTGACTTCCTGATTTCTCATATCCCACTTCCTTTACCCGTTTTATCCTCCTCATTCATACTATTTTATGAAATAAAAAAGGATACTATTTTCATAGCATCCTTAGTATATTTCACATTTCAGAAATTATGCCGGTTATTGCAAAAACTCTGATTTTACATAACCAACCTGACCATTATAATTAATTTTACTCCACTCGCCCTGATTTTCCAAAAGCTCAACAGTGGTTCCTCCTGTAAGAAGTCCCAGACGTTCTGCATCCTGACTTGCCGCTGCACGGACATTTACATTAGAAGTCGCCGTCACCTGTCCTACAGAATCTCCCGGATTCACAACCGTAATCACATTCAAAAATTCCGACTTAATAAAGCCTTCATTTCCGTTAACTTTTACCTTAGTCCAGCCGTTCACGCGCTGTTCCAGCACTTCTACCTTCGTTCCGCTTGTTACCTTATCAATCTTATCGGCCTGTTCGCTGTCCGAACTACGGACATTTACTGTAGTCGTTGCTTTGGCATAAATCGGACCGTCATAAGTGGTATCCTCTCCGCCTGTTACAGGCTCATCGGTTGTACCGCCTTCAGGCAATGTTTCTCCGGTTTGTTCCGTACCGTTTCCGCCGCCTTCAACTTCACCGTCACCTTCACCTGCAATTCCTGCTGCAAGCTGCTCTCCTGTATTTTTCTGTACCTCATTAACAATTTCCTGAATATAGTAATATAATTCAGCATTATTCGCAAAAGTATCACTACACTCCACGGTTACACGATTATATAACTCAACCACATCCTCCTGTAAACTTACGGTTTGAATGTAATCCAGTTCTTCCTGACTGGCTCCGCCTCTGTTTAAATAAAGGCTTCCGTCCGCATTTGTACATACATAAAAGGTTTCCATACCGGAAACTGTTTCCTCAAATCCTTTTACCTTCATCTGGTAATACACATAGGCCAGATAAGAATTCTCCACCGGACCTTCTTTTGTATAAATCGTTAACATCGGGTATTGTTCTACATAAACACTCATTTCCGGAATGGTTATCTCATCAGTATCTTTCACATAATTTGAAATACTCTTAATGGTGTCCACATCACCCTCTGCATATGCATTATAATAGGTGCAAATCAATGTATGCAATGCTTCGTTAGTATTTTCCACAAGCGGTACCTGAGTTATTTCAGGAGTAGCTTCCGGAGTAGCATCCGGTGCATTTTCAGTAATACCCTGCTCCGTTTGCACGGTTTCCTTTTGTTCCTTTACATCCTTTGCCTTCAGCGCAACAGCAACTACAATTGCTACCACAACAACCAACAATAGCGGTAACATCCACTTACTGTTTTTCCAAACAAAATCATATACTGTATTCCATATCTTTTTTAACATAAAAAAACCTTTCTTAAAACCGACACTACAGCAAGGCGATGAAATGCATCCGACAGGAATCGAACCTGCATTAAAGGCGTCGGAGGCCTCCGTTCTATCCATTAGACTACGGATGCAAATATTACAAAATTGTTACATCGCCTTGACTATAATATCATATTTTATCATTTATGTCTACCTGATTTTCAAGGAATAGTATGAAACTTCTATAAACAGATACAAAATGTAGATTTTTTAGAATTGATTGAGACACGTTAATGTTTTGGTGGCTTTGTTATAATAGTACGGGTAATCCGAAAGCACCTCTTCTCTCATTAAGTGTAATTCGTTGATCTCTTTGATCATTTTATGAAGACTCTCCGGTGTTTCACGGTCATTATCCGCCAAAATAATTACTTCATGAACCGAGCTGGGTAAAATATAAAAATTACCCTCTATACGCTCTGCTATCTTTTCCAGTTCACCTTCATACAAAATACATGCAGCCCCCATTGTTTTCTGCTTATTTGTCACCACATATAAACGAAATATCTCCTCACTTAGGGTATCCGGTATCTCTTTGCCGCATTCATCAATTACCGTTCTCAAGCTCTTGTATTCCACCGGAAACAGACAGGGCGTATTTTTGCTTGCTAATCGAAGTAATTCCTGATGATTGGTTCCCCACCACTCCATATGTCTGTTATATATGGTTATACTTCCGTCTCCCAGCTGTTCATCATGAAAAGCATAATAAAAACAAATGGCAAGATCCTGTAAAAGAATATGCGGAATTTCCTCCAGCAGCTCTTTATTCTTCTCCGCATTAACCAGTCGGTAGACGACCCTGTCCTTTACCTTTTCAAAATCCTTAAAAAAATCCACACTGAGAGATTTTGCCGGTCGTCCGTTATAATATGCCGCCAGCACTCTGCCCGCAACCTCTTCCATATCCGCGCCGTTCATATACATCTCATAAAATGCATCCAGATAGATAGTTGGCGAAATATTACTGTCCGGCATATGAATCACAATACTGTCCAAGTAAACATTATTGTTTTTTCTTATCTTTTGCAAATGTACCTTTGCCTCCGCTGTTAAGTTTTTTTCAATAATACTTTTTAATTTCTGATTAAATATATTTTTTTCCATATTTTTTCCTTTCTAAAATTTTAATACTCGTAGCCCAGCTACTCGTTGTTGCGACGTTCGCCATACTCGTAGCCCAGCTACTCGTTGTTGCGACGTTCGCCAAATGCGTCTGTTAACACAGCCGCACCCACGAATGCATATGATTGCTTAGTCCTGCAAGCAGGCACGCAATCATACGCATTCATGGTGCGCGTGCCTGCACGCGTTTGGCTCACTGTTTACGCACAAAAAAAGACAATGACTTTCGCCATTGTCTTACTTGCTTTTTGATATTTGTAATTATACTCTTGATAAGTATTCACCGGTTCTGGTATCAATCTTAAGCTTGTCACCTGTTTCAACAAACAAAGGAACATATACAACTGCACCTGTTTCAACAGTAGCAGGCTTGGTAGCACCTGTAAAGTCGGAGGCCAAGCGGTCTTAGGAAGACAACCACTGGATTCAACTCCTTGGCTCCCAGACCGACATGGCTACGATCCGACTTGGCAGGTGTGTCTGCGGGCAGTTCAATAGCATCGGCGTTGCCTGCGGGGATCTCCAGGAGCTTTACTACCATGGTGAGGAACTCCTCCCGGGTGACGGTCTTATCGGGATAGAAGCAGGCATTGCCGCCCACCTCCTCACCCACAAACAGGCCGGTGTTGCGCAGCCATTCTGCCTCAAAGCGGCTGTCAAGGCCAACCGTATCGGTGTACTTCCGGCCGTCGGAGGGCTTGAGAATCTGAATGGTAACGGTTGCGGTGCGGGACACATTGCCCGCAGGGTCGGCGGCGGTGTAGGTGAAGGAGTCGATTCCCACCTTATTCTTCTTGGGGGTATAGGTGAATGTGCCGTCAGCCTTCAGCTCAACGCTTCCCCGCTTAGGGCCCCGGACCACCGTAAAGGTAAGTTGCTCTCCCTCCGGGTCGCTGGCTTTCAATGCCCCATCGT
>JAZSII010000295.1:0-3909 GCA_045533725.1 Acetatifactor sp. | reverse complement strand
CGGGAATTCTGCAAGAAGTCTTTCCTGCATTTCATAGGTTCCCAATACAAATCTGTGGTATAATTCACCCTGATTTTCCGCACCAAGGCATGCGCTTCCCAAATCACTCAGCGGTCTGTTCATATCCCACTTCACGTACTTAATATTCGCACTGTGAAGCACATCGAACATCATGCTTAAAATATGGTCTCTCACTTCCTTGCGACTGATATCCAAAACATACTGATTTCTGGCAAGTCCCGGTGTTCTGCCCGGTATAGCGATTGCCCAATCGGGATGTGCCTTATACAACTCAGACTCCGGCGAAATCATCTCCGGCTCAAACCAAATACCAAACTCCATGCCCAGTGCATTCACACCGTCCACCAGCTTCTTTAATCCGCCCTTTAATTTCTCTTCATTTACCTTCCAATCACCCAAAGCTCTGTTGTCATCAAAACGATTTCCAAACCAGCCGTCATCCATAACCAGCATCTCAATGCCCAGTTTGGATGCCTCTTTGGCAATGTCCAAAAGCTTCTCTTCGTTAAAATCAAAATAAGTTGCTTCCCAGTTGTTAATCAAAATAGGTCGCTTTTTATTCTTATAAGGGCTTCTGATTAAATGATTTCTGTACAAATCATGATAGGCCCGACTCATACCGCCGATACCCTCTGCAGAATAGGTGAGAATCATTTCCGGCGCAAGGAAAGCCGCCCCCGGCTCCAGTACCCAGCTGAATCCTTCCGGTTCAATACCGCCCAGCACACGCACGCTGTTAAACTGATTTACCTCAGCCATCATGCGGAAATTCCCCGAATATACCAAGTGGAAACCATACACATCGCCCTGCGTCTGTGTAGCAGTTTTCTCCAAAAGTGCCAGGAACTGATGATCCTGATGACCGCCCTCTCCGCGGATGCTGGATACTCCATGCTTACCATGACCAAGTGCCTTACGCTCCATATGACGTTCTCTTGCCCAGGAACCATGCAGAGTAATCGTATCAAAATCCCTGTTATCCATATCCAAACAGGCACTCATAACCTTATTCAAAATAATGCTTTCCTCTGAAGCATTGATAATTTCCACACTTCTGGCAATAGCATCTACCTTTTCAAATACACTGTATCGAAGAATCGCCTTAAGTCCAATCGCCTTGTCTTCACAGGTAATCGCTAAAGTAGTAACCTCATCTTCTGCACCAAAAGTAGCCGGAAGTCCCTCCGGTTTCTCTTTTCCTTTATATATTTCATGGGACACATAGGTTAAGAGTACTGCGCTGTGTCCGCTCTTTGTCTTTACACGGATACTGCTCTCTCTGAAATCGCCCACTCCGTTAGGAGAATACTCCATAGGAAAACAATCCAAAAAGGACAGTCTGTCCCTGGCATTGGTATCCGGTGTAAAAGGATTTTCATAAATACGCATCAGTGCATCCGCACCGCGTACATCCTCGATTCTTTCTCCATAATAAGCATGTCCCAAAAAACCTTCTGAACCTACAATACCCATCACATATGTAGTATTCGGTGTGTCCAGTTTAAATAACTTTTCCTTCTCTAAAAAAGAAATACCCATTGCAAACGCCCTCCGTTTAGCTAATAATTTAAGTAAATTTTAGCATTTATTAGGTAAATTTGCAATGGGTTATTTAAGTTAATTATTTAACAACAGCTTCTAACACGCCGTCTTTTACTTGTATCATAATGGTATCTCCACCCTTTACTTTGTCAGCCAGAATCAATTTGGCCGCAAGGGTTTCCACATGCTTTTGAATATAACGTTTCAAAGGTCTTGCACCATATACCGGGTCGTAAGCCTCTTCTATGATGAAGCTCTCCGCCTCCTCTTTCAACACAATACTCAAATCTCTGTCCGCAAGTCTGTCATTTAACTCAGCAATGATTAACTTAATAATTCCGCCGATATCACCCTTAGTCAAGGGTTTAAACAAAATCACTTCATCCAGACGATTCAAAAACTCCGGTCTGAAATGACCTCGCAAGTCATTCATTACCAAGCTTTCCGCTTCAGCAGAAATGGTACCGTCCGCCTCAATGCCCTCCAAAAGGTAATGGGCACCGATATTGGAAGTCATAATTAAAATCGTATTTTTGAAATCTACGGTACGTCCCTGAGAATCCGTAATACGTCCGTCGTCCAGCACCTGTAACAGCACATTGAACACATCCGGATGTGCCTTCTCGATTTCATCAAAGAGTACCACACTGTAAGGCTTTCTGCGGACTGCTTCTGTCAGCTGACCGCCTTCTTCATAACCCACATATCCGGGAGGTGCTCCAATCAGTCTGGATACGGAATATTTCTCCATATACTCGCTCATATCAATACGCACCATATTGTTTTCGTCGTCAAACAGAGTCGCCGCCAGACTTTTGGCAAGTTCTGTTTTACCCACACCTGTAGGACCTAAGAACAGGAACGAACCAATGGGCTTGGAAGGGTCCTTAATACCCGCCTTGGAACGGATAATGGCCTCTGCCACCTTGGTCACACCCTCTTCCTGACCAATGACACGTTTATGGAGTTCTTCGTCTAAATGCAAGGTTTTATGACGCTCGCTTTCCGTAAGCTTCGCCACCGGAATACCGGTCCATCTGGAAATAATTCTGGCAATTTCCTCATCGGACACCTTCTCCCTTACCAAAGAAAATTCCTCCTCATTCACTCGGTTTTCCTCAGTTTCCAATTGTTTCTTCAGTTCCGGCAAAGTACCGTAGCTTAACTGTGCTGCCTTCTCCAAATCGCCCTCACGCTGGGCAATCTGAATCTGATTATTCACCTCATCAATCTGTTCACGCAGTTTGGAAAGATTCTCTACCGACTTCTTCTCGTTGTCCCACTGGGCCTTACGGGTATTGAACTCATCCTTTAACTCCGCCAGTTCCTTCTGCAGATTCTCCAGACGCTCCTTGCTGATGCGGTCATCCTCTTTTTTCAGTGCTGCTTCTTCAATTTCCATCTGCATACACTTGCGCTGCAATTCATCCAGCTCCGTAGGCATACTGTCCATCTCGGTTTTAATCAGTGCACATGCCTCATCCACCAAATCAATTGCCTTATCCGGCAGGAATCTGTCGGAAATATATCTATGAGACAAAGTAGCAGCGCTAACCAGCGCGTTATCCATAATCTTCACGCCATGATATACTTCGTAGCGCTCCTTCAAACCACGTAAGATAGAAATAGTGTCCTCCACTGTAGGTTCTGCTACCATAACAGGCTGGAAACGACGCTCCAGCGCCTGATCCTTTTCAATATACTGACGGTACTCATCCAAGGTAGTAGCACCGATACAATGCAGTTCACCTCTTGCCAGCATGGGCTTGAGCATATTACCTGCATCCAAAGCACCGTCCGTCTTGCCGGCGCCCACAATGGTATGCAATTCATCGATAAAGAGAATAATCTGCCCGTCGGAATTTTTCACATCCTCCAGTACCGCTTTCAGACGCTCTTCAAACTCTCCGCGATACTTGGCACCTGCCACCAACGCACCCATATCCAACGCAAAAATCTTTTTATCTTTTAAGCCCTGAGGCACATCACCCCTTACAATTCGCTGGGCAAGTCCTTCTACTACTGCGGTTTTACCCACACCGGGTTCACCGATAAGCACCGGATTGTTCTTGGTCTTTCTGGATAAAATACGAATGATATTACGAATCTCGCTGTCTCTGCCGATTACCGGATCCAACTTCTGGTTTCTGGCCTTTTCCACCAATTCCTGTCCATACTTCTCCAAGGTATCATAGGTTGCCTCCGGATTATCACTGGTCACACGCTGATTGCCACGCACTGTCGACAAAGCTTGCAGAAAACGCTCTCTAGTAATGCCGTATTCCTTAAAAATATGGGCAATCTCTTTATTCGGCTAAGTCGGAGGCCAAGCGGTCTTAGGAAGAC
>JAZSII010000006.1:0-3905 GCA_045533725.1 Acetatifactor sp. | reverse complement strand
GCTGTATGGTTTTAAAGCCGGCAGGATATGCGATTTGGGAGCTTATTCAGAGACAGCTTGATGACAGATTTAAGGCAACTGGCGTTGAAAATGTTTATCTTCCAATGTTTATTCCGGAGAGTCTTCTTCAGAAGGAGAAGGACCATGTAGAGGGCTTTGCACCGGAGGTTGCCTGGGTTACTCATGGCGGACTCAATCCACTTCAGGAGAGACTTTGTGTAAGACCAACTTCAGAGACTTTATTCTGTGATTTTTATAGTAATGATATTCACTCTTACAGAGATTTACCCAAGGTATACAATCAGTGGTGTTCGGTTGTTCGTTGGGAAAAAGAAACAAGACCATTCCTCCGTTCCAGAGAGTTTTTATGGCAGGAAGGCCATACCGCACATGCTACTGCTGAGGATGCAGAGGCAAGAACTGTTCAGATGTTGAATGTATATGCGGACTTTTTGGAAAATGTACTGGCCATTCCGGTAGTGAAGGGCCAGAAAACCGAGAAAGAAAAATTTGCGGGTGCAGTAGCAACCTATACTATCGAAGCTTTGATGCACGACGGTAAGGCTTTGCAGTCCGGTACCAGCCACAACTTTGGCGACGGCTTTGCAAAGGCATTTGGCATCCAATTTACAGATAAAGATAATACTTTGAAATATGTACACCAGACTTCTTGGGGTATGACTACACGTTTGATCGGTGCCATCATCATGGTACACGGAGATAACGAAGGTTTGGTATTGCCTCCAAAGGTAGCACCCGTGCAGGTTTGCATCGTGCCTATCCAGCAGAAGAAGGAGGGCGTTTTAGATAAGTCATATGAGCTTCGTGACCGCTTGAAGAGCAATTTCCGTGTGAAGGTGGACGATTCTGATAAGAGTCCCGGATGGAAGTTTGCAGAGGCTGAAATGCGCGGTTACCCTATTCGTGTGGAAATCGGACCTAAGGATATGGAAGCAAATAAGTGCGTAATCTGCCGTCGTGACACCAGAGAAAAGATTGAAATCAGTCTGGATGAATTGGAGAGTAAGGTGGCAGAAATTTTGGATATCATGCAGATGGATATGCTGGAGCGTGCAAGAGCGCATCGTGAAGAGCACACCTATGTGGCAAAGAATTATGCTGAGTTGGAGAAGATTTTCAACGAAAAGGCAGGTTTTGTAAAGGCTATGTGGTGTGGTGAGCAGGCTTGTGAAGATGTTATTAAAGAGAAGCTCAGTGTAACCAGCCGTTGTATGCCTTTTGAGCAGGAGCAGATTGCTGACACCTGTGTGTGTTGCGGCGCAAAGGCCAAAAAGATGGTATACTGGGGCAGAGCCTACTAAAAATCAAGCGACAGCGAAGCGGGCATTTGATTTTTAAGGCCTGCCCACGAAGCAACCGCCGCGATAGCGGCAGTGAGTGCGAAAGCACGGGTTGCTGAGTCGGGACTATTATTATGGGGAAAACATCATGAACTATATAGTTTTTGATTTAGAGTGGAATCAGAGTAATACCGGTAAGGAGCCGGAATGCGGCATATTGCCCTTCGAGGTGATTGAAATCGGTGCTGTTAAATTGAATAACGACTTGGAAAGCATAGGCAAATTCAGTCATCTGATTAAACCAAAGGTGTATCGGGAGATGCATCGTATTACCGGGCGTTTGATTCATATGCATATGGATGAGCTGAATAAAGGTAATCCCTTTACGGAGGTTATGAGAGCGTTTCTGGAATGGTGCGGGGAGGAAGAGTATATTTTCTGTACCTGGGGTCCTTTGGATCTGGTTGAGCTTCAGAAAAATATGCGTTTCCATGGCATGGAGTCTTTGTCAAACAAACCCCTTGCCTTTTTGGATGTGCAGAAGCTTTTCAGTATTGCGTATGAAGACCGCAAAACCAGACGTGCCTTGGAATGGGCGGTGGATTATCTGAGCATTGAAAAGGATATTCCCTTCCATCGGGCATTCAGTGATGCTTACTATACCGCTAAGGTTTTGGCGCGTTTAAAGGAGAAGGAAGTATTTCAAAATGTTTCCTACGATATTTTCAATCCTCCTGTTAAGCGGGAACAGGAAGTCAAGGTGCAGTTTGATACCTATGCCAAATATATTTCCAGACTGTTTCCGGACAAAAATGCTGCTTTTGCTGACAGAGAAGTGTCCTCCAGCAAATGTTATCTTTGTCATCGCAATTTGCGAAAAAAGATTAAGTGGTTTTCGCCCAACGGCAAGAACTATTATTGTATAGCGTTTTGTGAAAAACACGGATTTTTAAAAGGGAAAATCAGGATTAAGAAGGTGGAATCCGGAGAAATTTTTGTAGTAAAGACTACCAAATTCATATCTGAGAATGATGTGGAGGATATCTTACATAAGAAGCTTCACATGGCAGAAATGCGAAAGAAGAAAAAGAAATAGCAAGACGGTTAATGCCGCCTTGCTCTTTTTTGTCTTTGTTTTGCTTCTTTGATTTGTTGTTTGCGTTGCCTTTTCAGGTCGGCGGATAAATCACTGACGTAAAGCTTTTTTTGCCTCTGTTTGCGGGATGATATGCGGCGCGTTCTGCCAGGCAGATTAATCTGATAATTTCGCAGAAGCATTTTTATCAATAAAACAATCAAAATGAGTCCGCCTATGCAACCTAATACAATCAATATTTTACGTCCGTTGATAAAGAAGAAGGAAGGAGTTTCCTGCTTATCTGAGGAATCCGCAGATTTCTCTGCAGAGGCTTCGGTATCTGTGGCAACATTATCGGAGGATGCCGGAGTGTCTGCTTCAAAGGCATAATCCGTTTGAGCAGAGGGGTCATAGTGAACGGCGGCAGAACCTACATTTACTCCGTGATACGTATAGGTGATGGTGGCTACCTCCGTAGGAGCACCTGCACTGTAAGAGATAGAGGTTTCCAAATCCTTAAAATCAGTAGTTTTGGGGACCACTACATAATCTTCATTGTTCAAGAACAAAATGGATTTGGAACTGCCGAAAATATCCTCTTCACTGTAAAAAGGAGTGCTGTTGTCAAAATTATATTGGGTTTCGTTCTCTGAAATTAATCTTTTTTCAAAATTATTAAAACCATATTCAAACAAGGCAATGGTATCCTCATATTGATAAGGTGCTTCGTCCTGCAAAACGACGCAAATCAGTTTGAGACCATTCTTTTCCGCACAGGAAACAAGACTGCTTCGGGCAGCGTTGGTATAACCTGTTTTGCACCCTACTAAAGGTTCGTATGCGTATTCTTTGCCGGGTAAGAGAAGCATGTGGTTATTTTCCCAGATTTCGTCCGGCTGCACATCGGTGGGATAGAGATGTAACTGTTTGGTAAGTGTCATCTGGCAAAGCAATTCATTATCAAAAAAAGCCCTTCCGATCATAGCCAAATCATAGGCCGTGGTTACATGGTCTTCATTTGGGAGTCCGTTTGGATTGACAAAGTTGGAATTTAAGCATCCAAGCTCCTTGGCACGTTCGTTCATAATGGGTGCAAAGTTCTCCCAGCTATCGCCGGCAATGTGCTCTGCTACTGCAAAGGAAACTTCGTTGGCGGAACGAATCAATATTGCTTTCAGACAATCCTCCATGGGAAGCTGTTCGCCGGTGTCCATGCCGATGTGGTTACTTCCCGGATCAATGTCGTGAGTTGCCTTGTAAGAGAAGGTAACCATTTCATTCATATCACAGGTTTCCATGGCAATTAAGCTTGTCAGAATCTTGGTGGTACTGGCCGGATAATACTGTGCGTGAATATTTTTGGCATACAAAACGGTGCCGGTTTCTGCCTCTATCAATATAGCGGCACCGGCACTGGTAACCGGACCTGTGGGCCAATCGGCTACATCGTTGGATTCTACGGGAAGAGCCTGATTGATGGCAATGGTTTCTTCCGGAGTTTGCGCCGCATTGGAAATAAAGGAGGT
>JAZSII010000209.1:0-2300 GCA_045533725.1 Acetatifactor sp. | reverse complement strand
TGATTATGGGGTATAATGATATCAAATCTAAATTTGGCAAATCATGATTTGAACTATTTGGAGGCGAAGGGATGTTTATTGGAAGAGAAGCAGAGCTTGCTTTTTTGAAAGACAAGTATGAAGAAGAACGTGGACAGTTGGTTGTGCTGTACGGAAGACGGCGAGTAGGAAAGACAGAAACCTTGCGAGAGTTCTGTAAAGGGAAACCACATGTGTTTTTTTCCTGTACCCAATGTGCAGACAAGGTACAGTTAGGTCGTTTTTCGAAGCAACTTTTGAAAGAGAATATTCCTGCAGCACAATATATCTCGGAGTTTTCTGACTGGGAGAAGGCTTTTCGAGCGATTCTGGAGCTTCCGTATGGAGACAAGAAAAAACTGATTATAGTGGATGAGTTCCCGTATATGTGCAAAGGAAATGCGGCAATTCCGTCAATATTGCAGAATTTGTGGGATGAGGAATTAAAAGATAGTAATGTAATGATTATTCTTTGCGGAAGTGCTATGAGCTTTATCGAGAAAGAGCTTTTGGCAGAAAAGAACCCGTTGTACGGACGTGCTACCGGTATCTATAAGATGCGTGAGATGGGATTTTACGATGCCTGCAAGTTTTTCCCTGATTATACGGCGCGTGAGAAGGTGGTTGCGTATGCAGTGCTGGGAGGCATTCCGCATTATCTGAATCAGTTTCGAAAAGAACTGTCTTTAGAAGAGAACATTAAGAAGCATATATTGACCAAAGGTGCAATCTTATATAGTGAAGTGGATTTTTTGCTGCATCAGGAATTGCGGGAGACTTCGGTATATAATTCAATTATAGAGGCAGTAGCACTTGGAAGCACCAGGTTAAACGAGATTAGTCAAAAGTCACTTGTAGAAGATACTTCTAAAACCAGCGTGTATTTGAAAAATCTTATAGAACTTGGAATTGTGGAGCGGGAGTTTTCTGTGGATACCGCTGTGAAAGAGAAAGCAAATGCAGGCAGAGGATTGTATCGTCTGGCTGATAATTTCTTCCGTTTCTGGTATACGTTTGGCTACGCTAATTATTCACAGCTTGAAGATGGCGATGTGGATGGCGTATGGACTTATGTGGTAGAACCTATTTTGCAAGAGTTCGCGGCGTTACCGTTTGAAGAAATATGCCGGGAATTTATAAAAGAACAGCAAAAGAAAAGCTTATTGCCGTTTCGTTATCAGAAAATAGGAAGATGGTGTGGAAAAACAACGGTACGAGATACAAAAACGGAGACAGGAACAACGATTGCAGAAACAGAGATAGATATTTTGGCAATCGGAGCAGACAGAAAAGAATATATGCTGGGGGAATGCAAATTTAAAAAAGTCCCTTTTTCTTATTCTGAGTATCTGGATACTTTAGCGAAGCTGGCTCCTATGAAAGAGAATGCGACGTTTTATTATTCACTGTTTTCTGCAAGTGGTTTTGATGAAAAGATTGAAAAAGCGGCAATGGAAGACGGTAAGCTTAGATTGTATAGCTTAGATACAATTGTGGAAGGTTAGGAGATTTGTGTGTTTGAATTGCGGAGGTTATACGTGAATGATTTTTAAAGCAAAAAACGGCGCAGAGATTATAGAAAAGATAGTCGTAAGCGAAGAGGAAGCGCTAGAAAGATTTCCTGACATTAACCATGCGTTGGTCGTTGTGAAGATAGAAGATGATTATTTGCTGGGATATCACAAATGGAGAGATGATTGGGAAACCTTTGGCGGACTTATCGAAGATGGGGAAAGTCTGAGGGAGTGCATTAGACGGGAATGTGAAGAAGAACTCGGCATTACGGATGTTGATTTTGAATATCTGGGGATTGTGCACTATTATATGCCGCCGGGTTACTGGGTGAAAGAATGGCATCATGAGTATGGCGGATTGTATGGGATTACGCTCTCAAGGGAGGCGATTCCGGTGATTGAAGAAAAGAGGCGTGACAAGGACGAGATTGGTGAGATAGAATTATATTCGAAGTTAAAGGCAAGAGATGCAAATATTGATGAAATAAACGAGAAATTGTTGGAGTTTTATTAGGAGGTTATTATGGAATTTAGTGAATTACAAAAAATTGCACAAGAAACATTAAATGAAAGAAGAATATCAAGGGTTGCAACGGCGGGTACTGTTGCGGCGGCATTTTTAACCGATAAAGGAAATGTGTATACGGGAGTGTGCATTGATGTTCCGGCAGGAATGGGTTTTTGTGCAGAGCACGCTGCAGCAGCCGCAATGATAACGGCGGGTGAGTCTAAAATAGTCAAAATGGTAGCAACCGGCGTTGATGATAA
>JAZSII010000077.1:0-6893 GCA_045533725.1 Acetatifactor sp. | reverse complement strand
TCGGGTCTGGTCTTCTGCCTCCGAAATAAACTGCGCCGGGAACTGTGCCTCGAACACTTCTTTATTTTCAAAGGGATAATGGTGCTGTGCAAAAGGCATTGCACCGGAGTCAAACCAGCAGTCGATAACCTCCGGTACTCTGTGCATGGTCTTACCACAGTCAGGACAAACAAAGGTCACTTCATCAATGTAAGGTCTGTGAAGCTCTACCTGTGCATCGCTTGCCTTACCACTACGTTCTGCTAATTCAGCACGGCTGCCGATACATTCCTGATGTCCGCATTCGCACTCCCAGATATTAAGCGGAGTACCCCAGTAACGGTTACGGGAAATTGCCCAATCCTGAATATTCTCAAGCCAATTACCGAAACGTCCCTTACCGATGGATTCGGGAATCCAGTTTACGGTATTATTATTGCGAATTAAATCATCTCTTACTGCAGTTTCCTTGATATACCATGACTCACGTGCATAGTAAATAAGCGGAGTATCACATCTCCAGCAGTGAGGATATTCATGTTCAAACTTCGGTGCATCAAAAAGCTTGCCCTCTGCATCCAAATCCTTTAATACATGGGGGTCTGCATCCTTAACAAACATACCTGCATAAGCAGTTTCCTCAGTCATTTCACCCTTGCCGTTAACAAACTGTACAAAAGGCAAATCATACTTACGGCCTACCTGGGCATCGTCCTCACCAAATGCAGGTGCGATATGTACGATACCGGTACCGTCTGACATGGTTACATAGCTGTCACAGGTCACATAATGTGCCTTCTTGCCCTGCTTAGCTGCCACATCCACAGCCCAAGGGAACAGCGACTCATACTCCTTATACTCTAAATCCTTTCCCTTATAGGTCTCCAGCACTTCATAAGCCGGTACATTGTTTTCCTTGTCAGCCAGCTTGCCCAGTACTGCATCCAAAAGGGCCTTTGCCATATAATAGGTACGTCCGTCTGCAGCCTTCACCTTGCAGTAATCCTCATCCGGGTTCACACAAAGTGCCACGTTGGAAGGTAATGTCCAAGGGGTTGTGGTCCATACTAAGAAGTATGCATCCTCGTTTGCAACTTTAAACGAAGCAATTGCAGAACGTTCTTTTACGGTCTTATAACCCTGAGATACCTCTGCGGTGGAAAGAGGGGTACCGCAACGAGGGCAGTAAGGTACAATCTTGAAGCCCTTATACAAAAGGTTCTTGTTCCAGATTTCCTTCAGCGCCCACCATTCGGACTCGATAAAGTTGTCATCATAAGTTACATACGGATCATCCATATCAGCCCAGAAACCAACAGTACCGGAGAAATCCTCCCACATACCCTTGTACTGCCATACGGACTCCTTACACTTGCAGATAAAAGGCTCCATACCATACTCTTCAATCTGTTCCTTACCGTTTAAGCCCAAAAGCTTTTCAACTTCCAACTCAACGGGCAAACCGTGAGTATCCCAGCCGGCCTTACGGGGTACCATATACCCCTTCATGGTACGGTATCTGGGAATCATATCCTTGATAACACGGGTCAAAACGTGTCCGATGTGAGGCTTACCGTTTGCAGTAGGCGGGCCATCATAGAAGGTGTAGGTTTCACCTTCTTTATTATTTTCCATGCTCTTTCTGAAGATGTCATTGTCTTTCCAAAACTTCTCTACCTGTTTCTCTCTGTCTACGAAATTCAAATCTGTAGATACTTTCTGATACATAGCACTCATCCTTTCCTTTTCATTACAAAAGCCCCATCCTATAATAGGACGAGGCTCTGATTATTCTCGTATTACCACCTATTACGCATACTCCCGGCGAACCGTTTCATATGTTTCTCCTTAACGGGGAGAGATCGTCAATCCTTACTTTTGAATACTACCGCCATAAGTTTAAATGCGTCATGTACAAATTCGTAGCTGTTGCAGCAATTTTAGGATTGCAGCTCAGAAGTGATATTCGTTCTAATTTACTCAATGCCGGGCTCCCACCCTCGCCGGCTCGCTGGATTCTTTCCATTAGAAGTACTGTCTTCGTCAATGCCTTTGAAAACGTTTTAACAGATTATAAGTCACATTTCCCCCTTTGTCAAGCCGATTTTTCTGTACTTTCTTTCAGTAAAGCGTTATAATAAAGATAATATGCTCCTAAGGAGGTGTGATATGACAGAAAATCGCAAAGGAAAAATCTACTATTCCATGCAAGCCATCAGTATTTTGCCTTTACTATTGTTTGGCCTTGTTTTAATATTCTGCAGTAGTTTTTTCTTTTCCAGAGCCATGCAAAAAGAAGTTGCAAGCGGACTGGAAGATGCTGCCGAGCTTTGTTCCGCTTTATTGGATTCCACCTACCCGGGAGATTATCGATTAATGGAAACATCTGTAGACGGCCAAACAGCTTATTCCTTATACAAAGGTGACACTGATATTACCACCGCTTACTCTATAGTAGACAATATCAAATCCATTACTGACATGGATGTCACTTTGTTTTATCAAGATACACGCATTTTAACCACCATTACCAACTGGGATGGCAAACGAATCATCGGTACCGGTGCGCCGGATAATATTGTTTCTGAAATATTAAATAAAGACATGCCCGGCTTCTATAATAATGTATTGATTAATAAAACCACCTATTTCGGTTATTATGCACCACTACACAACGAAGACGGTTCCGTAGCAGGTATGATTTTTGTAGGCAAGCCTACTGATACCGTAAACAAAATGATTCGCCAATCTATACTACCGGTTCTCTTAATCGGCTGTATCGGATTGCTGATTACCGGCTTAATCAGCTTCTTTTATGCAAAACAAATTGTTTCTACCTTACATAAATTAAAAAGCTTCTTCCAAAAGGTGTCATCGGGCAACCTAAACACTGTACCGGATGCAAGTGTTATGAAACGTGAAGATGAATTCTCCGAGATTGGGCAGGCCGCCCTTAACATGCAACGTTCTCTAAAAACTTTAATAGAACGGGATGCCTTGACCGATTTGTACAATCGTCGCAGCTGTGATAAAATGATGCGAACAACCATTGACAAAGCAAAAAACAGCAACACTCCATTCTGCACCGTATTGGCAGATATTGACCACTTCAAGTCCATAAACGACACCTATGGTCATGAAAGCGGCGATATCGTATTGCAGAATGTTTCCAGAATATTAAAGAATCATATGCACAAAAAGGGCTATGTAGGCCGTTGGGGCGGTGAGGAATTCCTAATGGTTTATGAAAACTGTGATTTGGAACAGGCAAAAGAGCATCTCCAAGCTTTGCAAACAGAGCTTCGTGCAACTGTTCATCCCGTAGAAGGCGCACAGATTCAAATTACCCTGACTTTTGGTTTGATATGTGATACTTCTTTAGAACCTCACGAACTGATAAAGAAAGCCGATGAGCATTTATATACCGGCAAGAAAAACGGCAGAGACTGTATTGTCTCATAAAACAAAGTGAAAAAGGAGCTGACCTATGAGCACACAAAATCTTACTTTACTGACAGACCTTTACGAACTGACAATGATGCAAGGGTACTTCAAAAACAAGCATCGTAACGAAACCGTAATCTTCGATGCCTTTTATCGAAGCAATCCCTGCGGGGGCGGCTATGCCATCGCGGCAGGCTTGGAACAGGTTATTGATTACATTAAAAACCTGCATTTTACCAAAGAGGATATCGAGTATTTAGCAAGTCTGAAAATCTTTGACACAGACTTTTTAGATTATTTAAAAGACTTCCGCTTTACCGGTGATATTTATGCTATTCCCGAAGGAAGTGTCATGTTCCCTCGCGAACCTATGATTAAAGTAATTGCTCCCATTATGGAAGCCCAGCTGGTAGAAACTGCAATATTAAACATTATCAATCATCAAAGCCTTATTGCAACCAAAGCATCCCGTGTCTGCTATGCAGCAAAGGGTGATGGTATTATGGAATTCGGTCTGCGTCGTGCCCAAGGACCCGATGCCGGTGTTTATGGTGCCCGTGCCGCAATGATTGCAGGTTGTGTAGGTACTTCCAATGTATTGGCAGGCGAGCTTTTCGGTGTACCCGTAAAAGGAACCCATGCTCATAGCTGGATTATGAGTTTCCCGGATGAATATACTGCTTTTAAAACCTATGCGGACTTATATCCCCAAGCTTGTATTTTGTTGGTAGACACCTATGACACTTTGAAATCCGGTGTTCCTAACGCCATCCGCGTATTTACGGAAATGCGTGAAGCCGGCATTCCTCTGACCTTCTACGGTATCCGTTTAGACAGCGGAGACTTGGCATACCTTTCCAAGAAAGCACGTAAAATGCTGGATGCGGCAGGTTTCCCGGATGCAGTAATTTCTGCCTCCAATGATTTGGACGAATATTTGATTGACTCCTTAAAAGCTCAGGGAGCAACCATTACCTCCTGGGGTGTGGGTACACATATGATTACCGCCAAGGACAACCCTTCCTTCGGAGGCGTATACAAGCTCGCTGCAATTATGGGTCCCGACGGCAAATTCATTCCCAAAATCAAGCTTTCCGAAAACAGTGAAAAAGTTACCAATCCGGGTAACAAAAAGATTTATCGTATTTATGACAAGGAAACGGGCAAGATTAAAGCAGACTTAATCTGTCTGGAAGATGAATTTTTCTCCGAAGAGGAAGATATGCTCCTGTTTGACCCCTTGGAGCCTTGGAAAAAGACCAAATTAAAGAAGGGCACCTTTACTCTGCGCCCTCTTATGGAAAAGATTTTTGAAAAGGGTGAATGTGTCTACACATCTCCCAAGGTTATGGATATTCGAGATTACTGCATTAAAGAACAGAACACGCTCTGGGAAGAAACCAGACGTTTTGCAAACCCCCATAAGGTTTATGTGGATTTGTCTGCAAAATTGTATGATATCAAGATTCAGCTGTTGGATCAGATGAGTGAGGCATAAAAGCTTTCTCTACCCAAGACTGCCCCATATATATCCTAATGAGGTAACCCTGAATGACGTCAGCACTTAGCGAGGTTTTCGGCCGAACTTGTTCGGCACGAGCTTAGTACTGTTACGTCGTTCATTAAGCGAGAGCGGGTCCGAATAGGATATATATGGGGCAGTCTCTGGTATAGCCAAAAGCTTTCTACTGCTCCATTTGCCTTCCAAGGAAGGTTGCTGCGGATTGGAGCAACTTCTGCTCTACTTCGCCCATCTTATTTTTGGGGTCCGCTTCCAATAAAAGCACTGCTCCGATAACATCTCCTTCACAAATAATGGGGACAATGGCCTGATGGGCAAACTCATCTTCCAAATCCTCACAGACAGCAATATAATTTCGGTCGCCTTTTGTGGCAAATACACTTTCTCTCTGATTCATCTTCTCTTCCAAATATCTGCTGACCGACTTTCCTGCAAAAGCTTTTCCTCCCCCTGCTACGGCAATAAACTGATCCCTGTCCGAAATCAATGCCACATGACCGGAAACCTTTGCCAGACTTTCTGCATACTGCTTTGCAAAAGTAGTCATTTCGCCGATAGGCGAGTATTTCTTTAAGATCACCTGCCCTTCGCGGTCCGTAAATATCTCTACAGGGTCACTTTCCCTGATGTGTAAGGTTCTGCGGATTTCCTTGGGAATAACAATGCGTCCCAAATCATCTATTCTTCTTACAATTCCTGTTGCTTTCATATAAAAATTCCTCCATTTAGATTCTGATGTTTGCATCTAGTATCTGTAAATAATGGAACTTTATACCTAATAATTTAGTTTAAGGAACTAATTTATTAGCATTCATTGACAGTATGATTTTATCAACCTATAATATCCATATTGTTGATTTGGAGGTATTATATGGTTATTTATTTTTCTGCCACAGGCAATACGGAATACATTGCAAGGGAATTGGTAAAGCGTCTGGACGACGAGTGTATTAACTTACTTAACAGAGTAAAAGAAAATGATTTCAGTGAGTTACATTCCGATAAACCCTTTATCATATGCGCACCGGTTTATGTATGCGAAATGCCCCGATTCATGAGTAAATATCTAAAGCAACAAACCTTCAGCGGATGCAAGGATGTCTACTTTATCTTTACCAGTGGCGGATATTGCGGTATTTCCGGCAAGCTTGCCAAATCCATTTTCCGCAAGAAAAAAATGAACTATCTCGGTCATGCTGAATTTAAAATGCCCAGAAATTATGTGGCTAACGATGCCTATCCCATGTTGGAAAAGGATGAAATAGAAGCACGCATCCTTCAGTCCCGCGAAAAAATAGGTTCTGTTGTTGATGACATCAAAGCCGGCAATAAATTGACCGCCCGCCATGTCTTTCTGCTGGAAAGTATCATTACATTGCCCTTTAATCCTGTTTGGTGCAAGCTGAAGCTTCGCGCAAAAGATTTTTACACAACAGAAAACAAATGTATCGGTTGCGGTAAATGCGTCAGACTTTGCCCCCTAAACAACATTACTTTAGAAGAAGGCAAACCCGTATGGCACGACAACTGCACACATTGTATGGCTTGTATCGGCAATTGTCCCACACGCGCCATAGAATACGGAAATATCACTCAGGAAAAAGAGCAGTACAACTTTGGCAAATACCGCTATGTAGTGGACTCTTTCCCTGAAGAAAAATAAATTTTACATAATTACAAAAAATTTTTGTAACCTCTCCCATTTTCTTCCTGTCTATATGGTTAACCGGTTAAGAAAACAATACCAACGGACAGGGAGGAAACTTCTATGAAAAAGAAAAAAATTATGACACTTATGTGTGTTTTTGCCTTAACAACATCTTTACTGGCTTGCGGTTCTTCCGACAAAGCTGATTCCGATACTCCAAATAACATCGTCTCCGACGCTTCCAAGGAAGCAATCGGTACCGTAGTCGAATATATCTCCGATATCAATTTGGGTGGTGAA
>JAZSII010000160.1:0-7844 GCA_045533725.1 Acetatifactor sp. | reverse complement strand
CTGGTAACACCCGACAGACCGCTGGATTATATATTTACCCCCGGTCCTTTGACTATCCTGTTGAAGGAAGCCTTCGAGCATCCGGAAGAGGTGTTTTATTTGGTCATCGAAGAAATCAACCGTGGAAATGCACCTGCAATTTTCGGAGATTTGTTCCAGTTATTGGACCGTTTACCCAACGGCAAATCTGAATACACGGTACAAAATCAGGATATGACTGCTTATTTTTCCCGAGACCCGGGCTTAAAGAATATTTTCCACGAAGGAAAAGTATGGTTCCCTGCCAACTTTAATATTTTGGCTACCATGAACACTGCGGATGAAAATATTTTCGTACTGGATTCCGCTTTTAAGAGACGTTTCGCACTGGAATACACTCGAATTGATTTTGACAACCTGCCGGCTGAATGGAGCCACCCATACGATACTTTCGCAGGCAGCCGTCCTTTAAATGCACTGTTTAAAGGAACCGCCTTGGAGGATTATGTGGACCAGCTTTATTATGAAGGCAAGCTTGCCCGTGACTGGCCGACCTTTGCAAGACTGACCAACAAACTTATTGATATGATCAATCGCAAAGCAATATCCGGCCCCAACCCGCAGTTGGCACGTATTGCCGAAAACAAAAAATTAGGGCCCTTCTTTGTGGCTGAGGCAGATTTGTGCCAGAAAGATACCTTCCTGAATAAGGTTATCTTCTACCTGAAGCAGGATGTATTTACTTACTCCGACCATTATATGTGTGATTCCTTTGAAGAAATTTACATGAGATGCATAGAAGATGATGCAGATTTGTTTGAGTTGTTGAAATAAATTATTACGGTAACATAAAAGGGCTCCGTCCGGAGCCCTTTTATGCTTTTCTTCTATCATTCCTCATACTCTGACTGTTTTACTTTTTCCACAAAGCTTTCTAGCGAATTACTCTGTGAAGCAATTCTAATCCACTCACTGACCTTCTGCATATCGGTCTGCTTTTCAATCATTCCTCTCACTTCCTCAGCTACTGCTTCCGACTCATCCAGCAACGCCAAAATTGCCTGTGCTATCCCTTGTGTTATTCCATGCTCTAGGCCATCGTTTAATCCGTCCTCATACCCTTCCTGCCTCACTGTCGCCAGATGTAGTTCCTCATTATATTCATAAATACTCACTTTTATCGCCTCCGCCCTGTTTCGCTTCAAGAAATCGACCAAAATACCTTCGTTAATGCACTCTGTAATGGCACGTTCCACCGCATTCTCTATGGACATCTGTGTCGCATACTCACGCACCCGTTCAATATACTGCATATATTCTCTTAACGTCTTACACTTTCCCAAAAGCTCTGCGTTATTTCCCGCATTAATGTTGAGCACCGTTACAATCAGTTCTAACTCCGGCTCCTTCTGCTTCTTGGAAAACGCATCCGAAAGTTTATACACTCTCCGCTCCGGCTGTTTCTCTTTTCCATTGTAAAAAACAATGAATCGGGGAGCAGGAATTTTGACTAAACTCCTGGCGTACAGATTGCAATCCTTCACATAGTTTTGCAACAAATCCGCCACATAGAACAAGTCTCTTAAGGGCATGTTTGGATTCACTGTGGACTGATGCTCATAAAGATTTACCTGAAAATTAAATAAAAACGACACATCGTTCTTCATCTTCATATAAACGGCATTTTGCAGGGTATTAATCTCCAGATTGTCCACATCCGTATAGTCCGTACCATTGACTGCATTATACAAGCTCAACAGTTCTCTTTTGTCCAGATACAGCATCCTGAACATGGAATCCTTGTAGTTACTTTTTTCCATACTTTGTACCTCCTTTTGCAGGAGCGTACCTTCCTTCAAAAACTCCTGCCTTTTCATCCTTGTGAATTAAAAGCATGAATTTCTGAAAATAGAATTTGAGAATCTTAGACCTTGAAGAGTTAAAATACTTTTCTCGATAGAAAATATGCTTTGTTTTTAGTATAATATATCGTCAGAGAAATATCAAGTGAATTTTTTAATCCCCCTTTTATTAGATTGTCCAACAAAAGAGGGATTTGTTTTTTGACTGCTACAGAATTCGTGCCAAAGCATTTATCACTTCACGCTCGGCACATGACTCACCGGGGAATAATCAGTAATATTTTCATGGGGCAAATACAAATAATACAGATTCGTCAAATTGCTCAAGACACTTATATCACTAACATTTGTACTAGATATATCCAACCCCCTTAAATTCGTCAAGCTACTCAAGACACTGATATCACTGATGTCACAATGAGACATACACAGGGTCTCCAAATTTGTTAAACCACTCAATACACTGATATCATTAAAGGTATTACCATCTAAATGTAACTCCGTCAGATTCGTTAGATTACTTAAAACACTAAGATCACTGATGCAATTTACACCTAAATGCAATTCTGTCAGATTCGTCATTCCACTCAATGCACTAATATCACTAATTTGATTGTGTCTCAGCCACAACTTCGTCAAATTCGTCAAATTACTCAATGCACTGATATCGCTAATGTAAGAATTGTAACCTAAATTCAACGACGTCAAATTCGTCAGATTACTCAAGGACCCAATATCACTGATACGATTTTCTGATAAATTTAAACTCGTCAGATTCGTCAAACTGCCCAAAGCGCTGATATCACCGATGCGACAAGCACTCAAATCTAAATCCGTAATATCCTTTACATCGCTATACATAATATCCCTATCATATATCCCTGTCACTTCGCGCATAGCCACTTCTAAATATTCATCTTTCCATTCTATTGCATAATCCTCAAAAACGGGTTCGGGTGTGGACTCAGGTATAGCTTCCGCAATGACCTGCGAATCTTCCTGCTTCTCTTCAGGCATAGAAGACATTTGCTCCTCTTCCGTCACTGAATTATCTTCCTTCTGCTCTTCTGCGCCTGCACAGGCTGTAAATGCCATGACCATAAGCATCGCTATTAGAATAATTAATTTTTTCTTGTTCATCGTATATATTCTCCTCTATTTCATAAATCTAGGTCTCTATCCCCAAAACCTTGTGACTCCGATATATCAAATAATTCATTACCAATCGGCTGTTTCACATCGGTATCCGCAATTTATTTACTCAATAACGTACTCGCCTGAATAAAATGCACTAATTTCGTCTTCACTAATCTTGTCACAATTCTGCACAAACAATATCGTTTGGTTGTACGGGTTATCGATTCCTTCCAGAGTTTCCATATTTGTACAACCCTGTATCCATAATTCTACCAGATTAGGAAGGAAACCGATTCCTTCCAAAGATGTCAAATTATCACAGCATCCCAATTTCAATATTGTCAAATTAGTAAGACTTCCTATTTCCTTCAAAGTTGTAAGACCGTTGCAATACCACAAATCCACCTCTGTCAGATTAGAAAGGACTGTAATATTTTCCAACGTCGGCAGGTTGGCGCAACGCAAAAACAAGAATGTTACATTAGAAACGTTTTCGATTCCTTCCAAAGTTTTAAGATTATCACAATACAAAGCTAAAAATGTTACGTTAGGAAGAGGCGCTATTCCCGCCAGTGTCGTCAGATTGGGACATACCAATCTCAAAGATGTCAAATTAGATAAGTTACCGATTCCTTCCAAACTTGTTAAACCTGGACTCTCTAAATCTAAACTTGTTAAATTAGTAAGGTTTTCGATTTCCTGAATCGTTGTAAAATTAACACCTATCAAACTCAACTCTGTTAAATTATTCAAATTATCAATATCTACTTCTAACTCAGAACATACTCCACAGCTTAGTTTTTCTAACCCTGTAAAAAACTTTAAGCAGGTAGCATCTGAAGCCCCTTCCGGGATTTCAAACTCCGTTATATTCTTCACATCTCCGTAAGTAATATCTCCTTCGATAATACCCGTAACCTCACGTACCCTTTTAAGCATACGTTCATCCGCAATAATTATAACATAATCATCCGTCAAGCCATCTTCTGCAATCTCATCCTCAGGGTCTTCTTTTTCCGCAGAATCAACGTCCACCTCCACATAAAGAGCCGGTCGCACTCCTCCCTGACATCCATCAGGCTGTCCGTCAATAATATTATTTACACCGCAACCTTCGCCTGCCATTTCCGTACTAACCATACATACTGTAGCACCTCTGCCGGGTGTTCTCAACCACCATTTCGCCCCCTCTTTACCAATGATATCCTGTGGCCATCCCCCATCTAACCAATATACGTAAGAATCCTCTAATATAACTTTAGTTCGAACCCCTTTTGTAATCGCGTATTCTGTGGGCTCCGCCATTATTTCCTTTGATAAGCCAAAACTTCCATCATCGTCAACATAGAAAAAATCATAATACCGAAAAACCTCTTCAACACTTAACACAAAGATTTGATCCTGTGTATCAGCATCCGCCTCCAATCCGGCGTATTCATTTCCCGGGTTAGTAAGCGTAACTGTGGGGATTATTTTCTGCTCCTCTTCCGAAAATGCAGTATTGAGAAAATCCTTATTCAGCCACGCTCTCAGCCGGGATTCTTCCCAGGACTTATGCTCATATGTACTACTAAAAGGAACCGCATCCAACACATATTTACTAATTAACAATGCACGACCGTCTTCTATAGACAATACTTCCCACTCAATAGGTTCCGCGCCGTTTGACTCATCTCCATCCTGCTCATAACAACCAAATTCAACAATCTGACCCACCTCTGAAATATCAATACTTATTTTTTGCGAGGTATCCTCCTCTGATTTTGGTCCTTCGTTCTCCATCATAACAGAGGATTCCGTTTTAACAGAGTTTTCCGTATCTCTTTTCGCAGAATCATCTTCTGTAACTGCGTTATGCAACATAATTCCTCCGGTTGTCAAAAGACCTGCGGTCAATACGCCTGCTGCAATCTTAGCGCCCAAACTCGCTCCGATTTTGCCCAAAATACCTTTCGTCGCACCGGTAGCCGCTGCTTTCGCCACCGCTCCTGCTCCGGCTGTAGTGCCAGCTCCTACTCCTGCCGTGCTCCCCGCTCCGGCCACAGAACCACCCACAGCTTCGGTCGTAGCTCCGGCTACCTCTGAAATAATTCCGCTTGCGCCTGCTAAGGTGGTAACCGTGAAACTTTCCACAGAAGACCGGAATACAATATAGAACAACGGTAATGAACCCAGGCTGTACAACTTTGTACCTTGATTCTCCGCCAAGTCAACAACCGCTGCTTTTATGGCTTTTCTGGCATAATTAAGTCTGCTCATGATAGTGCCTCTGGCACATCCCATAGTCTCCGCTATCTCAGTGACAGACATTTCTTCATAGTAGAAATACTGTACAGCGAGCTTTTGTTCCACTGACAATTCATCTATTATCTGAGCAATGAGACGTTGCTTTTCCTTATCCACCAATACGTTTTCCGGAATAAATTCCTCGTTATCCTGCGTTGCTACCTCAAAAGCAAATTCAGCTGCTCCATCCTCAGAATCTAAGGTAAGTAATTCTCTCTTATTCTTTTGAATATATCTAAATGTATGATTGGTAGCAATTCTACCCGCCCATGCATAAAATTTGTTTACATCGTCCAAGGATGCAATCTTATTATATATTGTCAGATATGTTTCCTGAACCAGATCCTCCGTCGCATGATGCTCCTTAATAATATCATAGACTATTTTATAAATGTACTTAACAGATAAGTCGTATATTATGTAATAGCTGTCCTGCCTTCCTTCTTTAAAGCTTTTCACAGCCGCAAATAATTTTTGATCTTCTTCGTAATAGTTTTTCATAATTCTCTCCATTTTCCTACTGACCGTTTTTATCTTTTTCGCTAAATCTCTCTTTTAGTCGCAACTTTATGCCCTCTATAACCCTTGCTGGCAAGTGCATTTCTTTTGCATCATTTCTAAAAAGCAACCACAAAACCGAAGTTTTTCTGCGATTCTCTTTCCTAATTTCATCATCCATAAAATCACCACCTTTTCTCTTACTAATATATAGATACAATTTTTTGAGGTTTGATTTTATAATTTTGAAATTAATTTAATTTTTTGAAATTTCAGAGACTTCTAATCATCAATTGTATGCAATAAGATAACACGAGGTCCTATATCTTTTGCCTCTCCGCGAACACCGCAAAGCTTGCAAAACTGAACTTCTTGTGTTATTTCATATTCAATACGCTCTCCTTCTCCATCACCGGCACAGTTTGCCCAGCCATGACAACACGCATAAAAGTCAACGTGACCTACATAATCGCGCGGAACTGAAGTAACACCATTAGATCCGTCATTCAGATATATCATACCGTGAACGTTTGGTATATCCATATGAGCCCGTAGTTCTTCATAGGTATCAAAGTACCATCCGCTATGACAGCAAAAGTCCTCATCAGGTGTAATTTCTACCCCACTATTGGTTTGAACAACTATATTCCAATCATGTGTATGAGGTGTGCCGCAATACCTACAATTAATTTCTCCGTAACCATAGACATGTGCCCCGGTTGCAGGTATCGTTTCTGTGTAAGTATCTCCACAACTACAAGTATAAATTATTTGTCCATCATTTGAACAAGTTGCCTGCGTTATCACTGAATTATAACTATGAGAATGTGGTGCCACGTAATTAGGATTTGAAGCACCACATCTTAAACAAGTTTTATTGTTATCGCCAAAATCATGTCCAAGTTTAGAACCGCTGGTTTCTCCACATGCACAAGTCTTAGGTGATGTACAAGTTGCATTTGACCAGCTGTGTACATGTTCCGGTTTTTCAGTCGGAACAGCTGTAGGTGCAGGTTCCTCAGTGGGTACCGGTGTTGGTACAGATTCCTCTGCGGGCGCCGGTGTAGAGGCCGGCTCCTCTGAAGTTGCTGTTTCGTCCGTATATACGTATTCTTCTTCCATGGGATCAGTCACTTCATTTTCTGACAAATCAGTGACTACCTCCGTTTTCGACAATGCGGGTTCTTCAACCTTTTTATCTAGTCTACACCCTGTGATTAGTATCGGCAACAATAAAGTTGCTGTCAAAAATGTTGCAATATTTTTTCTTTTCGTTTTTCTCATATCATCTTCCCTTTCTTTTAACATAGTTTAGTTCATTTTTCCCTCTGCAAAAGCACCACCGCTTTCCTTATACTATATAGATACAGGTTTCAAGGATTTGATTTTATAAAAAACCAAATTTTTTATTTTTCTTTTTTTGCACATAAAAAAGCTTGCGCCACTCATGCGCAAGCTTCTTCTGCTTTATCAATCTCTATTCCAAAAACCTTTTTTCTTCTTTTCTTTGCCTTCGTTCTTATCGTTTTTACCATCGTCGTCCTTGGAAAGCTTCTTTGCCGCATTCAGGGAATCACCGCTGAGTTCATCGAACTTCTTAAGCAACTCCTTTGCCTCACCTGACAATTTATCCGGGGTCTCAATTACCAAAGTCACATAGTGGTCACCGCGCACCTCTTTGTTACGAAGTGTAGGAACACCTTTACCCTTTAAGCGTACCTTGGTATCGGTCTGGGTACCTGCCTTAACATCGTAAATAACTTTGCCGTCCACGGTATCAACCACCACTTCACCACCCAATGCAGCTACTGCAAAGGAAATGGGAACGGTTGAGAAAATATTGTAATCCTGTCTCTGGAAAATCGGGTGTCTGCCCACGATAACTTCCACCAGTACGTCGCCTCTTGCTCCACCATTGGTACCGGGCTCACCCAGTCCGGGCATACGTTTGCACTGCCCATTGTCAATACCTGCAGGAATATCCACCGCATAACGCTTCTTCATAGATACGTAGCCCGTTCCTCGACAATCCGAACATTTATCCTTAATAATCTTACCTGAACCCTGACAATCAGGACAGGT
>JAZSII010000168.1:0-4893 GCA_045533725.1 Acetatifactor sp. | reverse complement strand
GGGGGCGCACTTGGAAGAACATACAGAAGGCATGATTCTCTA
This sequence comes from Acetatifactor sp., assembly GCA_045533725.1. Lineage (GTDB taxonomy): Bacteria > Bacillota > Clostridia > Lachnospirales > Lachnospiraceae > Acetatifactor. The sequence goes on along the minus strand of JAZSII010000168.1, from coordinate 4,851 downwards.
CCCACCTGCTGACGGTCATTTCCATGGTGTGGATGTGGATATGTCAGCCTGCTCCGACCAGGCCATAACTTTGGCGGCCATCGCACCTTTTGCCGATGCTCCTACCACCATCCGCGGCATCGGACATATACGTTTTCAGGAATGCAACCGCATGAACGCCATCGTCACAGAGCTCGGCAAAATGGGCATTTCCTGCGAAGAAACTGACACAAGTATCACCATTCATCCGGGTACTCCAAAACCCACTCTGGTAGACACCTACGACGATCACCGCATGGCCATGGGCTTTGCCCTCACAGGTCTGCGAGCAGAAGGTATCGTGATTGACAATCCCGGATGCTGCAAAAAAACCTTTGAGAATTATTTTGAAGTATTGGAAGAATGTATTCGAGCCGCTCGTTAACCGGGCGGCTCTGTCTATTTCTCTACCTATCGCTTTCAACCATCCGTTGTAATCCAAACAACGCCTGTCCCTCATACTGGCGTCGATAGTCGAAATACATACTATACCATTTATCAATCCATTCTTTTAATCCCTTATCCGAAGGATTCTCCCTCAGTCTGTTTATATCCTTTCGACCGCTCCAATTGAGAACATATCTTTCCCATGCACTATCGGTATCACCGGCCATGGAAATCAAATAATATCCGTTTTCATTAAAAATCTGATTAAGCTTTGATAGGGGAAGTACTTCACCATCAAACTCTATCAATTCCTTCGGTGGATTTGCGACTTTCGAATACAACTTCTGATAGGCAATAATACCACCCTTTTTCAGAAATTTCTCTCCCAAATGCAGAGTATCACAGATAGTGCCAATTGTTTCGCTACAAATAACCACATCATATTTTTCTGCATCCTGATATGTAGTTACATCCTCGCAAACCAACTTCACCCTTTCTACAGATGACTTTTCCAATCGCTCCTTCCCAACAGATATAAATTCTGCATCCCTATCTACACCGACACCGGCAATTCCGAACGCTTCACTCCATACCTTTAATACTGTTCCGTATCCGCAGCACAAATCAAGAACTCTGCTGCTTTGATTAAGACCTGCCTCATAACCAAACCTCAGCAATTCTTCAACAGGAACCATACTAATCAAATATGCATTGTCTTCCAATATTTTTATATAATCTTTGTAACTATTCATCCTTCTATTTCTCCTTTACAATTCCTAATACTGTCCACCATACTTTTTCTTATCAGCCTTCATCCGTTTACTGCTTTTGGCAACTTCTTTGTGCCATTTAACCTTATCCCGCATATAGGCTGACTTATCATCAGAATATCTTGCTTCGTTTTTCAGTTTCAAATAACTCTCCCAACGCTGCGCTGATAAAAGTCCCTCCTCTATTGCTCGTTTTATGGCACATCCCGGTTCTGTTCTGTGCTTACAATCCGCAAATTTACATGTCCCCAAGTATTGTTCCACATCCTCAAAAGCTTCACCAAGCCCTGTTGAAATGTCCCACATACCAACACTTCGCATCCCCGGTGTGTCAATAATCATGGCTCCGTTTTTCAGCATAATCAGTTGCCTGTGCGTTGTGGTATGACGGCCTTTACTGTCATCCTCACGGATTCCGTTAACCTCCATTATCTCTTCACCGGCCAGTGCATTTACCAGACTCGACTTTCCTACACCGGAAGAACCTAAGAATACAATGGTCTTTCCCGGTTGCAGAAATTTTTCCAGCTTCTCCATACCGAAACCTGTTTTTGAGCTGACCGGACATACCTCTACTCCCGGTGCCACTGCCCCAATACTTGCCATGTGTTCAGAGTAATCCTCCAACAAATCAGCCTTTGTCAATACGATAACAGGCGTCGCACCGGACTGCCATGCCAATGTCATATATCGCTCCAATCGTTTTTCATTAAAATCATGATTTAACGACTGCATAATGAACACATAATCAAAATTTGCCGCCACCGCCTGCTCGCCGCGTCCGGGCGTAGGGTCTAGTCGTGAAAAAAATGTTTTTCTGGACAACGTTTTAATAATCTGACTGTCTCCGTTTGCAATATATTTGATTAATACAAAATCCCCTGTTGTGGGAAACTCTTCATATTCCACGAAATACTCTTTCGTTTTCAATCTTGCATAAGTTTCTCCATGCTCACATACCACTTGGTAACGGTCTCTGTGAACGGCCGTTACTCTTGCCGGTATTATCATAGCTCCGTCAAATACATCATTCTCTTTTAACATTTCCTGTGTAAAACCATATTTTTCTAAAATCATTTTTGTTATCCTCCATTGTTGTAACCATTTCCTGTTTCAAAATTCTCAATTCATTTTTAATCACTTTCATATACCAACACTTCCTTTCCGCTTTTATTTACCTGAAAAAGAGCGCAAAAATACCGCAGAAAGCAACCCTGTCAGCGCTACTTCCTACGGTTAAATATGAGCATAAAAATAACACACCTTCAAAGTGTGCTACAACCATAAGTTATAGTATTCACGAAAGGTTCCTAAAAACGGTACAACAACAAAGAGGTCTCACCCCATCGTTACCTGCACCCTTATTCAGTTATTCTACAATTACCTCACTCAATAAACTCATAACACAAATCTCCTTTCGTATCTGCTTGCGCAGATTTATTTTCCTCAGTATAGCATTCAATGATGCAAAGGTCAATTGGTTTCTTTACAAAGAAAAAGAGTATTCCCCTACAGAAGTTTGGGAACACTCAGATAAATTCAGATTCACCTCGCTATTTCGATTATTCTTCACCCTCTATTAAAACATTAATGGCTTTCACTTCGCTCAACAGACTAATCGCATCCAAACATACACATACAATAAAAATACCAATTGTCATAAGCACTAACACCGCCGGCGGCAAACTATTATACCAACCCCAAATCAAGCCACTCACAAGCACAAGTACAATTATATAAATTAATTTCAAACAGGTTTCCAATATGGCAAAGCGATATTCAATAAACTCCATAAAATAAAGTCCAATATAAATTACAACATTTAATCCCAACACCTGAAAAATTGTATCAATGCAGATTAACGAACCGTCATACAAGGTGGCAACCAGCGACAAAACCACTAAAGATATTCCTGTTGTCGCCATAATATTCAATAATACCTTTTTCATCCCTTATTTCTCCTCAGCAATTTGTTCTTAATATCTTTTAAATATTTGCGGGTGACACATACACTTTCCCCATTGGAAAGTTTTGCCTCCAATTTGCTATTAGCCAACGTCTTAATTCCCGTCAGCTTCTCCACATTGATAAGCACCGATTTACTCACTCGGACAAATCCTGACTGCGACAACATCTCTTCCAGTTCGTATAACTTATCATTAGTTCTGTAGACCTCTTTCTCACAATATGCAAAAACCTTTTTGTCTACACTTTCAAAGTAAAAAATATCATTTATAAAAATACCGTATTCTTCATTATCCTTTTTGCAAAGAATAGTCCGCTCAACATTCCGAACATACTCTGACACTCTTTGCACACTAGGCGTTATCTCGCGATATGCAATCGTGACTTCAGGTGTTTCCAAATCTTGTCGCTCACACATAATCAAACGCATGTTGTCCTCCCAATTCACTACTTGTTATCATGAATTATATTGTAACATGCGCAGGCCCTTTTGTTAATCTTTTATACATTTTTACGACTTCGGCGAATATAAAAAACCAACACTAAAACAAACGATACCGACTGTGCAATTGCCACTCGCACCACCATCATTTCATCCGCACCGCTATGGGATACCACATGCAAAAGATTAACAATAGTATTATTTACAAAATGGTCACCCATAGCCATATAAAGACTACCTGTCATTTTGGTTAGCATTGCAAATTTAAAACCAACGAGTGCTGATGTTACAACCAGCATAACAATATTTGCTATCATACTGCTCATACTCATGGTTTCATCCGTATAATTTCGAATAGGACCTATCATATGCCAAAATCCGAAGAAGCACGATGCAACAATTGCCGATACAACAAAAGAATATCTTTGCTCCAATACCTTCGTAAAAAGTCCGCGGAATATTCCTTCTTCCATTACTACATTTATAATATTTCCAATAACACAAATCAAGAAAAACAATAACGCTGTACGAGCCCCGGTATTCTCATTAATTGCATAGGTGCTAACGTATAACTGCAATGAATGAAAAGAACCTTGCGCAACCGCAATCACAATCTCTATGCCGTAAGCCAGAACAAAAACACCGCAGCCAAAGGCAAGCCCTTTTAACAAATTACAAAATACTTTTTCCTTAACAAAACCTATTTTCGCCGGTGTAAGCTTAATACTCGTGGTGACCACAAACAACACAACAATTCCCATCACCTTATGTACAATTGCTTCTCCAACCCATGTTTGGTCCGTACGCAAAACGAAATACTCCAGTATGCGAAAAACATAACATAGCAGATATGTTCCCAAAACAATACTCCAAATTTTTATTCCTTTCATGGCACCCATAATTCATATCCCTTTCCATCATTTTTTCACAAAATAACATTAATGGGAGTGATTTTCAATCACCCCCATACCAAGATACAAAATATAGATACTGTGTTGCAAATTATCAGACTTCAAGTCACCTCTGTTTATCTTTGCTTCTCTTTATATCACTTGCACAATATTTGCCGACAGTTTGCGATACTGATTCATGATTTTTCCATCATGAAATGGTAACGGTATCCATTTCTCCCGATATATTCTGCAAGATAATATAAAAAGGCAAATTTCTCAATCCATTTACCCTTCTCCGCAATATTTCTATACACAGAATCATAGGTTCCATATTTAAAATTCTCCGCATAACGAATCGCATAAAGCTTCATATAAG
>JAZSII010000155.1:0-3808 GCA_045533725.1 Acetatifactor sp. | reverse complement strand
GGGTGCTGTGACTTCTTATAAAGATCAGTATTATACTATGTATTCTATCCGTCAAGAGGTGTTTATGACAAATATTATTGATATTATCAAGGAGGAATCTGACGAGGCAGCGAAGCAGAGACAGCGGGATGAGGAGTATCGCAAGAAGGTACTGGCGGCATTCTTTGAATATGGAAAATTAAAGTCCATTCCTTCTCAGCGCAAGAAGGAACGTATTTGCTTAGAGGAGATTGCCAAGTCTTTTGAGATTGATAAGGTCTACGATGAGAAGGAAGTGAATGCGAAGATAGAGGCATATTTTGAGGATTATTGTACCATTCGCCGCGATATGATTTCTGAGGGGATTATGACCCGTGAGGGAACAAATTATGTGAGGAAAAAGTAAACCGCACTGAAATCAGTTCAGTGCGGCGATACCAAGATTCAGATATCCTGCAAATGTTACCCAAAACAAATAGGGTATGAGTAGGTAGGCTGCTGTGTTGGAAATAGGGTAAAACAAACGAATGGTATAGAATATTAATACCCATAAAAGCACCAGCCAGAAGAAGGAAAAGATATACCACTCTAAATTGAAAAAGAAAATGGACCAGAAGAAGTTTACAGCCAATTGCAGAAAATAGATGGTTAGGGCGCTGTTGATTTCTTCTTTTTCTTTGCCTGAGGTATACACCAGAAACGATGCAATTCCCATTAGGGTGTAAAGGATGGTCCAGACAATGGGGAATAGAATACCCGGTGGAGAAAGCGGTGGCTTATTCAATGAAGAAAAGGTTTCCATGCTGTCACGGGTTAGCAAGCCGGCTATAATGCCTACCAGTAACGGTATGGCTGTAAAAAATAGAAATGTTTTGGTTTTGGATTGCATAATTTCACCTCCTATATATTCTTATGAACAAAGGAGAGCGAGTATGCGATTAGATTTCGGTTATTGACAAGTACACGGAAGTATGTATATACTAAACATAATTTAGCAGAGAGGGGTGAAAGGATGAGGAGATAATCGACTTTTGATAACATGTAGAGTGAAGTGACCGTGTGCTTTCGTAAGAAAGGATACTTCTTTATCATGTTGCCAAAGGTGGATTATGTCCTCATAACCCTTCTTTTTTGATGTAATTTTTTACATGGAGTATAGGTGATTTCGGCGTGGTGTGAGCCGAAATGGCCGGGTTGGAGTACAGAATCATTTGGTGGCAGATGGTTCTTTTTTTATGCATTTGTGCAAAGCGGTGACATTTGATGAGGCAAAGTATTGACTTTGCAGAACGGAGGATATATGGCACAAATAAATGTAACAGATTTGACTTTCTGTTATGAAGGAAGTTTTGATAATATTTTTGAAAAGATAACGTTTTCCATAGATACTAATTGGAAGCTTGGTTTTATTGGGAGAAATGGGAAGGGAAAGACTACTTTCTTGAATTTGCTGTTGGGCAAGTATGAGTATCGGGGGAGTATTCATACTTCCGTGCTGTTTGATTATTTTCCCTATCAGTTAAGTGAAAAGCAAATGGAGCAGCCGGCAGCAGAATTTGCGGAGGATATGAAGCAGGGCTGTGAACAGTGGCGTATTATTTGCGAACTGGAAAAGCTTGGGCTAAATGCAGAGGTGCTTTACAGACCCTTTAAAACCCTAAGCCACGGAGAACGAACCAAGGTAATGCTGGCGGTTTTGTTTTCGGGAGAGAATGATTTTTTGCTGATTGATGAGCCCACTAATCATTTGGATAAGGAATCCAGGGAGCAGGTAAAGGAGTATTTGAATACCAAGAAGGGTTTTATACTGGTGTCCCATGATAGAGATTTGCTGGATGCCTGTATTGACCATGTGTTGGTGCTGAATCGCTGTACTATAGAGGTGCAGAGTGGTAATTTTTCCAGCTGGTGGGAAAACAAAGAAAAGAAGGATGCGTTCTCACAGGCAGAAAACGAGAAACATAAAAAAGAGATACGCAAATTAAACGAAGCGGCTGCCAGAGCCAGAGACTGGGCGGATAAAAATGAAAGTACCAAAATTGGTTTTGACCCGGTGAAAGAGCATGACCGTAGTAAAGGGACAAGGGCATATATTGGTGCAAAAACCAAGAAAATGCAGGCAAGAGTGAAGCAAATGGAGCAACGTATTGAGCATGAAATTGAGGAAAAAGAAGGCCTGCTTCAGGATATTGAAACTATGGTGGACTTAAAAATCATGCCTATGAAGCATCACAAAGAGGTGTTAGTAAGAACGGAAGAGTACGGGATTGGGTATGCAAGTCCGGATGTAATAGCAGATAAGGCTGAAGCGGATGGTGATGTGAAGGCTGTTAAGCAGGTGTTTGAGAACCTGCGGTTTGAGCTTCGTCAGGGTGAAAGAGTCTTTTTGCACGGTAATAATGGCTGCGGCAAATCCAGTCTGATTAAGGCGATTCTAAAAAAGGCCGGAGTTACCGGGAGCGGCGTTGACGGGATGTTAGAGAATGGTACTCTTTATACTGCTTCCGGGCTGGTGATTTCGTATATTAATCAGGATACTTCTTTTTTAAAAGGCGGTTTAAAGGCATTCTGCCGGGAAAAAGGTTTGGAGGAAAGTCTGCTGTTTGCAATCTTACGTCAGTTGGATTTTGAGAGGGTGCAGTTTGAGAAAAACATGGAAGACTATTCGGAGGGCCAGAAGAAAAAGGTGTTGATTGCGGCCAGCTTGCTGACCGGTGCACATTTGTATATTTGGGATGAACCCTTGAATTATATTGATGTGTTTTCCAGAATGCAGATTGAGAAGTTATTACTCAAATACCAACCCACCATGTTAATTGTGGATCATGATGTGCGTTTTCGGGAGAAAATTGCAACCAGAGTAGTGGAGATGTGAAATAATGGGTAAGTATTAAGAAAAATTAAGAATTATAAGATTGACATTTAGGTCTACTGATAGTAGAATAAAAACAAGTCTACAAGTAGTAGACCTAAACGAAATATTAAGTGTGAAAGAATAAGAAATTAAGGAGCGTTCTGATATGGCAGAATACAAACTCGGAGAAGTAGAAATGAAATTTGCAGAGATTATCTGGAACAATGAGCCTTTGAACTCGGGGGAACTGGCGAAGCTTTGCGAGAAAGAACTTAGTTGGAAGAAATCAACAACTTACACTATTTTGAAAAGAGTATGCGAACGGGGATTGTTTCAAAATGAGGGTGGTGTTGTTACATCCCTGGTATCGAAGCAGGAGTTTTTGTCTAAGCAAAGTACGCAATTTGTGGAGGAAGCTTTCGGAGGATCATTGCCGGGATTTGTGGCAGCCTTTACAGCAGGGAAAAAATTGAGCAAGGAAGAGGTAGAACAGCTTCAGAAAATAATTGACCAGAGTCGTTAATAAGGGGGGATAAGTATGGAACAGTTTGTGACGCAACTTGGCTACATGAGTATGCAGGCGGTAGTAGTTATATTGACAGTACTTTTGGTGCGTGCAATTTTTGCAAGTGCTCATGTGCCGAAAAAGTATGTGAATCTGCTGTGGTTGGTGCCATATATTGTTATGGCTTGCCCCTGGAAAATAAGTAGTGCTTTCAGTTTTTGGAGAATGCCCATGGGGTATTCCGGTGATAGCGTAGAAACAGGTAGGCAAAAGGTACAGCAAACCCTAACGCAGGTGATTGCAGGAGAAGTACCGGGGAATGTGACAAGTGGTGTGGGTGCCAATACCGGTATCGCAGGAAATCCACCCATGGGAAATGCAGCAGGTACTTTGGGTGTAACAGGTTCGGAGACCATGGGAAATGTAGTAAATAATGCTACATATGCCGCGACCGAGACGACGGTAAGTTT
>JAZSII010000283.1:0-4449 GCA_045533725.1 Acetatifactor sp. | reverse complement strand
CCGCTTTTTGCGATAGCACGTATTGCAGGCTGGAGTGCACATCGTCTGGAGGAGCTTGCTAATAATGGTAAGATAATCCGTCCGGCGTACAAGCCTGTGAGCAGTGACAAAGAATACGTTCCCATGGATGAGCGTTAATGGATATATTCTTTGAAAAGCAAGAAGGGAAGATTAGTCATGGAAATCAGAGAAATGTTAAAAAAAGTTGACCATACCAAGCTGCAGGCATTCTGCACATGGAAAGATATTCAGACACTTTGCGAAGAGGCTATGGAATATGAGACCGCTTCTGTTTGCATCCCACCTGCTTATGTAGAGAGAGTGCATGAGGCTTATGGTGAGAAAATGAATATCTGTACGGTAATCGGTTTCCCTTTGGGATACGCAGTGACAGAAGCAAAGGTAACAGAAGCAAAGGAAGCCATTGCACAGGGCTGCAACGAAATAGATATGGTAATCAATATTACTGATGTCAAGAACGGTCTGTTTGATAAGGTGGAAGAGGAAATCCGCCAAGTAAAAAAGGCTTGCGGTAATCATATTTTGAAGGTGATTATTGAAACCTGTTATTTAACGGAAGAAGAAAAAATTGCCATGTGCCATGCGGTAACAAATGCAGGCGCAGACTATATCAAGACCTCTACCGGTTTTGGTACAGGCGGTGCCACTGTAGAAGATGTGAAGCTCTTTAAGGAGCACATTGGTCCCAATGTGAAAATAAAAGCAGCGGGCGGAGTGTCTTCGTTGGAGGATTTAAAAACTTTTATTGAGCTTGGTTGTGATCGTATAGGCACTTCCAGAGCAATCGGCTTGTGTAAAGGTGAATTAACAAAAGGATATTGATATATTTTTAATTATATAATTTTATTGCAAAAAGAAATGCCCTGTAGTATAATTACTACAGGGCGAAGTCGTTTTGTGCCATAGTAGCAAAGGAGATTTATGGCAAGAAAAAGATTTCAGGATTTAAAATTAACAGATGCATTTCTTTTTGCAGTGGTGATGCAGGACGAGGAGATATGTCATGATACCCTCGAATTACTGTTGGGACAGAAGGTTGGAAAGGTGCATGTAAGTGTGGAACATACAGTACTTTACAACTCTGATTGCAGGAGTATCCGGCTAGATGTGTATGCTAAAGAGGACGGAACCGATGATTATGATTTGGAAATGCAGGGAACAGATAGCGGGAACCTGCCTAAGCGAAGTCGGTTCTATCAGGCGGAGATGGATACTTATTCGCTGGAGCCGGGCCAGGACCCGGCAGAGCTTCTGAACAATACAATCATATTTATTTGTACCTTTGATCCTTTTGGAAAGGGAAAGTACAGATATGTATTTTCCAATCGTTGTGAGGAAGTACCGGAGGAACTTGTTAAATTTTTGCAATACGTAAAGGATGGTAATGGGGAATGCATAATTGGTGGGGCTGACGAATATCTGTACAAACTCCATCAACATGTAAACGCAGTAAAATGTAATAGAGAAACGGAGAGACGCTATATGACAGTAGGAGACTTGATTAATATAGAAAAGAAAAACTCTTTTGCAGAAGGAATTAATCTCTGTATTGCTATGTATGCTAATGGAGAAAGTGAATTGATTCCTAAACTGGAAGATGAAGCATTTTTGGAAGAAATGTTGGAGAAGTATCAACTCGCAGAGGGTGAGAATGCTTAAAAAACAGTTGTTTCTTAATTTGTATCTATTTTTCTGAACAGACAGTTATGTCTGTTTCTAATGGGTTCGTTTATAATCCCAATATTTATCAAATCTATGGCAGGACTTCGTCCGAAAATCCTGAAAAACATATAAACCATTGTTTCTTATTGAAAAAAATGATAGAATATAAAAGTATTTATTGGCGTGAAAATATAGAATGAAATGAGGTAATCATGGAAAATAAAGTAATACAGGAGCGTCTTAACAGCCTGCGTGACGCTATGCAAAATGCAGGTGTAGATTTTTATTTAATTCCTACCGCTGATTATCATAACTCGGAATATGTCAGCGATTTTTTTAAGGTAAGGGAATATTTTTGTGGTTTTACAGGCTCCAACGGAACCTTGGTGGTTTGGCGGGATGGTGCAGGTCTTTGGACGGACGGCAGATACTTTATACAGGCCGAGAAAGAGCTGGAAGGTACCGGTGTGGAACTGTTTCGTATGATGAATGAAGGAGTGCCTACCATTGAAGAGTTTTTGAAGGTGAAAATGCAGAACGGACAAACTCTCGGATTTGACGGAATGGTTGTGTCTACAGGAATCGGACTGGGGTTGGAAAAGGCACTGAAGGAAAAAGGAATCAAATTCTTATATGATAATGATATAGCAGGAAGTCTTTGGAGAGGACGTCCCAGTCTCCCGGCAGGAGAGGTAAGGGTATTGCCGGAAGAAATAACCGGACTCAGCTACAAGGAAAAACTTGCACAGGTCATGGAAAAAGCAGAACAGTGTGGTGCAGAAGCATTTTTCCTAAGCAAATTGGATGATTTAATGTGGCTGTTTAATATCCGGGGGTGTGATGTAGAGTGCAATCCGGTGGCATTGGCATACGGCTATTTTACAAAAGAGGAATCCGTGCTTTTTGTACAGAATAAAGCCTTAAACCCGGAGGTCAAGTCTTATTTATCTGCAAACAATATTGTTATCAAAGAATATGCGGATGTGGCGGAGCATTTAAGGGCTTTACCCGAAGGCAATAAAGTGTTGGTTGACAAAAGATATACAAGCTATGCCCTATATAAATGTTTAACTGAAAAACAGGAATTAGTGGAGAAGAACAATCCTACGGAGCTTTTAAAATCCGTAAAAAATCCGGTGGAACTTCAGAACATGGAAAAGATTTATTTAAAAGATTCTGTTGCAGTTACCCGCTTCATATACTGGTTAAAGCAGAATATAGGCAAGGTGGAAATAACGGAAATCTCTGCGGCAGATAAGCTGGAGGAGTTTCGTAGAGAAATACCTGAGTTCTTGGATTTATCCTTCCCGACCATTTCTGCATACAAGGAGAATGCGGCAATGATGCATTACGATCCTTCCCCGGAAAAACCGGTAGTATTACAGGCGGAAGGTCTGCTTTTGGTGGATTCCGGCGGACAATATCTGGGTGGTACCACGGATATTACCAGAACCATTGTGCTTGGCCCCATATCGGATGAAATAAAGAAGCATTACACCCTGACAGTGGCAGGAATGCTGGAATTAACTCATGCAAAGTGGATTTATGGTTGTACCGGACGTAATCTGGATATATTGGCAAGAAGACCTCTGTGGAATATCGGCATTGATTATCAATGCGGCACCGGTCATGGTGTGGGGTATATTTTGAATGTGCATGAAGGTCCTCAAAACCTGCGCTGGCGTTTTGCGCCGGGGGTGCAGGAAGCTGTTTTGGAGGCAGGCATGGATGTGACAAATGAACCGGGCGTATATATAGCGGGAAGCCACGGTATTCGAATTGAAAACGTGATGGTGGCAAAGAATGCAGAAAAGAACGAATACGGTCAGTTCATGTATTTTGACACATTGACTTATGCACCCATTGATTTGGAGGCAATTGATGTGCAGTATCTGACGACGGAGCAGAAGAAATATTTAAATGAGTACCATGAAGAAGTATATAAAAGAGTTGCTCCGTGGTTGTCATTAGAAGAGCAGGTGTGGTTGAAAGTAGTTACTCGTAAGATTATTTAGAAAAAAATTAGAGGAAAGCCATTTTTTCTTTTGGTATTTATTGACTTTTCGAACATTCTTTGAGATAATATACTAGCGAAACAAGGGGTTGCAATTTTAGAAACCTCGCAAAATCAAAATAATCGGTGATTTTTCATCGAGATAATACAATTAAGGAGGACGCAATATGTCAACAAAGGCTTATTATCCGATTAATGAAATCGGTGCTGGCAAAGTAGGTTTTAGCACAACTCGTTCTATCATTGAAGCAGCTTTCTATGGTAATAACGTAGTTAAGGTTAACACCTTAAAAGAAGCTTATGAATTAGCTAAGAATTCACCCGGTACTGTTGTTACAGACATGCCTGTACTTCGTGGTGAAGAATTCGGTCTTGAGAAAGACGCAAAAGTATTATTATTCAACGATGGTGCTGTAACAGGTCGTTACGCTACCGCTCGTCGTATCAAGGGTGAACCCGGTGTAGACGAGAAGAAGCTTGACAAGGTAGTTATGGACGCTATCTATGAGACCAGATGGAAAACTATGTATCATGCAGAATGTTTCGTAGGTCTTGATCCTGAATTTATGGTAAAGGCTCATCTTCTTATTCCTGAAGGAGAAGAGAACTTGCTTTACAACTGGATGATCAACTTCCAGTATATGTCTGATGAATATGTAAAGATGTACAAGAATTCTCAGCCTGTTGGTAACGGTAACGAAGCTGATATTTATATCTTCTCTGATCCTCAGTGGGTTCCCGGCAACAGACCT
>JAZSII010000055.1:0-10355 GCA_045533725.1 Acetatifactor sp. | reverse complement strand
CGACTTCCATGATGATAATTTTGTCATAGCGGAGTTTAGTGATATCAAAATCATTACCGTATCCTTCTGAAAAACCGCATCCGAAAGCGTTAATCATGGTTTTGATTTCTGCATTGGCAAGAACTTTATCGATACTTGCTTTTTCTACATTTAAAATCTTGCCGCGGATGGGCAGAATCGCTTGAAATTCACGGTTTCTTGCCATTTTGGCACTACCGCCTGCCGAGTCACCTTCCACGATGAAAATTTCGCATTTGGAAGCATCTTTGGAAATGCAGTTGGCCAATTTACCGTTGGAATCAAAGGAGAATTTAGGCTTGGTCAGCATATTAGTACGGGCCTTTTCCTCTGTTTTACGGATTTTAGCTGCTTTTTCCGCACAGGAAATGATGCTTTTTAAGGTTTCTAAATTTCTGTCCAGGAAATGAACCAATTCCTCGCCAACCACCTTAGAAACTGCCTTGGTGGCATCCTGATTGTCCAATTTGGTTTTGGTCTGGCCTTCGAAACGCGGATCCGGATGTTTGATAGAGACTACTGCTGTCATACCGTTACGAACATCCGCACCGGTGAAGTTCGCATCCTTTTCCTTCAAAATATTCAATTCACGGGCATAGGTATTGATGACATTGGTAAATACGGTTTTAAAACCGGTCAAATGCGTACCGCCCTCGGAGTTGTAAATGTTATTACAGAAGCCCAATACATTTTCGTGGAATTCATTTACATACTGGAAGGCTACTTCTACCATAATACCTTCGGATTCGCCCTTGATATATACACAATCATGAACTGCCTCGCTACCTTTATTAATATCCTTGATAAAGCCATTGATACCGTCTGGCTCGTGGAATTCAATGCGTTCGGGAGTTTCTTTTCTCTTGTCTTCAAAAATAATGGTAAGCTGAGGATTTAAGTAGGCTGTTTCGTGAAGTCTGGACTTAATATCATCCTCTTTGAAACGAGTCTTGTCAAAGATGGTATCATCCGGCAAAAACTGAATGGTTGTTCCGGTTTCCCGGGTTTTGCCGATAACGGGAAGCAAACCCTCGATTAAGTCGATAGTGGGGATACCGCGTTCGTATTTATCCTGATAAATCTGTTTGCCGTCCTTGACTGTAACAGTCAGCCAATTAGATAATGCATTTACGACGGAGGAACCTACACCGTGGAGACCGCCGCTGGTTTTATATGCAGAATTATCAAACTTACCGCCCGCATGTAAGGTAGTAAATACCAGACGTTCTGCACTGATACCCTTTTCATGCATGCCAACAGGAATACCGCGACCATTATCAGAAATGGTGGCAGAACCATCTGCCTCCAAAGTAACCGTAATGGTGGAACAATATCCTGCCAAATGCTCGTCCACGGAGTTGTCAACGATTTCATAAATCAAATGATTTAACCCCTTGGTGGTAACCGAACCGATATACATACCGGGACGCTTACGTACCGCTTCCAATCCTTCTAATACTGTAATGCTGCTTGCATCATACGTGTTTTTTGCCATTGTATAACCTCAGTCTTTATGTTTATTAAGTGCCCTTTATACGGTAGAAATAAATGTTTTTTGAATACAATTATTTCTTGGCACATTATCCCAATATTATGTTTATTATACACCATATATTGGGGCTTAGTCAAACAATATCTACCATTTCTTGGGAGAGGATACATAAAAAATGGTCATATGCATAAATGAATTAGCATATGACCGTTCTTGGTTATATTATATTGTTCTAAAATCTACCCTTCCGGAACTCTTCGCCTTCATATAGTTTGTGATCGGTTTCATTTCTTCTTCTGACAAATATCCGGCATCAATTTTATTGACTGCTTCCGATGCAGCCTTCAAAACATTTGCATCTGTGTAAATATCACCGATTTTAAATGCAAATTCGCCGCTTTGACGGATACCAAACAAGTCTCCGGGACCTCGAAGTTTCATATCTTCTGAAGCAATGAAGAAACCGTCATTGGACTTATTTAAGATATCCAGACGTTCCATGGTTTCTTTGTTATCCTGTGTGCTTACAAAAATACAGTAGCTTTGGTGTTCGCCTCGTCCCACACGCCCACGCAACTGATGGAGCTGGGCCAAACCGAAGCGTTCTGCATTTTCAACCATCATAACTGTGGAGTTGGGTACATTGATACCGACCTCTATAACGGTTGTGGAAACTAATACATCAATATTATGATTGGCAAACTCTTCCATAATACGATTCTTGTCCGCAGGGCGCATTTTTCCGTGTAAAATACCGATCTGGATGTCTGACGGTAATGCGGCACGAAGTTTTTCTGCATACTCAACTACATTTTCCAAGTCTTCCATTTCACCCTCTTCTACCATGGGGCAAATAACGTACGCCTGACGGCCGCTACGCACCTCTTTTTCGATAAACTGGTAAGCCTTTGGCCGAAAGGAAGTATTTACCACACAATTCTTAATAGGAAGACGATTAGCGGGTAATTCATCAATAACAGAGATTTGTAAATCTCCATACAAAATGATAGCCAGAGTTCTGGGAATGGGAGTAGCACTCATAACCAGAACATGGGGATTATGCCCTTTATTTGCAAGAATTTCACGCTGGCGTACACCGAAGCGGTGCTGTTCGTCAGTAACCACCAAAGCCAAATTCTTAAAGATTACTTTTTCCTGAATTACTGCATGGGTGCCAATAACCAGATTGGCTTCGCCATTCTCGATTTTTTCATAAGCCAGACGTTTTTCTTTGGCAGTCATACTTCCGACCAAAAGTACGGGTTTAAAGTTTATATGATATTTTTCGATAAATTCACAAACATCCTCATAATGCTGTGTGGCCAATACTTCCGTAGGTGCCATCATAGCACCCTGATATCCGTTGGAAACACACATAAGTAGGGACAAAACTGCGATAATAGTTTTTCCGGAACCAACATCTCCCTGTATCAAGCGATTCATACAATAGGGAGAATTTAAGTCGCTTCTGATTTCTGCCCATACCTTTTTCTGTGCTTTGGTTAGGGAATATGGCAATACCTCGAGAAAGCGTACCGTGTCCGCTGTTTCAATCATTTGGTATTCATTGGGCAATTGCTCTGAATTATCTTTGTTTTGTCTTAAGTAATATAAAAAGTCAAAGAATTCGTCAAATACCATTCGTTTGCGTGCTTGTACTAAAGCATCATAATTCTTTGGAAAATGAATATTGTGTACGGCATCTTTATAAGATATTAATTCATATTCTTCTAAGAGTCCGGACGGATAATGCTCTGCCGCCAGCGGATGTGTGGATAATGCCTGTTTTATAGCCTTTTGAATGGTTTGATTAGTAATTCCCTTGGTTAATGCGTATTTGGGCTGTATGGCGCTTAAAAGGCCCTTATACTCATCGGATTTGTACATTTTGGGCTGTTCCATGATTTTGGCAGGACCTTTGGACTGTATCATACCGCGGAAAATAAAAGTGCTCCCGTTTCGCAAAACATTCTTTAAAAACGGCATATTAAAAAAAGTCAGTTGCATGGCACCGCTACTGTCTTTAATCAACACATTCATAATAGTAAGATTGCGTATTTTCTTCACATTGGGAATTCCTGCCACAGTACCGGTTATGGCGGCAACAGAACCAACCGATGCATTTGCAATCTGCACCGGTTCATGAAAGGTTTCGTAATCACGCGGGAAATAGGCAAGTAAATCTTCCACAGTTTCAATATGTAATTTGTAAAAGAGTTTGGCTGTTTTTTCACCTATACCCTTTAGTTGTTGAATCGGTGTTCTATCGCCCATGGGAACCTCCGGATAAACAAAAAGGGAGACAAACCTGCCTCCCCTCCAAATGCAATATAATTATTCTACTGAAACTAAGTAATAGTAAATAGGCTGACCGCCAAACTGTAATTCTACATCACAGTCGGGATAAGCTTCTTCAATCTTTGAAGAAAGCTCTTCTGCAACGCTTTCTTCAACATCAGCACCGTAATAAATACTGATAAGCTCGGAATCCTCATCTACCATAGCAGCAATCATTTTTTCGGTTACATCCTTCATATCCTGGCCTACAGCCAACATGCCCTTGTCACCAATACCCATGTAATCGCCCTGCTTAATCTCCATATCATCAATCATGGTATCTCTAACAGCGTAGGTTACCTGGCCGGTTTTTACGGTGCTGATTGCTTCTAACATGGTTTCTTCGTTTTCTTCCACAGACGATTCGGGAACATAATTAATTAATGCTGCGATACCCTGAGGAATGGTCTTGGTAGGAATAACAAGAATTGTTTTCTCTGTCATAAGTTCCGCCGCCTGATTTGCTGCCAAAATAATATTCTTGTTGTTAGGGAATACGAAAATGGTTTCAGCATTTACCTTCTCTACAGCATCTAAAATATCTGCTGTGGAAGGATTCATGGTCTGACCGCCTTCAATGATGTAGTCCACCCCTAAACTCTTGAAGATTTCGTTTACACCATCACCTACTGATACCGCAAGGAACCCTACAGGTTTTGCCGGTTCTGCGGCTGCCGCTTCTTTCTCGGACATTTTAAAGAGCTTCTCCTGATGCTCCAAACGCATATTATCAATCTTTAAATTAGATAACTGACCGTATTTAAGCGCTTTCTGGATTGCAAGTCCCGGATCATTGGTGTGAACATGTACTTTTACCACATCATCATCGGCAACACAAACGATAGAATCGCCGATAGACTCCAAATATGCTTTGAAATCCATTTCATGCTTAATGTTGAAGACTTTATCCAAGAGGATGATAAATTCAGTACAATAACCAAATTTAATATCCATTTCAGCCTGTGCATTGTAGCTGTCTGACATCTGTACATTACCTGTACCTTTTGATTCACCTGCCTGAATTGTATAATCAATCTCTTTGCCTAAGTATGCGTCATAAGCGCCCTTTAATACCTGAATTAATCCTTGTCCACCGGAATCTACAACACCGGCCTGTTTTAATACGGGCAACATTTCAGGGGTCTGGCTTAATACATACTCAGCATGTGCAATTACATCGCCGATAAACTGATTCATATCGGAGGCACCGTCTTCTACCAATTCGGCAGCCTTTTCAGCACCACCACGTGCAACGGTAAGAATTGTACCCTCCTTAGGTTTCATAACTGCTTTGTATGCAGTTTCTACGCCACGTTCCATTGCTGCGGCTAATACAGAAATAGTAATTTCACTTTCCTCTGCAATACTTTTGGTAAAGCCACGTAACAACTGTGACAAAATAACACCTGAATTTCCGCGGGCGCCTCTTAAAGAACCACTGGAAATCGCTTTGCAAAGTGCGGGCATATCAGGGGTTTCTCCTAATGCCGCAACTTCCTTTGCTGCAGACATAATTGTCATTGTCATATTTGTACCTGTATCTCCGTCGGGAACGGGGAATACATTTAATTCATTAATCCACTCTTTGTTGGATTCAAGATTTTTTGCTCCGGCTAAGAACATCTTTGCGAGTAACTTAGCGTCAATTGTATTTGAAGCCACTGTATTTCCTCCTTAATCAATTACTCTAACACCATCTACAAAGATGTTGATTTTGCTTACTTCAATTCCTGTAAACTCTTCTACTTTATATTTTACAGTATTCATTAAATTATTGCATACAGCATAAATGCTCACACCGTAAGCAACAACAACATGAAAATTTAATACTAATTTCTGATTTTTCACAAATACATTAATACCTCTGGTGAGGTTATCTTTCTTAAGCAAATGAACTAAGCCATCCTTTACACTCACACCGGCCATGCCTACGATACCAAAACATTCTACAGCAACACTGCCTGCATATTTGGCAATTACTTCGTTGTCAATCATTATATTTCCAATATGAGTATTTAAAGAAGAACCTTTCATCATAGTACCTCCTATTATATATAATGTTTGATTATACAATCTTTTTTCAAAAAAGGGAATAAAAAAAACAAAAATTTTAAAAAATGATTTTTAGTGCTTGATTTTATATTGTTTTTCTGTTAATATATCAATGTTGTTTTGTATGAGCATTAAACGAGGAGGTGTCAAGAGATGGCAAAGTGTGATGTTTGTGGCAAAGGCGTTCATTTTGGAAATAACGTAAGCCATTCCCATAGAAGAAGTAATGCTATTTGGAAGTCTAACGTTAAGAGTGTTAAATGTAATGTAAACGGTGCAACTAAGAAGATGCATGTTTGTACCAGCTGCTTAAAGTCTGGTGCTGTTGAAAGAGCATAATTATATTTGCTTAAAAAGCCTGTTCATAATGAACAGGCTTTTTTATTGGTTTTATGAATCGCATGCCAAGCAACAATACCCTATTACCAATAAAACTGCAATTAAGACTATTGCGCCCAGTTTGCTTGAAATAAATAACATTAATAACATTCCTATTGCAATAAAAAATGCCATCAATCCTATTGCGTGTTTGGTAGATTTTTGCATTGGCAAGGCCTACTTTATAAAGTCGCTTTATATATTATATGCTCTGAACGGAAAATTATGAGTTTAATTCATCATTTGGAAATGCAGCATCAATAATCTCCTCATTGCTCATTTCTCCGTCTTTTTTCGCTGAAAACTTATCAACAATTTCAGGTATCATATCAATAATCTTACCAACAGTATCCTGACCTTTTACAGAAACCATTTTTGCGGTTCCGTTTTTGATAACCAATACTGCATTTGGAGACATTTTTCCGCCAAGTCCGCCGCCGGCATGATTTTTGCCGCCTTCATCCTTGATGGAGCTGCTTGCACCAAAAGCAAAACTTACATCTACCAAAGGAACAAGAATTAAATCGCCGATTTCTGTCGGTTGTCCTACTACTGTTTTGGTTGATAATGCAGTATCCATACCTTTTAATAAAGATTCAACAATTCCGTCACATTTATTAATTTTCTCCGCCATTTTTAGGTCCTCCGT
Organism: Acetatifactor sp.; assembly: GCA_045533725.1. GTDB lineage: Bacteria > Bacillota > Clostridia > Lachnospirales > Lachnospiraceae > Acetatifactor. The sequence goes on along the minus strand of JAZSII010000055.1, from coordinate 3,429 downwards.
TTTTAAATTTGTTTATTACAGGTTTGAAATTCTTGTTAAGTAATATTCTCAAGCCATTGATTACAAGTACAAAGACAGTAATTTTTCCTTTTAGGTAGAAATCGCCTTCTAGAGTCTTGTTTTCAAAATCAGGAGTAATCTCTACGTGTTCTCCTAATATCGGCTTTGCTACCCAGTATGCACCATACATTTTTCCGGTTGTATCAGGGTTGTCAAACCCTACCGTTGCATTTACGACTAATTTGCGTGGTCTTATGCTTTTAAGAATTTTGAGTAATGATTCGAATACTTTACTGAGTAATTCCTTGGTTTCTTTTTCCTGAATCACATTTAAGTAATACTGTATATTCAAAAAAATACCTTTAATTTTATTATATATTGAAGTAATTTTATTTACAATCTTATTTATTTTTTCTTTTAAACTTTCTTTCGGTTTTGCTTTTTCCTTCAGATATTCATCAACAGCCTCTTGGTGCTCCGGATTGAGGTCATTTGTTGCTTGCATAGCTTCAGTGTTGATATTCGTTGGTGGGTCTGCGCAAATTGCCGCTTGCTGTTCGTTTACATCGATATCTGATGAGGTATCCGACACTTCTTCAGCAGCACTGTTCTGCTTTTTTTTCTTGGATTTACTCTTTTTTCCAAGTTGAATGCCCAAAACCTTGATTAGTATTTCCGGTTTTTCCGGATGCTTGTAATTTATTTTTACACTGAGTGCATGTAAAAGCCAGGTAATCTTGAATTGTACATTTTTTTCTGTATCGCCAATAACTCCATTACCCTTGTATCGGATAGGAACAAATAATACAATGGCAAGTAATAAAAGTATTAACAATAAGATTATCAAGAGTACAATGCCGATTACTTTTAATACTCCTAATAGAAATGCTAACATTTTATTCTCCAATTAAATAAGCTAGTATATTTGCGTCGCCGCGTTTTTCTAAGCTTTCCTGAGTCATTTTTTCGATTATGGAAAGTGCTTCGTCTTTTGTCTTTGTCAAGCCGAATACATAAAGGGGATGTTTATCATAAAACTTTTGAGGCAAAAATTTGGAATGAAAAATATCCAGCTGATCACTTGGGCATAATGCTTTTGTGATTAAATAGATATCCGTTGTTGCCGGTTTTTTCTTCAAATTTGCTTTGATTTTTGCCAGGTCTCCATGGCTGATGGAATCGCTTAAATAAAGTTGTGAATGATAAGTTACTCTCTTCATGATGCACCTTTACACACAATTTACAGTTTACTTATCCAGTATATCACATCTTTTCAAAAAAAGAAACGAATTTATGCATTGACTTATTCACAAAATCACTTTACTATTTTTATATAAACTTCTTACAGAAAGGTTTGGTTCGTATGAAGATTGTAGCCAGAATGTCCTTGCAGGACGGTATGATTTTGGGGGAGGATGTGAAAGACTCTCATGGCAATGTTTTATATACTGCGGGAACGCAAATTAATGCCCGTGTAATCAATAAACTGAATCGTTATTCCATTATGTGTGTAACAGTCATGGAAGAGATTGATTTTGCTCAGACACATTATGAAAAAATGCGTTTTGACAGCACTTTTAAAGCATTTGAAATTATTTATACAGATAGTCTGAATAGATATAAAGAGTTAATGACTATTTTCTTGAATAAAGGAACTTTAATTGATAATAACAAGCTTTTGAGCCTGTATCATAATGTTATGTCAGCTGTACCCGGTCAGGCGGCAATTTTTGATTATTTGTATAATCGTGTTCCAAACGAAGATGAAATGACACTAACCCATTGTTTTAATTCTGCATTAATTGCAGGAACCTTTGCCGATTGGCTATTGTTAAATGAAAATGAAAAAAACACCTTAATTTTGTGCGGTTTCTATTATGATATCGGCAAGCTCATGCTCCCCTATCATCTTTTGTGGAAACCCGGCAAGCTTACAGCGGAGGAATACGAACAAATTAAATCACATACGGTAACGGGCTATAAGCTTTTGAGAATGCATGCTCTTGATCCGCAGATTAAGCGGGCTGTTGTCTTGCACCATGAACGTTTGGATGGATCCGGATATCCGTATGGATTTAAGAAAGAGGAAATAGATATTTATTCCAGATATATCAGTATTATCGATACATATGAGGCTATGGCGGCACCACGTGCCCATCGTCTTTCCATTCCGCCTTTAAATATATTGGCTCACTTTGAGGAATCTTTGGTACAATATGATGTGGAAATATTGATGCCGATTATGACTCGTATTGCGAATGCGCAGATCGGAACAAATGTTAAATTATCAGATGAAAGTGTATGGGAAGTGTTTATTTTGAATAATCACAAGTTATCCAGACCCATTCTTAGAAATGATAAATCTGAAATGTTGGATTTGTCTGCCCGTCCGGATTTGAAAATTGATAAAGTAATCTAAAAAAGTTTGGCATAATGCCAAACTTTTTTAATAGTACTTCTTATTACCCCAGAGATTTTTCTTTTTTAATTCCAGATATTCATTGTATGCTTTTTCTAAAATCTGCTTTTCATTAGAAAATTTCAGTAAATGATAAGCCTCATGAAATTTGTAATAGCCGGAATCAACAAAGTATTCTTCCTTTTGTGGCTTGCTGTAATAACTGTCCGCCATCATTAAATACCAATGTACTTCTTTTTCCACAACATCTTCCGGAACGGTAAATGTGTATTCGCTTTTTCCGATATATTTAATAATTGACGCTTTCGCACCGGATTCTTCCAAAACTTCTCTTAAAGCAGTATCTTTGTACTCTTCTCCTGCTTCTACAGTGCCTTTCGGTAAAACCCAGCCTTCGTATTTATTCTTGTAATTTTTATACAAGAGTAAAATTTTTCCACGAAAAATTACCACACCACCACAGCTTGTTGCTTCTATCATTGCAATTCCTCCTGATTGGTGTGTCATGCTTGACTAAATTTAGTATAGTCCAAATTTAGCATTCATGCAACCTTTATTTTTCGCTGAAATAAGCATCAAATATTCTTTTGGCAATAGGAACTGCATAATCTCCGCCACTTCCGGCACCTTCAACAATAATTGTAACACAAACTTCCGGATTATCTGCCGGTGCATAACCTGTAAACCAAGCATGACTATCGCCTTTGATATTATTATATTCAGCAGATCCGGTTTTTCCGGCCGCAGTATAAGAAAGTCCTGAAAGTTTTGTTGCTGTTCCCTTTTCAACGACCAAAGTCATTAAATTTTGTAATTCAAAAGCTTCTTCTTCAGTCATTAAACTTCCATAACTATCCGGCTTAAAGCTTTTAATTATTTTTCCTTCTGCATTTTCTACGCGTTCTACTACGTATGGTTTCATCAAGACACCATCATTTGCAATTGCACATGTAAGCATATTAAGATGAATTGGTGTGATTTGCGTTTTCCCCTGTCCGATTGCAGTCTGC
>JAZSII010000034.1:0-79778 GCA_045533725.1 Acetatifactor sp. | reverse complement strand
ATGATGCCTCACAGAGTATGTAAGGCTTGTGGCTCTTACAACAAAAAGCAAGTTGTTAGCGTTGACTAATTAATTTCAACATGATTGCAAGGGCTTTCCTTTTATAAGGAGAGCCTTTTTCATTATTTTAGAAAAAAGGAGGGAATTGTTATGAATTGTGTTAATTGCGGAAAAGAATTGGCGGATTCTGCAAAATTTTGTACCAACTGTGGTACCAAAGTTGAAGTGAAAGTGGCTTCAGTGGAAGAAACACCTGTAGTGGAATCTGCATCGGAAGCAGAGGAAGTATCTGTAGTAGAGACAGTGCCCGTGGCAGAGGAAACACCTGTAGCAGTGGAAGTATCAGCATCAGAAGAAGCACCTGTGGCAGAGAAAACAGCTGTAGCAGAAGAAGCACCTGTAGTAGAGGAAACATCTGTAGCGGCAGAAAGTGTAGCTGTAGAAGTAACGGGTGAAGCACCCGTAGTAGCAGAAAAAGCTGAGAAGAAAGCCAAGAAAGAAAAAGTGAAAAAGGAAAAGAAGGGTTCAAAAGGTCCTTTGATTTTCTTAATTATTCTTTTTATTTTGATTTTGGGTGCCGGTGGAGTCGCAATCTGGTATTTTACAGGTGATGATTTTAACAGCCGTAAGAATATGAAGTTAGCAGAAGAATGTTTCGCGGAAGGTGAAATGGAGGATGCTTTGGAATATTATGAGGAAGCCCTTGAACGTGATGAAACATTAACAGATGCTTATACTAAAATTGCTGATATTTACCTTGCAGAAGGAAAATATGAAGATGCTATTGAAATTTTGGCTGATGGTTTAGAAGCAGTAGCAGAAGAGGATACACAGACTATTCTGAGTGCTTTGGATGCTGCATATAATAAGGGTGTGGACCAGTATAAAAAAGATAATAACTTTGATGCTGCATTCGCATTGTTAGAAATGGCGAAGGAAAATTTTGGCGAATCAAAATATACTTCCGAGAAGACAACTCTTTATATTGCCAAGTCAGATGCAAAGGTGGCAGAAAATGATTTCTATGGTGCACTTTCTGTATTGAATGAGGGCGAAGCTGATACAGGATCCCCTTCCTTTAATTCACAGAAGGTACTTGTATATAACAATATGGCGAATTTTTACATAAATATCGGAGAGTATTCTTCTGTAATTTATGTTTTACATGAAGGTTATGCAGATACGAATGATGCATCTTTGCTGACCAGAACAGCTGATGTATATATGGCCTATGCAAAGAGTGAGCTGGATAACGATAATTATGGTACGGCTATTGACCTTTTGTATGAAGGTTATGGGGTGACAAGTGATGAAAGTCTAAAGGATGAAGTTGTAAATGTTTATTTAGTCGCTGCAGAAGATTATTTGGCTCGAGGGGATTTTGAAGGTGCGTATGTTGCGCTTGGAAGTGGTGTCTCGGATACGGACTCGGAAATTTTGAAGGCAAGAAGAGAAGAGATTCTTGCAAATATATATATTATTTCAGAGCAAGTCTACGTGGATGATATTTTGGAATATTCCATGGTATACAATGAAGATGGTGTAATTGTAGAAGAAAAATGGTATGACGAATATGCTAATGCTACAGATATCATTACATATGATTCTAAGGGAAGGAATTTAAGCGAATTATATGTAGAAGAGAACGAACACTATGAATATGTATATGAGAATGATCTTCTTGTATTGGTAAAAGTAACGGATTTGAACGGAAATCCGCTTCGCGAGAAATCTTATGAGTATGATGAAAACGGTAATATGACTTCGTTCTTGCTGGTTGACCTTGAAAACGGTAAGACAATCGACGTTGGCGAGTATGTTTATGATGAAAAGGGTCGTCTTTTGTACGAGAGTGAAACATATGATGCAGGTGCATATGCTTATTCCAATGAATATGCATATGATGATGCGGACAATCTGGTATTGTATAAGAGTACCTATAACGGCGAAGTAATGTATTGGGAAGAATATGAATATAATGAGCTGAAACAAAGAATCACAACCATTTCATATGATCCCAAAGGGAAAATAATTTCTGTATCTTCATATGCCTATAAAGGAATAGGTAAATTAGTTGATGAGTTGGTTGTAACAGATGATCAGGGCAATGTTACGTCAAGTAATTCGTATCAATATGATGATAGAGGTAACATGATTACAAATGAGTTCTTTATGTATGATGCAGAAGGAAATGTAACATATGATTATTCAACCAAATATGAATATAATGAAGATGATGAACTTGTTTACGAACAATACTGGTCAGATACGGAAGGAACCTCCTCAGATTGTTCATATATTTATGAATATGACAGCAATCGTAATGCAAAAATTGTTACCATATATGAAAATGGTGAATTTATCAAAGAATACAGATACGAGTATGATAACTTTGGCAATCTCGTTTATAGTGCTTCACGTATAAGCCAAGGAACTTATGAAGATAGATACGACTATGTATACGAGTATGGCTACAAAGAATAAATACTACAAAAAGGGTGCTTTTCGGCACCCTTTTTTTATTCAAATATCCTAATAAAATATGCTTGATTTTTAGATACTCGTCTAGTATAGTAAAATAGGATGTTAAATAGACATAAATTTGCGAAAATAAACCATGGAGGTAAGTTTATGGTAAAAGTAGCAGTGGATGCTATGGGCGGAGATAATGCACCGGTAGAGATCATCAAGGGTGCCATCGAAGCCATTCAGGAATCCAAGGAATTAAAGGTGTTTTTGGTTGGCCGTGAAGAAGTTATCAAAGAGGAACTCAAGAAATACACGTACAACCTGGAGCAGGTAGAAGTGGTTCATGCACAGGAAGTGATTGAGACAGCGGAACCGCCGGTTATTTCCATTCGTAAGAAAAAGGATTCCTCTATTGTGAGAGCCATGTATATGGTAAAGGACGGTACCTGTGATGCCTTTGTGTCTGCAGGCAGTACCGGAGCGGTTCTGGTAGGCGGACAGGTGATTGTAGGTCGTATCAAAGGCGTGGAAAGACCACCTTTGGCCCCCCTCATTCCCACGGAAACAGGAGTAAGTCTTTTGGTGGATTGCGGAGCAAATGTGGATGCGAGACCCTCTCATCTGGTACAATTTGCAAAAATGGGTTCTGTATATATGGAACATATTATGGGTGTGAAAAATCCCAAAGTCGGTATTGTGAATATTGGTGCAGAGGAAGAAAAAGGAAATGCACTGGTAAAGGAAACATTCCCCTTGTTGAAAAATTGTCCGGAAATTAATTTTATCGGCAGCGTGGAAGCCAGAGATATTCCTGCGGGTGTGGCAGATGTAGTGGTTTGTGAGGCCTTTGTAGGAAATGTAGTACTGAAAATGTACGAAGGTGTAGCAGGCTCCCTGATTAAAAAAGTAAAAGAAGGTATGATGTCTACGCTGAAGAGCAAAATCGGTGCCTTAATGGTGAAACCGGCTTTGAAAAAAACGTTAAAGAGCTTTAGTACAGACCAATACGGCGGGGCCCCGATGCTGGGACTTACAGGTTTGGTAGTAAAAGCCCACGGAAGCAGCAATGCTGTAGAAATTAAGAATTCAATCCTTCAATGCATCGCATTTAAGGAACAGAAGATAAATGAAAAGATTAAAGAAAAAATTATATTAGAGGATTAGGAAGGAAGTTTTTAAGTATGGAATTTGAAAAGTTAAAAAAGGTTATTGCAGAAGTTTTGAGTGTTGACCCGGATGAAATTACATTGGATTCAACCTTTGTAGATGATTTGGGAGCAGATTCTTTGGATGTTTTCCAGATTATCATGGGTATTGAAGAGGAATTTGATATTGAAATTCCGGCTGAAAGCGCAGAAAGCATTACTACAGTTGAAGAAGCAGTTGAAATGATTAAAAATGCTATCAACTAATTTGTTGCTTAAATAGTATTTCGAATATGAATAGCGTTCCGGATACTCTTTTGAGCGGCGGAACGCTATTATTTTAGAAAGGGTAAATAATGAAAACAGAATATAACCTTGAAAAATTACAGGAAATGATAGGTTATAAATTTCAAAATGTGTCATTACTGAAGCAGGCCATGACTCATAAATCCTATGCCAATGAGATGATGATAAGCAAAAGCAAAAGTTATGAGCGTTTAGAATTTTTGGGTGATGCGGTTTTGGAATTGGTATCCAGTGAATTCTTGTTTTTTAAACATGATGACTATCCGGAAGGAGAGTTGACAAAGATGAGGGCTTCCATGGTATGTGAACCTGCATTGGCATTCTGTGCAAAGGATCTGGAACTTGGTGAGTATTTGTTACTTGGTAAGGGTGAAGAGAGCACAGGAGGCCGTTTACGAGATTCTATTACGTCAGATGCAATAGAAGCTGTTATCGGTGCCATATATCTTGATGGCGGTATGGAGCCGGCAAAAGCGTTTATTAACAAATTTGTTTTGTCCGATTTGGAAAAAAAGCGTTTGTTTATCGACAGTAAGACTATGCTTCAGGAATTTGTACAAGGTAAGTTAAAGAAACAATTTTCTTATCACTTAGTTGAGGAGAAGGGACCGGAGCATGATAAGCTTTTTACCGTGAATGTGGTAATGGATGGCGAAAACATAAGCAGCGGTACAGGAAGAACCAAGAAGAATGCGGAGCAAAATGCGGCATATGAAGCATTGCTGGTATTTGAAGCACGTGGTATGAGAAAATAATCGAAAGCGGGAAACGGTATGTATTTAAAAAGTATTGAGATACATGGATTTAAATCATTTGCAAATAAGATTATGTTTCAGTTTCATAATGGTATAACAGGCATAGTAGGCCCTAACGGCAGTGGTAAAAGTAATGTTGCCGATGCTGTTCGTTGGGTTTTGGGTGAACAGCGTATTAAGCAGCTTCGCGGTGCGAGTATGCAGGATGTTATTTTCTCCGGAACAGAAATGAGAAAGCCTTTAAGCTATGCATATGTAGCAATTACTCTGGATAACTCAGACCATCATTTGGCAATTGATTATGATGAAGTTACTGTTGCCAGAAGAATCTATCGCTCCGGTGAAAGTGAGTATCTGATTAATGGATCTGTTTGCAGATTAAGAGACATTAATGAGCTTTTTTATGATACCGGTATCGGTAAAGAAGGCTACTCTATTATCGGTCAGGGACAGATTGATAAGATTTTGAGCGGAAAGCCGGAAGAACGCAGGGAATTGTTTGATGAAGCAGCCGGTATTGTGAAATTTAAACGCAGAAAAAATGCAGCACAGGCAAAGCTTGAGAATGAAAAGCAAAATCTGATTCGTGTAAAGGATATTCTTTCTGAAATAGAGAAGCAGATTGGACCTTTAGAGAAACAGTCTGAAACTGCAAAAGTTTATCTGAAGAAAAAAGAAGAGTTGAAAACCTTGGATGTAAATGTTTTTCTTTTGGAAAACAAGCGCATAAAAGAACAGCTTGATTCCGTAGATGAGAAGCTTCGAATTGCAACAGAGGATTTGTCTGATACCTCAGCCAAATATGAAGGAATCAAGGAAGAATACGAACGTATTGAGCGTGAGATAGAATTTTTGGATGAGGCTATTGAAACCTCCAGAACCTTAGTGACGGATGCAGATATTATGCGTGGTCGTTTGGAAGGTGAAATTAATGTATTAAAAGAACAGATCAATTCAGCCCATTCAAATGAGGAACATTTGTTAAATCGTAAGAACAGTGTTGTTGCTGAAATCGAAGGTAAGAATCAGGATAAAGAAGGGATTCTGGCTGATAAAGAAGCAATTGACAAGCAAGTACAGACGTTAACCTCGACCAGGGATGAAGTAAAGAAGCATTTGGAAGAAGTGCAGTCCAAAATCGAGGAACTTAACAATAATATGGAAGCCGGTAAGAATACAATTATCGGAGAGTTAAACCAGAGGGCAACTATTAAAACGAAAATAGGCCGTCTGGATTCAATGATGGAACAGGTTAATATCAGAAAGAGTGAATTAAATTCCAGAATTTTGAGAGCAAAATCCGATGAGGCAGAGCGTACTGAGAGCATTAAACAATTGGAGGATTCCTTTGAAAAAATCAGTGAAGAAGTACGTGAGTTGAGAAAACGAGAGACGGATATGGAAACGGAATTGTCCGGATATCGCGAAGCTCTTACATCAAAGGATCAGAAGCTGAGAGAAACACAAACCCGCTTCCATCAGGAAAAATCCAAACTGGAAGCCCTTGCAAATATTACGGAGCGCTATGACGGATACGGCGGAAGTGTTAAGAAGGTCATGGAGCAAAAGGATGAAGTAAAGGGTATTATCGGTGTTGTTGCGGATATTATCAAGGTAGATAAAGATTATGAAATTGCCATTGAGACTGCACTTGGCGGTAATATTCAGAATATTGTAACGGATAATGAAGAAACGGCAAAGAAAATGATTGGTTTCCTAAAGAAGGAACGCCTGGGAAGAGCGACCTTCCTGCCGCTTACCAGTATTACCAAGCCTCAGGAGTTCAAGAATCCGGAAGCCCTTAATGAAGCTGGTGTTATCGGAATGGCTGACGAATTGGTAAAAACCGACAAGGCGTACAAAAATGTAGCAAAGGCTATGCTGGGTCGCATTATGGTTGTTGATAATGTAGATAATGCGGTTAAGATTGCGCGTAAGTTTGAATACGGTATTCGTATGGTTACTCTGGAAGGTGAATTATTGGTACCCGGTGGTGCTATTAGTGGTGGTGCCTTCAAAAATAACAGCAATTTGCTGGGTAGAAGACGTGAGATAGAAGAACTGCAAAAGAATGTGGACAAACTGCAAAAATCTATAGATGATATTAACAATGCTATTGAAGAGATTAAGACGAACCGTAATAAGCTCAGAATGGCCATTGAACAGTCAAAGATGGAAATGCAGAGAAAGTCCATTGAACAGAATACCTTGAGAATCAGCATTTCACAGGCACGTGAAAGAATGGAAGAAGAGGAGCAGGGTTATGATTCCATGAAGAAGGAGCAGAAAGACCTTGAGACTCAGATTTTGGATATTAATAAGGACAAGGATGCTATTCTTGCAGAGCTCGCGGCCAGTGAAGAGTTGGAAAAGAATACCCAGGAGCAGATTCTGGTTTTCCAAAGAGAATTGGAAGAGAAACGTCAAGAAGAATCAGAAGTAGCTGCTAATGTGACTGAATGGGAATTAAAAGTAGAAAGAATGTTGCAGACACAAATGTTCCATCAGTCCAATGTAGACCGTATTGAGGGCGAAAAGGAAAGATACGTAAAGGAGCTTCAGGAGATTGAAGAGGCTCTTGCACAAAATGTACAGGATGTAGAAACCAAGAAGAGTAATATTGAACAGATTCAGGCTACCATTGCGGCTTCATTTGATGCACAAAATGCTGCACAGGTGAAGTTAAAGGAGGATATTGCACGTAAGGAACAGCTTACAGCAAATCAGAAAAATTTCTTTGCCAGCCGTGAGGAATTGGCACAACGCATGAGTGTTCTGGACAAGGAAGTGTATCGTTTGAATGCACAGAAAGAACGTTTTGAAGAATCCATTGAGTCTCATATTAATTATATGTGGGATGAATATGAGATTACCTTAAGCGATGCCTCTAACCTGCGTGATGAAAGCATGACTGATTTGCCGGCTATGAAGCGTTCTATTGCAGCCTTGAAGGAGGGTATCAAGAAATTGGGCCCTGTCAATGTAAATGCAATTGAAGAGTTTAAGGCCCTTATGGAAAGGTATTCCTTCTTAAAAACACAGCATGATGATTTGGTGGAAGCTGAGAAGACTTTGGAGGGTATCATTGCAGAATTAGATACTGCCATGAGAAAACAATTTACCGAGAAGTTTGCAGAAATTGCAAAAGAGTTTGATAAGGTATTTAAGGAACTCTTTGGTGGTGGAAAAGGTACCTTGGAGCTTATGGAAGATGAGGATATGCTGGAGGCAGGTATACGAATCATTGCACAACCGCCGGGAAAGAAGTTGCAGAATATGATGCAGTTATCCGGTGGAGAAAAGGCACTTACAGCCATTGCACTTTTATTTGCCATCCAGAATTTGAAACCTTCACCCTTCTGTTTGTTAGATGAAATAGAGGCTGCATTGGATGAGTCCAATGTAGGCAGATATGCAAGATACTTACATAAACTGACGAAGCATACACAGTTTATTGTTATTACACACAGAAGAGGTACCATGGAAAGTGCGGACCGTCTGTATGGTATAACCATGCAGGAGAAGGGTGTGTCCACTCTTGTAAGTGTGAATTTAATTGATAAAGAATTGGATAATTAAGGAGTTTTGTATGAGTGAAGAAAAGAAAGGCTTTTTTAAGAGATTAAGAGCCGGACTCGCAAAAACAAGAAATAATATTGTTAGAGGAATCGATGCGGTATTTAGCGGCTTTTCATCCATTGACGATGATTTTTATGAAGAACTGGAAGAAATCCTCATTATGGGAGATATTGGAGTAAATGCTACAACAGCTATTATAGAACGATTGAAGGAGCAGGTTAAAGAACAGCGCATCAAAGACCCTATGGAATGCAAGCAGCTTCTGATTGACAGCATCAAAGAGCAAATGCATGTGGAAGAAACAGCATATGAGTTTGAAGAAAAACAGTCAATTGTTATGGTTATCGGTGTGAACGGAGTGGGGAAAACCACGTCTGTGGGCAAATTGGCCGGTAAATTAAAGGACAATGGCCGTAAGGTATTGATTGCCGCAGCGGATACTTTTCGTGCTGCTGCCGGAGATCAGTTGGCAGAATGGGCCAGAAGAGCAGATGTTCCTATGATTGGCGGAAATGAAGGAACTGACCCTGCCAGTGTTGTTTTTGATGCTGTAAATGCTGCCAGAGCCCGTAAGGTGGATGTTTTACTTGTGGATACAGCAGGAAGGCTTCATAATAAAAAGAATCTCATGGAAGAACTTCGGAAGATGAATCGTATTATTGATAGAGAATTTCCTGATGCACACAGAGAGAATTTGATTGTATTGGATGGTACTACCGGGCAAAATGCACTGGTTCAGGCAAAAGAGTTCGGCGATGTGGCGGATCTTACGGGTATTATTTTGACAAAAATGGATGGTACTGCAAAGGGTGGTATTGCCGTTGCGATTCAGTCTGAATTAAAAGTGCCCGTAAAGTATATTGGTGTTGGTGAGTCTATAGATGATTTACAAAAATTCAATTCGGATGATTTTGTAAATGCTTTGTTCAATGTAAAACAGGATAAGGATGACGATACAGACGAAGAGAACGAAGAATAAGCAGGAGAATGTAAATGTTGACTTTAGAAAAGTTTGAGGAAGCGTCCGAGGTAGTAAAAAGAGTAACCTTGGAAACAAAACTTGTATATAGTGATTATTTAAGCAGACAGACCGGTAACAGGGTATATTTGAAGCCTGAAAATATGCAGCTTACAGGTGCGTATAAGTTGCGTGGTTCCTACTATGCCATGAGTAACTTGAGTGAGGAAGAACGTGCAAAAGGTGTGATTACTGCCTCAGCAGGAAATCATGCACAGGGTGTTGCTTATGCGGCAAAGGCATACGGAGTAAAGGCAACTATTGTTATGCCTACCACCACACCCCTAATGAAAGTAAACAGAACCAAGGGATATGGTGCAGAGGTGGTTCTTTACGGTGATGTATATGACGAGGCTTGCGAGAAGGCATATGAACTCGCAGCAGAAAACGGATATACTTTTATTCATCCCTTTAACGATTTGGGAGTGGCAACCGGTCAGGGTACCATTGCTATGGAGATTTTTAAGGAGCTTCCGTTAGTGGATTATATTTTGGTGCCCATAGGAGGTGGCGGACTGGCTACCGGTGTTTCGACTTTGGCGAAACTTTTAAATCCCAAGATAAAGGTAATCGGTGTGGAGCCGGCAGGAGCAAATTGTCTGCAGGAATCCATTAAAGCAGGGAAGGTAGTTACCCTGCCTAAAGTAAGTACTATTGCGGATGGTACGGCCGTGAAAACGCCCGGAGATAAATTATTCCCTTATTTACAGGAAAATCTGGATGATATTATTACGGTGGAAGATCAGGAATTGGTTGTTGCTTTTCTGGATATGGTTGAAAATCACAAAATGGTAGTAGAAAATTCCGGTCTTTTGGCAGTGGCTGCATTAAAGCAGTTGAATGTAAAGGATAAAAGAGTGGTTTCAATCTTGAGCGGCGGTAATATGGATGTTATTACCATGTCTTCCGTAGTGCAGCAGGGATTAATTTTCCGTGACAGAATCTTTACTGTGTCTGTTCTTTTACCGGACAAACCGGGTGAATTATGCCGTGTAGCAGGTGTGATTGCAAAGGAAAGCGGTAATGTTATTAAATTAGAGCATAATCAGTTTGTTACAACAAACAGAAGTGCCGCAGTGGAACTGCGTATTACCTTGGAGGCTTTCGGAACAGACCACAAACATCAAATTATGGATGCATTGGAAAAAGAAGGATATTTGCCAAAATTAGTGCGTACAAATATTTAAACAAGAATCGTATATAATGATACTATAAACATTCCCTGACTTTTTAGCCAGGGAATCAATTTTAGTGGCGAGGTTGCGAAAATGAAATATCCAATTTTAGGAAAGATAAAACGTTTTTTTATGATGACACTGGGCGCAATAATTTATGCATTTGCCATCAGTACCATTGCTGATCCGAATTCCATGGCTCCGGGCGGTGTGGCAGGTTTGTCCATTATTTTAAATCGTGTTATACCTGTGCAAACAGGTACTCTGATTTGGTGTTTTAATATTCCTATTTTGTTATTGGGACTTTGGAAATTCGGAGCAAAATTTATTGTTTCTACGGTTTATTGTACAGCCTTACTTTCTGTTATGACAAACGTATTGGCGGGAAAGGTTCCGCCACTTACAAACGATATCCTATTAGCGGCTATTGCAGGTGGGGTACTTATGGCTATCGGAATCGGACTTGTTTTTAAAGCAGGTTCAACAACAGGCGGGACGGACATTATTGTTAAAGTATTAAGACTTCGCTTTCCGCACTTAAAAACCAGTGTTTTGTTTTTGACATTGGATGCAGCTGTAGTGGGATGTTCTGCATTTGTATTTCATAATGTTGATGCGGCTCTATATGCTGCGATTATGGTTTTTGTATGTTCTACTGTGTTAGATATTGTTTTATACGGCAAGGATGGTGCGAAGTTTATTTATATCATTAGTGACAAATCAGAAAAAATTGCCACCAGGCTTATGGAAGATTTGAATATCGGTGTCACTTATGTGAAAGGAGTAGGCGCATATAGTGGTAAGGATAAAAATGTAATTATGTGTGTGGTAAAAAAACACATTGCTCCCAAGACTGAGGATGTGGTAAAAGAAGAAGACCCTATGGCTTTTATGATTGTAACTTCTGCAACAGAAATATACGGAGAAGGCTATAAGAATTTATTTAGTGAAAAAATATAAATTTTTTGAAACTTTTTGTGCTTGTAAGCTGTTTTAATATATGTATAATGAAATACAGACTCCTTTTGAGGGATAAAAATTTAGAAAATCAACTATGAGGAAAATAATTATGAAAAAGAAAGTTTTATCTGTGATATTAACACTGGGTATGATGATTGGTATGGTTGGATGCGGAGCAAAAAATCCGGCTGCAATTATCATTGAAGGGAACTCCTATGATTTGTCCGCTGATTTTCAGGAAGTAGTAGGTACTATGGTGGAGGATGGACTTCAAGTCGTTTATATGTGGGATTTGGCGCTTAGTTCTCAAGGAACTTCGGGTGGCATTATACAGGCAAGGATGTTTGATGAGGATGGAAAATATGTTGAAGAACAGGATCTTGATACAAAGGAACCTTATATTCGTGCTGCGGAACGAAGACAGATTATTGATGAGGAGCTGCAGGAGGAAAAAGGGTATTTAGTCGGAAAGCGATATTGGATAAGCAGTGAATTGGTAGATTTTGAATGTGAAATCGGTGTTTCCAGTGAATCAGAAAATGATGATTTTGAAAATTTAAAGAATTTCGTGGAAAGCAATACCCTTTTGAATTTAAAAGACGATGGTTATTCAGCACTGTACATAGACGGAAAAGCAGTTAAATTAGAGAGTTATGAAGAACGCTTTGAAGAGTGGAAAGAAGTGGCAGAAGAAGATGGATTTACTGAGGCGATAGAAGAATATTTCGGTAATTGCCAATATGCTGATTTGGTCAGCCGTTTAACATCGGTGGATTATATTAAATCATACGGTTCCTATAAAGAGATTAAATCGCATATGTCGGATGTAGGAATTGATGTAGAAGAAGACATTATCTATACTTTGGCTATGCAGGAAGCATGTGAGATGCTGGAAGCCGGTGAAGCAGAACGTGTGACAACTGTACGATTTGATGTATCGGATGATGATGTAGTATTCCTGGAGTACTGTGAGTACTATTTTGATGAAGACTGGGATATAGATAAATTTGACAATTAATTTAAAAGTATAAAAACTTATGAGGTGAATGATTATGAAAAAGAAAATTTTGGCTGCAGTGTTGACATTAGGTATGATGATTGGAATGGTTGGATGTGGTTCCAAAAATCCGACAGGTATTACCATTGAAGGACAGAATTATGATTTGTCCGGTGATTTTCAGGAAGTGGTGGGTTCCATGGTAGAGGATGGTTTGCAGGTTACATATTACCTTTCTAATTTTATCGAAACTCATGTATTTGATGAAGATGGCAAACGTTATTTGGATGAAGAGTTTGATAGGGACGAGCCATTTATTTATGCTATGGAAAGATGTGAAAGTGTTGTTCCTGAAAATGATGATTTAGGTTCTTTCATACATAAAATATATATGATTGACGCAAATGCCGAATTTGAGTCAAAATTAGGATTTTCTTCTGAATCTGAGAAAAAAGAAGTTAAAGACTTGGATGGTTTTATGAAGACCACTCCCATTAAAATGATGAAGAACGATGCATATGTTGCTTTATGCGTAGATGGAGAAATGGTTGATTTTGATGAATATGAAGAGTCCTTCAATGAATGGAAGGATGCATTTGACGGAACAAACAGCTATAAAGATGTACTGGTGGAATTCTTCCCTAAATTGTACTATCCTAAAATGGTTTGCAGAATGTTTGCTGCGGATTTTTTGAGTATGGCCAGATCTTATGATGAAATAATGGAACGTGCGGAAGATTCGGGATTTATGGTAAAAGAAGAAATCATGCTCGCATTTGCCATGCAGGATGCCTGTGAGCAGCTGGAAGAAGGCGAAGCGAAGTCTGTTGTTGTGGTAAAGGTTGAAGTTGGTGAGGATGATGAAGTAATTATGGAGTATAATGAATTTTACTTCGATGAAGACTGGGATCCGGATAAATTCAAAAAATAATCAGAGTGTAAAGAAAAAATACTTGACACCTTTGTTTATCTGTTGTATGATGGCAAAGGTGTTCGTTTTTTATGTTGGAAAGATGAGTGGAAAACATGGAAAAAATAGTAAAACAGGCACTTTTGTATGACTTTTACGGAGAACTTCTGACAGAGCATCAGAGAAGTGTTTATGAAGATGCAGTATACAACGACATGTCCTTAAGTGAGGTTGCTGAGGAATATGGTATCAGCCGACAAGGTGTGCATGATTTGTTGAAGCGTTGTGATAAAATATTGACCGGCTATGAAGAAAAGCTTCATTTGGTAGAGAAATTTACAAAGGCAAAAGAGCAGATTGCACAGTTGGAAAGTTTGACGAAGGACTTGGAAGTAAGCAGTCAGAATGAGTCGACAAAGGAAACCATCAATCAGATTCGAAAGATTTCAGTAGAGTTAATGAATGAGTTTTAGGTGTTTGAGAGGATTATAGATGGCATTTGAAAGTTTAACCGATAAATTACAAAATGTATTTAAAAAGTTACGCGGTAAGGGACGTTTATCAGAGGCGGATGTAAAAGAAGCTCTGAAAGAGGTCAAAATGGCTCTTTTGGAAGCGGATGTTAACTTCCGTGTCGTGAAGCAGTTTGTAAAGACTGTGGAAGAACGCGCAATCGGTCAGGATGTAATGAGTGGTTTGAATCCCGGTCAGATGGTTATCAAAATTGTTAACGATGAATTGGTAGCTTTGATGGGAAGTGAAACTACCGAGATTCAGTTCCAACCCGGTAAATCCATTACCGTTATTATGATGGCAGGTTTACAGGGTGCAGGTAAAACCACAGCAACCGCAAAGATTGCCGGAAAACTGAAGCTGAAAGGTAAGAAATCATTGCTTGTAGCCTGCGATATTTATCGTCCTGCGGCAATTGAGCAGTTAAAGATAAACGGTCAGAAAATGGAAGTAGAAGTATTTTCCATGGGTACTGACCACAAGCCTGTTGAGATAGCCAAGAACGCTATTGCTTATGCGGAAAAGAACGGTCACAACGTTGTCATCCTCGATACGGCCGGTCGTCTTCATGTGGATGAGGACATGATGCAGGAATTGCAGGATGTAAAGGCAGAAGTGGCAGTGCATCAGACTTTGTTAGTTGTGGATGCCATGACCGGTCAGGATGCAGTAAATGTTGCGAAGCAATTTGATGAACAAATCGGTATTGATGGCGTAGTTTTGACCAAGTTGGACGGTGACACCAGAGGTGGTGCGGCTCTTTCCATTAAGGCTGTTACCGGTAAGCCGATTTTGTTTGTTGGTATGGGTGAAAAGCTTTCCGATATGGAACAGTTTTATCCGGATAGAATGGCCAATCGTATTCTGGGAATGGGTGATGTGCTTACCTTGATTGAAAAGGCGCAGGAAAACCTTGACTTAGATGAAGAAAAAGGCAAGGATATGATGGGCCGCATGAAGAAGGGTAAATTCGATTTTGAAGATTACCTGGAAAGCATGAAGCAAATGAAAAAAATGGGTGGACTCGGCAGTATCTTAAGAATGATGCCGGGCATGGGAGTGAAGGCCGGTGATTTGGAAGGCATGGTAGATGATAAACAATTAGCACATATGGAAGCGATTGTATTATCCATGACCGTTGAAGAAAGGCGTAATCCCAAAATATTGAATCCCAGAAGGAAGTTTAGAATTGCCAAAGGCGCTGGCGTTGACATTGCAGAAGTGAACCGCTTTATAAAGCAGTTCGAGCAAAGCCAGAAAATGATGAAGCAATTCAGCGGTAAAAAGGGCAGAGGCCTGTTCGGAGGATTTCCGGGAATGGGCGGCGGAAAAGGAAGATTTCCGTTCTAAGGTAAGTAGATAATGGACTATATGGTTCTTATCATAAATAAGCTGTAGAAAACTACAGAAAATGAATAAACAAATTATATTTACGGAGGTAAAAACAATGGCAGTTAAAATCAGATTAAGAAGAATGGGACAGAAGAAAGCACCTTTCTATAGAATCATCGTTGCAGATTCTCGTTCTCCCAGAGACGGTAGATTTATCGATGAAATCGGTACCTACGACCCTTCTACCGAACCCAGCACCTTCAAGATTGATGAGGAAGCAGCTAAGAAGTGGTTGGCAAATGGTGCACAGCCTACAGAAGTTGTTGGTAAATTGTTCAAGGTTGCAGGTATTGTAAAATAATCACTGACGAACTCTGGAGGTGGAATATGAAGGATTTAGTTGAAGTTATCGCAAAAGCACTTGTAGATAACCCGGATGAAGTGGTTGTAACAGAGAAGACTGAAGGTAAGAATACTGTAGTCGAACTTCATGTTGCCGCATCTGATATGGGCAAAGTCATTGGAAAGCAGGGTAGAATTGCAAAAGCAATTCGTTCCGTTGTGAAAGCAGCATCATCCAAGGATAATAAAATAGTAGATGTTGAAATCATTTAATGATTAGGCGAAACATACAATAGTGTGTTTCGCCTTTGTCCTATTGAGAAAAATAGTTAACAAAGTGAAAAGTACAATTATTAAGGATGTTTTTTATGGAAGAATTATTTCAGGTTGGTATAATAACATCAACACATGGTGTCAGAGGGGAAGTAAAGGTATACCCTACAACGGATGATGTGAAGAGATTCAAAAGACTAAAGGAAGTTATTTTAGACACCGGAAAAGAAAAAATCAATTTAGAAATAGAAGGTGTTAAATTTTTTAAACAGATGGTGATTTTAAAGTTTAAAGGAATTGACACTTTAAATGACGTGGAACAGTATCGTCAGAAGAGCTTGTTTGTAACCAGAGCCAATGCTGTCAGATTGAGTAAGGACGAGTATTTTGTGGCTGATTTAATCGGGTTACAGGTTATTGATGAAGAAAATAATGATTTAGGAACCTTGGTGGATGTAATGTCTACGGGGGCAAATGATGTTTATGTAATAAATTTACCGGATGGAAGAGAACTTTTGCTTCCTGCCATAAAACAATGTATTTTGAATGTCGATATAAATAATAACAGAATACAAGTACATGTTTTGGAGGGACTTTTAGAGGAGAACTGACATGATGAAATTTCATGTGTTAACTTTATTTCCCGAAATGATTATGAATGGATTAAATACGAGTATATTGGGAAAGGCTGCGCAAAAGGGTCTGATTTCTTTTGATGCAATAAATTTTCGGGAATATACGCTTGATAAGCATGGAAAAGTGGACGATTATCCGTATGGAGGCGGCGCAGGGATGTTAATCCAGGCACAGCCTGTTTTTGATGCATACAGTACAATTGTTTCAAATATGGAAAAAAAACCACGTACCATTTATTTAACTCCCCAAGGCAGACGTTTTGACCAGGCTATGGCAAAGGAACTGGCAAAAGAGGAGGAACTGGTTTTTCTCTGTGGGCATTATGAAGGTGTGGATGAACGTGTGCTGGAAGAGATTGTAACGGATTATGTTTCTATCGGAGATTATGTTCTGACAGGCGGAGAGCTTCCGGTGATGGTCATGATTGATGCCATTTCAAGAATGATTCCGGGTGTTTTAAACAATGATATATCCGGAGAAACAGAATCTTTTCATAATGATTTGTTGGAATATCCCCAATATACCAGACCTGAGGTTTGGCACGACAAGCCTGTTCCGGAGATTTTGTTATCCGGAAATCATAAAAATATATCCAAATGGAGATTGGAACAGTCCGAGGAAAGAACCAGGAAAAACCGTCCTGACTTGTATCAGATATACAGTAAAAAACAGGAAGTCATGAAACATCTTTTAAAGAAAAAGAGATTGTTTATCCATATGATTGAAGCATTGAAACGAGGTATCGGAAACCTTATTTATGAATCAGGAAATAATATTGTCATTGCCTGTGAGGAAGTACTCATGTTATGTGGAAATAACGAACAGGAAGCATTGATTATGCTACATAAGGTTTTTGAGGATAAGCCGCAGTATTTAGAGTATGAGATGGTTACAATGCAGAAGTTTATGAATGATATTCTCGAAGAGAATTTTGATGTGAAAGTCAGAATGAAATGTACGCAGGCTTGCTATACTCGAAATGTATCCCTACCGGTTAAGTATAAAAATATCAGAACCTTAGGGATCCCATATGCAGAAGAAATATGGGACAACTATAAACTGTGTTCTGAGAGTTATATTCGAAGGCGTTTGGAAGCAGGAGCCGTTTTGGGAGCTTTTGATGAGGAGACGCTTATTGGCTTTATTGGAATGCATGCGGAAGGCAGCATGGGAATGTTATTTGTAAAAGATGCCTATAGAGGACGGGGGGTAGCCTCTGCTTTGGAAAGTTATTTGATTAATCAGCAGATAAGCAGAGGAGAGATACCTTACTGTCAAATTAGTGAAGGGAATACTGTATCGATAAGTCTTCAGGAAAGGCTGGGATTATATTTGTCGGACGGAAATATTTGGTGGTTGCATAAATAAAAGATTTTGCTATGAATTATTACATTTTTGTGATATAATATATTGGTTTGATTTACAAGGTTTATTGAGGAGTATGCATGAAAAAAATACACATAATAGACAATTCCTATGCATTGCGTTATGCTGCCGGCAATTATTGGCTTATAGATATGTCTCAAAAAGGGATTCCTTATAAGCGTCCTATGACTTTGAATGAGGTTGGTGCCCAAATTTGGAAAATGATGATTGAAGAAGCAAGTATTGCAGAAATGAGTAATGCGCTTTCGGCAGAGTATGAAATATCGAAGGAAGAATTGGAAGAAGACATATTGCAGTTTATACAACAATTAAGAGCATATGGAGTAAAGATAGAGGAATAAATTATGAACATATTATTGATAGGTGGCTCGGGGAGTCTTATTAATAATTTAATAATCAAGTTAAATAAGGAAGGACACAGATTATATTTGCTGACAGGTAGCAGATATAAACAGGCGCCGTATCAGAAGGTATTTGAGCGTTATGATTTTACATATGACTGTTCCTGCCTGGATGAAATATTCGAGAGTGTAAATCCTGACGTTGTATTGTATATGGGTGCTTTTGATACCAACTACAGATGGGTGGAAGAAGAACGTGAAGCTGTAAGATATTCTACAAACTTAATGAATATTTTAATGGCATATGCAAAGAATTGTTCGGGACAATTTATTTATTTGTCATCCAATGAAGTATATTCCTTGCATTATCCTGAAAACATATCGGAGGATGAGCTTTTAAGCCCCAGTGGTTACAGAAGCATGGTTTTGGCACAGGGAGAGGAGATTTGTCAAAGTCATCGGGGATATCGGGACAAGGATATTGTGACTCTGAGATTGGATCATTTATATTCAATGCCAACCTGCAGAAAAGAAGTAAATGATATATGTTCCAAAATGTGTTTGGAGGCTTTGGAGGAACAAAGTATCACTTTGACAGAAGGAAATGTATTCTCACTGTTATATGAAACAGATGCAGTAGAAATGATTTACAAAGTAATCAAAGCGCGAAAACACAGATATCCGGTTTACAATTTATCTTCAGGACAGGAGATGTCTGAATTTGATTTGGCAGCTTTAATCAGTGATGATATGGGTTTTGATGTGAAATTGGTTTCTACCCAAAAGAGCGCTGTCAGACAGGTCTTGGCGGGAGAAAGGTATACGGAGGAATTTGGTAAACCATTTTCCTGTGAGTTGCATCAGATTCTCCACAAGATGGTTAGTTATATGAAGAAGAACAGATATGTTTTTTTGACGGATGCCGAAAAACAGCAGCCGATTTGGAAACGTTTTTTGGATGGATCCAATTGGTTGGTGAAGGCGCTTGTTCCTTTTGTAGAAAATATTATTTGTTTCTTTGTATTCTTTATTTTAAATGTGATTTTAGCAGACAGTACTGTTTTTTTCGGAATGGATTTCTTCTTGCTGTATGTTTTGATTTTTGCCATGGTATATGGACAGCAACAGGCTACCTTTTCCGCTGTGCTATCTGTTATAGGGTATTTCTATGCACAGACAGCCACAAAGACTGGATTTGAAATCATGATGGATTCCCATACCTATGTCTGGATGGCGGAATTGTTTATTTTCGGGCTTTCAGTAGGCTATATGAGAGACCAATTGAAAAATATTAAGAATGAAAATATAGAAGAGCGCGAATTCCTGACAGAGCAGTTAAGTGATATTCAGGATATTAACAGCAGTAATGTAAGAGTAAAGGACGCTCTTTCCACTCAGATTATTAACCAGAATGACAGTGTTGGTAAGATTTATAGTATCACTTCGGCGTTAGAAAGATACAGCCCGGAGGAAGTATTATTCTATGCGGCTGAAATTTTAAGCCAATTAATGCGTAGTAAGGATGTTGCAATATATACTGTTTCAAACAGTGATTATGCACGGTTATTTTCTTATACATCTCAAAAAGCCAAGGTAATGGGGAATTCCATCAAATACCGTGAACTGGGAGAAGTATATGAAACCCTTATTAGCGGCAAAGTATATATAAATCGTAAAATGGATGAGAATTATCCCCTTATGGCAAGTGCTATTTTGGAAAATGAAGAGATTCAGATGATGATTTTTATTTGGGGTATTCAATGGGAACAAATGACCTTGGGACAGGCTAATCAATTGACCGTTATCAGTGCCTTGATTCAAAATGCCTCCTTGCGTGCAAACCGATATTTGGCTGCGCTGGAGCAGGAGCGTTATGTGGCTGATTCCAGAATGTTGAAAGCAGATGCCTTTGAAACATTGGCAAGAGCGTATGTTCAGGCAGAAAGAAGACATTTGACAGAGTGTACCATGATTCGAATTCACGCTCCGGAGCATCTCTATCTTGAAACGGGCAAAATTTTTGCTGCCAATTTACGTCCTATGGATTATGTGGGAACTTTGCCGGATGGACATATGTATGCGCTTCTTTCTAATACGACAATCGCAGAGGCAGAGCATGTTATGAGGAGATTTGCAGAAAGAGGTTACAAAACAGAAATCGTGGAGGATGAGATTGCATGGCAAAATCAATGATTGTTTTTTTGACAATTCTGTTAATTAATTTGCTGATTGTAATTATCTACCTGTTATGGAACATTGTTCTGAAAAAGAAAGAAAACAAGCGTTCCTTTTGGATTCGTGCAACGGTAATGGTTTTATGTCCTGTAGTAGGTGTTTTGTTTTTTGTGCTTTCACATGCATTATATCTGTTGTTCTTTTCTGAACCGGTGGATTTGGAAGACGTAATTTTTAGTAAAGAACGTGTACGGACTTTTATACATGCAGATGAAGAAAGCGAACGCAATATGGTTCCGCTGGAAGAAGCAATAGCCGTAACCGATACGGATGGTTTGCGTTCCCTGATGTTGAATATTGTAAGAGGAGATATCAGAAATACCCTTTCAGCGATTTCTATGGCTTTGAACAGTGAAGATACCGAAACGGCTCATTATGCAGCTTCCGTATTACAGGATGCATTAAATGAATTTCGAGTAACGGTACAAAGGCAGTATAAATATATACATACCCGGGAAGAAAACCGTTTGTTGTATGCAGGCATGCTGTTTGATTATATGAATCAGTTTTTGGAGCAGAAGATTTTATCGGACATAGAACAAAAATCCTATGTTCGAACAATGGATGAAGTTTGTACGTTGATTTATAACGAGGAAAAAGAACGTTTAGGAAGTAATCAGTATGAAGCAATGTGCTTAAGATTGATAGAAGTTGAGGATTTTGAGACTTGTGAAAAGTGGTGTAAACGAGCAATTTACGAATATCCTAATACATTGTCTTCCTATACATGTCAATTGAAACTGTATTTTAACAGCGGACAAAAAGAACGTTTTTTTGCCGTTATCGAGGAGTTGAAGCAGTCGGCAATTGTAATTGACAATGAAACCCTTGAATTGATACGTGTATTCCGATAAAAAAGGAGTAAATAGATGATTTCCCGCAGAAATTATTTTAGTATTTTATTAATGATGCTGGTAGTATTTGTGATGTTTTTATTTTCACAAATTGTCATTGATAAAGGTAGTCAATTTGATATAAATGCATATGCAGTCAGCGATGAGGATATTTTATCTGGGAAGGATTCCTGGCAAGCATCTGTGAGTACGGATGCTAATATTAAATTTTCAGATGAAAATGGATATGTTTTATATTTTTCTCCGGAAGCAACGGAGTTAGAAAATATAGTGCTTCAGTGGTGCAATTATACAAAGAGAAATCTTGTTAAAGCCGAAACCCTTAAAGATTTTGCTATGCCGTCACGCAAACCAGAAATTATAGTGCTGGATGCTGCAAATCTTGAATTTGGTATAAACGGACAATGGATTGTTGATATAACAGAATATGAAATACCGATTATCTTTTGTAATTTACCGGATGTACAAAATGTAAAATATATAACCAGTCTGAGAGATATTCTTGGAATCAGAGAAGTAAGAGCATTGGAAACCGAAATAGAAGGAGTCCATTTGTTTGAAGGATTCTTTTTGGGTGGAGAGTCACTGTATGTTGCAGAAACAGAGAAAGAACAAAAACGCCAGGACATGGAATTAAATATACCATGGTATGTTCTGCGAGGTGGTACAAAAACCTATATGGTTGGCGTGAAAGATGAAGAACTTGTAAAAAGAGAAGAATTTCCGGCTTTAATCTGGCGCAATACATATAACAACACAAAAATCTTTGCTGTAAACGGAAATTATATGTCAACGATTGCAGGATTGGGTATATTGGATACATTTGCATATGAGATGAATTCTTATGAGATTTATCCTGTTGTGAATGCCCAATCAATTTCAATTGCCAATTTCCCCGGATTTGCCGGAGAAAATCAGGATAAAATGATGGAATTGTACAGCAGAACGCCGGATATGACTTTTCAGGATGTTATGTGGCCCAGTATAGCTTCCATGAGTACGAACGGCAATTTAAGAATAACCTGTTTTTTTAATCCGCAATTTGACTACTTGGATGAAACAGAACCGACAGGTACATATGTGCCGTTTTATTTACAACAATTAAAGCAGCTGGATTCCGAAGCCGGTATTTCAGTAAAGTACAAGAATAATGTCGTGCTTGAGAATATACTGAAAAAGGATGCTGATTTTTATAAGTCTTTGGAAAGCGAATATCAGTATTCTGCTTTATATGCAGAACAAAAGGATTTACAGGAATTATTGGATAAAGTGTCCGGTGAGGAATATTTGTCAAAAGTACATACAATAATTTGTGAAGTAACAAATAATCAGAGTTTGTTATCTTATACAACGGATCATATTACATTACAATGTACTACGGGGAATGCTAAGCAACATACTTATATGGATAATTTCACTATGAGGAGTTTACAAACAGCATTAGGATATTCCAATGTACTTCTTGATTTACATCCCGCTTTATGGCCTGAAAAACAAGAGGATGAATGGCAGTTTTTGTATGATGAAATGTCCAGTAATGTATTAACTTATTGGGCAGACGATAATGGGTTTGATAAGACAACTATTTCAGAAAGCGATGTTCGAGTTCGCAATTTTTTTAATTTGAATTATTCAGACCAAAGAACAAATAACGTAATTACATTAAATGTGAGCGGTATGCAGGAATCCTCATGGTTTATTCTTCGTACCCACGACGAAAAGGTGGTATCCATCAGCGGAGGTACCGTTACAGAATTGGAAAAGAACGCATATTTAGTTCATGTAACAGAGGATAAAGTACTGATAGAATTAGAACCGTTGAGTTTGAAGGAACAGGGTGCAAAGACCTGGTAATTTACATAAGATTTAGGTGATTATATGAAGATATGTATTGTAGCGGAAGGCTGTTATCCTTACGTGGTTGGCGGTGTATCTGGCTGGATACACAGTATGATAAAGGCATTTCCGAACTTGGAATTTTGTGTATTGGCTATTATTTCCAATCGATCCCAAAGTGGTAAATTTCTATATGAATTGCCGGAAAATTTGACAGAAGTATACGAAGTATATTTGGATGATTTTGATTGGGGAACGAAAAAAAGGAATGGAAAGCGGACCAAGCTTGATGAAAAACAATATAATGCATTAAGAAGTATTATCTTAAACCAAAAAGTGGATTGGGATGTTTTGTTTGATATGTTCCAGAATGATAATTTATCTGTGGACGATTTATTGATGGGTGCCGATTTTTTGAAAGTAGTAAAAGAGGTGTACAATACAAAATATTCCCAAATGGTCTTTTCTGATTTTTTATGGACAGTGCGTTCTATCTACTTGCCATTATTTCTTGTTTTGAAATCTAAGCTGCCCAAAGCAGATATTTATCATTGTGTTGCTACCGGATATGCAGGTGTATTGGGAAGTATGGCAAAATATTTCTATAATGCGGGTCTGATAGTATCAGAGCACGGTATTTATACGAGGGAACGAGAAGAAGAGCTTCTGAAAGCAACCTGGGTTGCAGGTGTATATAAAAATATCTGGATTGAACAGTTTCGCAAAATGTCTAAATTGGCCTATGACCGGGCAGATGTTGTGACAAGCTTATTTGCTCATGCCCAAAGTCTGCAAATAGGCCTCGGATGTCCGAAAGAGAAATTAATGATAACACCAAATGGTATTGATGTGGAACGATTTGCCGATATTCCCGGAAAAAGGGATGAGGATGAGAAATATGTCAATATCGGAGCTGTATTGCGTGTTACCCCGATTAAAGATGTCAAGACACTTATCAGAGCTTTTTCTTTTGCTAAAGAGAAGGTACCTAACCTTAAATTATGGATTATGGGACCTTTGGATGAGGATGAAGAATATGCACAGGAATGTTTTGAGTTGGTAGAACAACAAAGGATTCCTGACGTTGTATTTTTGGGACGTGTAAATGTTTTGGAGTATCTGGGGCGTATGGACTTTACCATATTGACCAGTATAAGTGAAGGACAACCATTGACTATTCTGGAAAGCTATGCCGCACATAAACCTACAATTGCAACAGATGTAGGAAATTGCAGGGAATTGATTTTTGGAAATGGAGACGGTTACGGTACGGCCGGAATCCTTACGCATATTATGAATGTTACTGAAATATCTGCTGCAATGGTTGAAATGGCTGAAAATCCTAAAATGCGTAAAGAAATGGGAGAGTGCGGATATAACAGAGTTATCAATCGATATCTTTTGTCACAAATGCGTGAGACCTATAGAGATTTATATAAAGAAATAGGTGCGATATTCGGTTGTGAATTTACAACAGAAAAGTTTACCATAGAATAGAGTTTGTCTTTGTGCAAGGCAAATAGAGGAGTTAAAGTATGGCAGGTATAGGTGTTAAATTGAATAGAATATTCAATAAAAATACCATTGCAACAAATTTGGTTGGTTTTGGATATAGTGCAGTAATAACAATTGCGCCTATGTTATTGGTTATTATGGCTGTATTTACGATGGGGTTATTATTGGATGTATCCAAAGTTGGATATGCGAGCAGAGAGTTATATTCATGTACATTGTTGTACATATTTATCTTCGCTTTATTGACTTCAGCACCCTTTAATGCAGTCTTATCAAAATATATGTCAGATGTAATTTACAATGAGACATATGATGATATTTTACCCTGTTATTTTGTCGGGCTTATTATGAATTTATCATTAAGCTGTTTGCTCGGTATTCCGTTTTGTATTTGGGAATATGTGGTAGGCGGCGTCCCAATAGCCTTTATTTTTGCAGGATATTGCGGATATGTATCCTTAGTGTTGGTTTTTTATACCATGCTGTATCTATCCATATGCAAAGATTATAAAAAAATATCCAATTTCTTCTTTATCGGTATGGTTTTCA
Source organism: Acetatifactor sp. (assembly GCA_045533725.1). Taxonomy (GTDB): domain Bacteria; phylum Bacillota; class Clostridia; order Lachnospirales; family Lachnospiraceae; genus Acetatifactor. The sequence continues at coordinate 54,652 of JAZSII010000034.1, read as the reverse complement.
CCATATTGCTTTCGTTGGTTTTTGTATATTTGTTTCATATGGAAAAGACCATCAGTATGTTAATAGCATTGGATTTGGGACTGTTGTTAATTGCCTGTCTGGAATGGGCACAGGTAAAGAGCTATTTTAGAAATAACAGCAAAAAATATATGGAAGTACTCAGATATTTCAAAAAGTACTGGCAATTAGTTGCTACCAATTTTTTGTATACCCTGGGATTATATATTCATAATTTTGTTTTTTGGTCAACGGACATGCATATGGTAGTTGTGAAAAGCTTTGTATGTATGACTGCATATGATATGGCTGCTTGTCTTGGAATGTTTACCAATATCTCAGCAAGTGTAATCTTTATCTCACGTGTGGAAATGCACTTTCACGAGAGATATAAGGCTTATTCCGAGGCGGTTATCGGCGGAAGAGGAATGGATATTGAAAATGCAAAGAGAAGAATGTTTCGACAGCTATCGGATGAGTTGATGAATCTTGCAAGATTGCAGTTTATTGTTTCGGTAATTATTTATTTCTTAAGTGTGGTATTTTTGCCGAGATTAGGCTTTGGAGGCAAAATAATGCAGATATATCCCTGTTTGGCTGCAGGTTATTTTATCTTATTCATTATGTATTCGGCTATTATTTTCTTGTATTATTTTAATGATTTAAGAGGAGCGCTTATATCAGCAGGAGTATTTTGTTTGATAACGTTTGTCGGAGCAATTTTTGCAACACATCTTACACCTATATGGTTTGGTATCGGATTAGTTATTGGTTCATTAGCCGGTTGGCTGACAGCATATTCCAGACTTCGTAAGATAGAAAAAACCATGGATGTTCATATATTCTGTAACGGAAGCGTTATGAAAAAAGGAAACGGTACGTGTCCTTCCAATAAGGTATTTGACAGATATTCCATGATTTCAAATGTGAAGTAGAAAGGGGAAGTGTAGATGTTATTGATTGATATTTTACGATTGATTATAGCACTGACCGGAGTGGGACTTTTTGCTATTACCTTGTCGTCTTTGGCCAGACGCAAGATGACGGAGTCATTTTGCCTTACCTGGGGACTTGTTTCTGTTATGTTGGTGATTGCAGGTTTGGTTCTAAGACCATATGGTATTGCCAATTTAATGAGTGTGACAGCGTTTGTGGTCATCCTTGTAGTAGGTTATTGTTTGCTGGGCGGATTCTTCTATATAACTGCGAAAGTATCTGAGCTTACCAGAAAGAATCAGGAACTTGCAATACAGGTTTCGTTGATGAATCAGGAAAATCAGATTATGATGGAAAAGATTGAAAAGTTAATGGTTCTCGTCGATGAAAAGGTTGAATAACACATGAAAAAAATATTATTTGTAATCAATACAATGGGACGCGCAGGCGCAGAGACGGCCCTTTTGGAGCTTTTACGTGCATTACAACAAAAGGATGTGGAATTATCACTTTTTGTTCTTACCGGACAGGGAGAGTTAGCTGACAGATTACCGGAAGGGATTATTTTTAAAAATAAAAATTATAAAAATGTATCTGTGTTAAGTCCGCAAGGGAAACGAATTTTATTCAAATCCTCTGTTAAAGCGTTACTTAAGCGTGCAAATTGTATTCGCCTTTTTCCGTATTTAGTAAAGAATCTTGTTCATATGATTAAAAACAAAAAAATAATGTTTGATAAGCTATTGTGGCGCTGTTTTTCAGATGCCGCAGAACGGTTTGAGGAAGAATATGACTTGGCAGTGGCTTATATTGAGGGCGGCTCTACGTATTATGTAACGGATCACGTTAAGGCAAAGAAAAAAGTTGCTTTTTTTCACGTTGATTATCAAATGGCTGGATATACAAGAGCGTTGGATAAAGAATGTTATCTGAAATATGATGAGGTATTTCCAATATCTAATGAAGTAAAGGAATCTTTTTTACAGATTTATCCGGAATGTAAAGATTATACACAAGTATTTAATAATTTGATTAATCGTGACAAAATAATAGAGATGTCGAAAAGAGACGAGGGTTTTACGGATGAATTCGATGGTATTCGAATTTTAACTGTAGGTCGACTTACTGCACAAAAAGATTTTGCACAATCGGTTGAAGCGATGAAGCTCTTAAAAGACAGAGGCGTTAATGCTAAATGGTATATATTAGGTGATGGGGAACAAAGAGAGACTTTGTTGAAGTTAATTGCAAAATATGAATTGGAAGATGTGTTTATATTACCCGGTGTAGTAGAAAATCCTTATCCATATATGTTACAAACAGATATTTATGTTCATGCAACACGATTTGAAGGTAAAAGTATCGCTATACAAGAAGCTCAGATTCTTGGATGCCCGATTTTGGTTTCTAATTGTAGCGGCAACAGAGAACAGGTTGTTCATGGTGTGGATGGATTAATTTGTGAGCTGACACCGGAGGCTATTTGTAATGGTATTATTGAACTTGTAAATGATTGGGATAAAGCTAAGGCATATGGCATAGCTGCGTCGTGCAGATATACCGGTACAGATAAAGAGATAGACAAAATTCTTTCGCTTTTATAAAAAGCGGGAAAGAAGGTTGCAAATGAAAAAAGAATTATTGATAATTATTCCGGCGTATAATGAAGCGAAGAATATCGGCGATTTTTTAGATAAACTGGAACAACCGGAAATTGCTGGTATTGCGGATGTGTTGGTGATGAATGATGCTTCTAAAGATAATACGGCAGAGATTGTCCGTAGCAGAAATCATGCAGTTGTTACACATGTATTTAATTTGGGATACGGAAGCGGACTTCAGGTCGGATACAATTATGCACTGCGAAATGGTTATAAATATATTATTCAGATGGATGCAGACGGTCAGCATGATGCCTGTAATGTAACAACTATTTATCAGGCGTTGACATCACAGGATGAAAACGGTAAGCAGCCGGATATTGTTTTGGGTTCCAGGTTTTTGGAAGGTAGTGTTTCGTTTAAGATTTCAAAAATTAAGAAAATAGCTATAACCATGTTTCGCTTTTTGATAAAACTCGGTACCGGTAAGAAAATTATGGATCCAACGACGGGCTTGCAGGGGTTAAGTCAAAGAGCAATAGAATATTATGCAGGATATGGACATTTTGATGATAAATATCCCGATGCAAATATGATTATGCAAATGCTCATGTTAGGTTTCAGAGTAACAGAAGTGCCTGCTGTGATGCATGCCAGAACAGAAGGTGTCAGTATGCATTCGGGCTTGAAGCCGATTAAATATATGTTCCGTATGATATTTTCCATAATCGCTGTTTGGATACGTGTCAGATTGTACAAGGTAGATGTGGGGGTTGCTGATGAGGATGGTACTACCTAAATTATTACCTAAAAAGAAAAAAGTAATATTTCAAAAAGCGGATTTTTATGAATGTGCAAATGCATTAAATAATCCCGCCAGGGGCTGGTTTCAGCTTTTTCCTTTTTATGCCCATGAAATGCCCGATTTTGATAAAATGAAATGGTGCGATTCATCAGACAATACTCTGGCACTTGTGATTATTAATATAGGTGCTTTTCAGGAAGAAACACTTCCTGACGAAGCCTTGAATAATATATGCAGAATACTTGACTTTTTTGTAAAAAAGAAATTTGATATTATTTTAAGGGTTACCTATGACCATGAAGGTTATGCATTGGAGAGAGAACCGTTCTTTTTTGAACAGGTAAAAGAGCACTTGTCTCAGATCTCCTCAATAGTAAAAGCGTATGAGGATCATATTTTTGTTTATCAGGGAATGCTGATAGGTAATTGGGGAGAGATGCATACTTCCAAATTTGTTACGCCTGTAAGGATGAAGGCCTTGTGGGAGGTTATGAGCCAAGAGATGGGCACAGAGGTCTTTTTTGCTGTGCGAAAACCGGCTTTTTGGCGTATGCTGCATCCGGAATGTTGCGATAAATCCACACTGAGCTGTGATAATATGGGTTTGTTTGATGATGCTATATTTGGTTCCCAGACTGACTTAGGAACCTTCGGGACCAAGCCGAGACACGAATCGGGGTGGGATGCTTTATGGAGCAGATATAGTGAATTGGAGTTTGAGAATGAGCTTTGTGTCCGTGTCCCAAACGGCGGAGAGGCTTTATCCGGTGAAGAATTTATTCAAGAGGGAAGTAAAGCGCAAATACTTAAGACATTACAACAAATGCATATCACATATTTAAATAAAGATTATGACAGAGTGATACTGGAACGCTGGAAATCATGGAGTTCTTCTGCACCGGGAGTATGGGCGGATAAAAATTTGTATGATTATATAGGTGCACATTTGGGATACCGCTTTGTGGTTCGGAATGCAGAGATTCAACTCAATGAGAATGAATCAAAGAGCTACCGCTTGTTAATTAATATTGAAAATGTTGGTTTTGCAAACATTTATCAGGAGACAGTTGTTTATTTGGAGTATATAGATGAGAATAATCAATTGTATCGTAAAGAGATTCCTGCTGATATGAGATGCTGGAATCCTTTGACTGTAACTACGATATCAACAGAAATCGAGGTACAGAATTGTTATGTTTATTTGTCTGCTATTCGCAAAAAAGATGAAAGAATCATTTATTTTGCAAATCCTTCCGACAGAAGCGGAAGAGTTTTTTTGGGACAGTTTTTAGAAACAAAGTAAGGGATTAAATGAATGGATACTAATTTGGTTTATTGGATATTTGAATATGTTAAGGTTTTCTTATCCTATGGTTTTATCTTGTTTATTTGGCCGATGGTTGTTTTTCGTAAGTATTTACGTGATAAAAATGCTACATTTCGGTTTTGTTTTTGTGCGACGGTTCAGGTAATCATCATCAATACTTTAGTGTTAATGATGGGACTGCTCCATCTATTAAATAAACGCAATATGTGTATTGTTTTTTACGGTATATTAATTTGGTCATTGCGAGACAATCTTCGTCTGACGGAAGAGAGAAAAAAGAGATTTAAGTCTTTGATTACCGGTACTTTGGGATGGAAGCAGTTTTTCCTTATTTGTTGGGATAATGTTCGTAAAGAAGTAAAAGCTGCTTGGAAGAAATTTGCCAAGTTTTATAAAAAGCGCTGGATCGAATATACCACATTGATACTTGTTTTGATGTATGGAATGCTTTATTTTTCATATGGTGCTTTTCTGGATTATTCTTATGGATTTGGTGATATGTATGTGCATCATTCCTGGATTTATGGACTGATAGAAGGCAAAATATTCTCTGCAGGTGTCTATCCGGAGGCTATGCATTGTGTCATTTACTCCATGCATGCCTTGTTGGGAGTAGAGGTTTATAGCTGCATGCTGTTTTTGGCAGGCATACATGTTGCAGTTATTTTATTGGCGGCATATTGCTTAATGAAGGAAATTTTTCATTGGCGTTTCAGTGCTATTTTTGTTTTAATTTTGTTCCTCATTTTGGATGTTGTGTGTATTGACGAAGTATTCAGTATGTCCAGATTACAGTGGACTTTGCCGCAGGAATATGCATTTCATTCATTGTATATCATTGCTCTTTATTTGATTTTATACTTGAAGAGTTATAAAAAAACAGTATTTAGGGATGTTGAGTTTAAAGGCTGTTGGGATGAAAATCTGTTCATGTTTATGATGGCGCTGGCAGCGTCTATTGCAATTCATTTCTATGTGACCATAATGGCATTCTTTGTTTGTGTTGCTATAGTAATGTTTAAGCTTAGAAGTGTGTTTCATAAAAAACACTTTGTTCCCCTTGTAGTTTCTGCTTTTATGGGGCTGTTGATTGCATTTATTCCTATGGGTGGGGCCTTGGCATCAGGAATTCCATTTCAGGGTTCCATTGGTTGGGCTATGAATGTCATTAACGGTACGGATAAGGGTGTCGGCAGAGCACCAACTACTGATAACACGGAGACGGAAGTCGCGGAGACGGAAGTTGAAAATGTGGATACACATAATGCAACGGATGCGCCGGCTGATATTTCAATTGAAAGTAGCGAAGTCAGTTCGGATAGTACCAATGCTAAAAAAGTAGTTAGTTTAGGCACAACAATAAAAGAAAAAATAAAGGGTATATATTCTAACGGTTATGTGACATTGTACGGTACGGTCAGAGCTAAATGGATTGTAGGATTTAGTTTTTTGGTTGTAATTTTATATGTAATATACAGACTGGGATATCTGATAAAGCATAAGATTCTCAAAAAGCCGGTTGAATCTAATAATTTATTTCCTAATTATATGCCGATTGTATTAGCTTCGTTTCTTTTTATGCTGGTATATGCAGCACCGCTTATCGGACTGCCGGAATTAATTGCGGGTTCTCGTTTATGTACAACAGGGCAAATGCTGATACTGATGGTTTTAATTATGCCTTTTGACATGTTGTTTTCCGTATTTATGCCTAATTTTAGAGAGGACACCATGGCCTTGTGGTCTGTTGCCGTATCTGTAGCGTTGGTAGTGTTTGTATGTCTTTCGGGAAGTTTTCATGGATATTTGTATTATGAATTAACCAGATATAACGCGGCAGTCACTGTTACAAATGAGATTATGGATTCATTACCGCAAAATACATATACTATTGTATCTACGACGGATGAGATATATCAGGTTATTCAAGATGGTAGACATGAAGAATTGTTGACATTCCTAAATGCCCAGATTAAAGCTTCCTATACGCTTCCTACAGAATATATATTTATTTTTGTGGAAAAGAGACCCATAAAATATGCACACAGTCATTTCTTTTCGGGACCGGATTGGTTGGCCCTTGAGAAATATCAGGATATGTATACCTATGCATACAGTGTTTGTCCGGATGTTGCCTGCTCACAAATATCGCAGCAAGCTGCGCAACAGTCGATACAGTATTTTAGAAGCCCTTCACAGACCTATTCCAATTTAGAGAGTAGAACGATTGTTGAATCTAAAGCTTATGAATGGTGCCAGAAATTTAAAGCCTTATATCCCTATGAGTTTAAAGTGTATTATGAAGATGATGATTTTGTATGCTACTATATTCAACAAAATCCGCAGAGACTATATAACTTGGTGATGGAATGAGCAAGGTGAAAAGATGCTTAATTAAAGTTTTTTTATCGATATTATTACTCATTGTAATTATTTCTCCGATTATTTCATCTTTTTATGCCGGATATTATTTTTCCAAAAGAAACCATGGGGACATAGCGGTAAAAGAGTGTGTTTCTTTTTCTGAAACAGCAAAAGAAATAAGGAATCCCAACAGAGGGTTTTACTATATTTATGGATTTAGTATTTCAGATGATGTTGATGTGGATTATGATGAAGTTGTTTCGGAAAAGCTAAAACGTTCTGAGGAACATTCTTTAGCAATGGTGCAGATTAATTTGCAGGAATATGCTAATACAGCTATTTCATCAAAAGGGTTGCAGGATATTGAGGCGTTATTTTGTGCGCTGAAGAAACAGGAGCGGCAATATTTAATTCGTTTTCTTTATGACTGGCATGGAGACAATTTAGAGGTTGAGCCTCAGGATGCCAAAATAATTCAACAGCATATGCGGCAGTTAGAAGATATTCTGCATGAGTATAAAGATATAATTTTTGTACATCAGGGTATCTTTATCGGAAACTGGGGAGAAATGAACGGAACGGTGCATTTAGATAATATGCAACTTCTGGCCGAAACACTACGTTCTTCTTTGCACGAAGATACCTTCATGGCGGTACGAATGCCCGCGCAGTGGCGTAAAATAACGGAAACAGTCTCACCAACAAAGGCTGAATGGAGCGATGCAAGTATTGCACATAAGCTTGGGTTGTTTAATGATGGTATGATGGGAAATTATGGTGATTATGGTACCTATGGAACCTCGAGTAGAGAAGATATGGGGAATTTTAGCCATTGGAACAGAGAAGAGGAATTGACTTTCCAGGAAGAACTGTGTAAATATGTTCCAAATGGTGGAGAGGTTATTGTTGATAACGAGTATAATGATTTTGAAAATGCCCTGAATAATTTGCGTACCATGCATATTACATATTTGAATTATGACTATGATAAAACTGTATTGGACAAGTGGGCGGAAACAACGATTCGGGATGGTTCTGTTTATGACGGAATGAACGGTCTGACGTATATAGACAGGCATTTAGGGTACCGACTTTTGATTCATAGTGTATCTATGGAATATAAGTATTTTCCGGATGTTTTGACTCTTTGTATTAATCTTCAAAATGTTGGTTTTGCACCAATATACAAAGAAGTATACTCGGAGCTTAAAATAGTCCGTGAACAAAGTGGAGAAATATACTCCTATGTCTTGGATTGGGATATGTCTCATTTGCCCGGTGGTAATGATTCTGAATATATTGAAGAGATTAAAGAAGAGATTTCCATGTCCGGATATGCACCGGGAGAATATACTTTATATTTTTCTATGACGGATGTGGATAGTGGTTTGCCGATTATTTTTGCCAATGAACAGGAATTTGAGGAACAGGGATACAAATTGGGACAGATTATTATTGAAGAGTGGAAAGTACCATTTTTTAGTAAGTGATTGTCCAATAATATGAGGATAGAAATATGACTGAACAAAATGTAGGAATTGATTTTGTGATAACATGGGTGGATGGAAATGACACGGCGTGGCGTGCCCAAAAGAAGACATATAATCCAAATACCGGAACGGATGATGATGAAATCCGTTATCGTGATATGGATCTGTTAAAATATTGGTTTCGTGGTGTGGAAAAGTACGCTCCATGGGTAAGAAAGATACACTTTATTACCTGGGGACATTTGCCTGAATGGTTAAATGTGAATCATCCAAAGCTTCATATTGTACGTCATGAAGACTATATCCCGGCAGAATATTTGCCCACATTTAACAGTAACGTCCTAGAGATTTATATGCACAAAATTAAGGACCTGAGTGAGAATTTTGTGTATTTTAATGATGATTGTTTTGTGATTGATGAAGTGAAAGAAAGTCATTTTTTTAAGAACGGAAAACCGTGTGATATGCTTGCATTTCAGCCGGTTGTAGCCAATCCTTCCAACCCGGTGATGTCTCATTTGTATATGAACAATTCCCTGGTTTTGTGTAAATATTTTAATAAGAGAGAGAATATTAAAAAGCATCCGGGTAATTATTTTAAAATCGGTTATCCGCCCATGTATTTCTTTTATAATTTGTTGGAGCTTGCATTTCCCTTGTATACCGGTTTTTATACGGTACATGGACCGTCTCCGTATTGTAAGAAAACCTTTGAAGAAATATGGAAAAAGGAAAAGGCTTCCTTGGAAAGTATGTCTGATAATCGGTTTCGAAGTACTACCGATTTGACACCATATCTTTTCAGAGAGTGGCAGAAATTATCCGATAATTTTGTTCCCACAAACTTACATTGGTATTTCAAATATTTTAATATCTTAAAAGAGAATGAGAAGCTTGTAAAAACGATTACAAAGCACAAGAAAAAAATGATATGTATCAATGATACGGATCTCGCTAATGATTTTGAAAAAGCAATATAAATGGTACGTAATGCATTTGAACATATTCTTCCGGAGGTATCAGCATTTGAGTGTTAGTCAGTCTTACCAACTGAATAATGATTCCAAAAGCAGGACAGAGTATTCAGCCAGAAATACTTCAGTAGCCATGTTTGCACGTATTATAGCCATTCTGATGGGATTTTTTACCAGAGTGGTTTTTACGCATACATTGAGTGAGGATTATGTAGGTGTTAATGGTCTGTTTACGGATATTTTGAATGTTTTGGCTCTTTCTGAGCTGGGTATCGGTACAGCCATTACATATGCTTTGTATAAACCGATTTCTGAAAAAGATATAGAAAAGCAGAAGTCCCTGATGCTTCTTTACAAACGCTTATACAGAGTGATTGCAGCTGTTGTATTAATCATTGGTTTATTGATTATTCCTTTTATGGATATTCTTATAAAGAATCAACCGAAAGTAGATAATCTAGTTCTCCTTTATATCTTTTATTTGGCCAATTCAGTGGTATCCTACTTGCTGATTTACAAAAGAACCCTTATTGATGCACATCAATTGAGTTATATTGGTGTGTTATGTCAAACCTTCTTTTTGGTGCTGCAAAATATTATTCAAATCGTTATTCTGTGTACTACACATAATTTTATGTTATTTGTGATAGTATTACTTTCGTGTACGCTTTTGAATAATTTAACTATTTCCATCAAGGCTAACAAAATGTACCCATTTTTGAAGGATAAGAATGTTGCACCCTTGGAAGCGGAAGAGAAGAAAAGCATCAAACAGAGTATTAAAGCCATGCTTATGCATAAGGTTGGCAACGTGGTTGTTACAAATACGGATAATTTGCTGATTTCTTCCATGGTGGGAATCGTAAGTGTGGCAATCTATTCCAATTATTTTCTTGTAATTGGCTCTATCCGTCAGGTTCTGAATCAGGCATTTCAGGGAATTACGGCCAGTGTTGGAAATCTGGGCGTGGAGGAAAGCAAGGAACGAATTAAAAGAATTTTTGATGCATCTTTTTTCATCGGTCAGTGGATGTTTGGGTTTGCGGCCATTTGTTTGTTTGAAGTATTGACACCCTTTGTAGAATTGAGTTTTGGTTCACAATATGTGTTTGGTACAGCTGTAACCTTTGTATTATGCGTGAATTTCTATTTGACAGGAATGCGTCAGGCTACGTTGGTGTTTAGAGATTCGCTTGGATTATTCTGGTACGACAGATACAAATCCATTTTTGAAGCATTGATTAATTTGGTGATATCCATTATATTAGGTTACCATTTTGGAGTGCTCGGAATATTCCTGGGTACCTTAATCAGTACGGTTACAACCTCTTTGTGGGTAGAGCCTTATATGCTTTATAAGCACAGATTAAAGACGCCTGTCCGGTTTTATTTTTTGAAATATGCATGGTATGTGATTGTTACAGCAGGTGTGTGGTATGTGACCCATCTGGTATGCTCATTAGTACATGGTAATGTTCTGATGCAATGCATACTGAAATTGGGTATATGCATTGTGGTTCCCAATGTAATATTCTTGGTAATGTATTGCAGAAGTAAGGATTTTGCTTTTGTGTGGAGAAAGGCAAAGGAGGTCCTTCGCAGAAAACAAATAAGTGAGAGTGCGGTTTCGGAATCTAAGCTTTCCGTTGAGGAGTCATATCTGCTTGCTTTAATAAGTAAAAGCTTGCAACCAGTGGATAGTGGTTTAAAAGAGTCTGTAAAAGAAGATTCTGATAACTTTAAAAAGGTTGATTGGGATGCAGTTCTTACTACGGCCGACAAGCACAGTGTATTGTCTTTGTTATATGAACCATTAAGTCAACAACAATCCATTCCGGAAGAAGGAATAAAACAATTTACAGGCAGTGCCAGAAAAAACGTGTTACAGCAATATCACCTGCTATTATTAAGCAGATATCTTGTTGGTGTACTAAATGAAGCCGGAATTAAAGCTGTTGTTTTGAAGGGAGTGGCGGCAGGTTCCTTTTACCCAATACCGGAACTACGCAAATCCGGGGATATAGACTTGCTTTTATTGAATCCAAAACAGGAAAGCGCAATGAAGGAAGTTTTGATTGCAAATAATTTATGGGTGAAAGAGGAACAGCTTGCACTACATCATGTAACATTTGAAACCAGAAGCGGTATTGAAATCGAAGTACACACTTTACTTGCAGAACCCTTTGACAACCGAAATATGAATGTATATTTGGATAAGCTGTTATCTGAACAAAGGTGTGAATATGAAGAACGTGATGTTATGGGAGTTAAGCTTCCGGTTTTGAGTAAAGCTTTTTTTGCTTACGAACTTTTGCTTCATATGTTGCAGCATTTTCTTCGTTCGGGGTTTGGCTTGAAACTTCTGTGTGATTGGGTAGTATTTTGGAAAGAAGAAGTCACCGAAGAACAGAAAGAAAAGTATTTAAAGCTTGTTGATGAGAGCGGAATAAAGAATTTCTCTGATATCGTGACATTGACCTGCGTGCGTTACTTAGGATTGGAAGAGGAATCGATTTTCTGGATGAAGTGTTCAGCAGATTTGCCTGTGGATGATTTCTTGCGTGAAATTATGGAGGCGGAAGAGTTTGGCAAATCCCATGAGAATCGTATGGTTATGCTACGCGGAACAGGGCTGGGAGATTTTGTCAGAGAATTCCATCATCAGATGCATTTAAACTTCCCTAAGGCGGGAAAATGTTTCTTGCTGTGGCCGGTGTTATGGACAGTTACACTTGTTAGATTTATAAAAAATAATAAAAGGTATCGTAATGTTTCGACCGGTGAAATTCTGCGAACAGCAAAAAAACGTAGCAGATTAATGGAAAATATGAACCTCTTCCATTAGTATTAATAACAAAATATGCAGAAAAATGATTTTTTTTGCAAGAAATGGTTTACATATATAAACAAATGTGGTATGTTATATTTGTAAATTTTTGATTGCGTTTATGGGAGGATATTTATGAAAAAATATGAAAGACCTGTAGTAATGATAAATGAGGAGTTGGCTGAAGGCGTTTATGCAGCTAGTGGAAATGGTGTTGATTGTTGGATTGTTATTAAAGATGCAGAGACAAATAATGAGGTTGCAAGCGATAATTCAAGAGAATTTAATTTTTATGCTACTCATGCAAGTATAGATGTTGGTCATATTCCGGATGCAGTTTGGGTTGTGAACTTTAATCAGGATATTTTGGAAGTAGTAAGTTGTAGTGGCATGTATACTGAAGTGAATGGATCGCAGGTTAAAGTATATCGTGCATGGGAAAATAAGAATCAAAATGAAGGATGGGGTTTTGCTTTAAGAGTAAAGACAACCGGTGAAACTTCTACGCTTGCATGTAAGAATTCATATATTGAATGCCCTATTTAATTGTTACAGCACCATCTTAATTGATGGTGCTGTTTTATGTATTAAAATAATTAAATTATTATGGATTGAGTGTAATAGAAAGTATGAAATTTATCAATAAATGGTTGACGAAAGAAAATGTAAAAAATAAATTACTTCAAATCAAGTGGATATACTCATATGGAAAAAACTATTGGAAATATATATTGCTTTATCTTTCAATCGGATTATTAAGTGTCTTAATTTCTTTATTAACGGCATTTACTTCAAAAGATTTGATTAATCTGATTACGGGGAAAACGGTTGGTAATATTTTAAGCGTTTTTATATGGATGATATGTTTAAATATTATAACTATGTTACTTTCCGAGTTCTCTACGTTTGCATCGAACTATATTAGTATGAAAATTAATGCTGAGATTAAAAAGGATGTTTTTCATAAAATTTTATGTACAGACTGGGAGGCGTTGTCAGGGTATCATTCAGGAGATTTATTGACAAGGTGGAGCACTGATGTTTCAATAATAAGTAGTGGTATTTTGAGTTTTGTTCCGCAGTTTTGTATTTATTGTTTTCGATTCGGTACGGCGTTTGCAGTCATTTTATATTATGATTGGACCTTTGCGTTGTTTGCGCTGATGGGTGCGCCTATTACTATGTTGTTATCTAAGAAGTTATTACGAAGAATGACCAATAATAATGAACGTAGTGCAAAAATGGGAGCAAAGATTACGGGTTTTAATCAAGAAGTATTTACTAACATTCAAACAATAAAGTCATTTGATTTGATTAAGTTATATGTTAATAAGTTAAAAGGTCTTCAGAATGAATATATTAATATGAATATTGATTTTCAGAAAATGTCTGTTGGAACATCATTACTTTTATCCACAGTAGGATTGATTGTTACATACAGTTCATATGGATGGGGAATTTATAGAGTCTTTTCAGGTGCCATTGATTATGGAACGATGACAATGTTTTTAGCGTTATCTACTTCATTAACAACTTCTTTTCATAATTTTTCATCGCTTGTACCAACAGTAATTAGGTTAACCACCTCCGCAGGTCGTCTCATGGATATCGTAGAGATGCCCAGAGAGGATTACAGTAATGATGATGTAGTGGCGAAGTTCTTAGAGGAGAACAAGGCGATGGGTATCAGCCTTAAAATGAAGGACGTGGATTATGCTTACAAGACCGGTACATTGGTGTTTGAAGGGGCTTCCATGGAAGTGAATCCCCATGAAATTATTGCATTAGTGGGGCCGTCCGGAGAGGGTAAGACTACCATGCTTCGATTGGTACTTTCTTTGATGCAGACACAGGAAGGCGTGGCGTACTTGACGGGAGTGCATGTGTATTCTGATTTGTTTAATGAGGAAAATAAGAGTCTGGCTTGTGAAGAGTTATTTGAGAAATACAATGCAGTACCTTTGACACCGTCAACCCGTAAGCTTTTCTCCTACGTACCTCAGGGAAATACCATGTTTTCAGGTACTATTGCGGAAAATATGCGTAATGTAAAGGAAGATGCTACGGATGAACAAATAATAGAAGCCCTAAAGGCTGCATGTGCATGGGAGTTTGTGGAGAAGTTACCGGATGGTATTAACAGTGCCATTAAAGAGCGTGGCGGTGGATTTTCAGAAGGACAGGCTCAGAGACTTTCTATTGCCAGAGCTCTTTTGCGTGATGCACCGATTTTACTTTTGGATGAAGCGACATCAGCACTGGACGTAGCAACTGAGCGAAAAGTATTGCGTAATATTATGAATGATGAGAGACCGCGTACCTGTATTGTGACTACACACAGACCCACAGTACTCAGTGCTTGTACCAGAGTTTATGCAATTCGGGATAAAAAATGTGTGATATTAAACGAAGAAGAAATTGATGAAATGGTAAGAGGCTTTTAAAAGTAAAGGATGCCTAATTGGCATCCTCTAAATATTTGTCAATATATTGTTTCATGATTTCCAAAGCTTCTTTCTCTTTGGTACAGTGTAGGCGGCATAGTAGTTTATTGCGAACGATTTTTTCACTTACACATAAATTTATGTTAAACTGTTTTTTGTTCCAGGTTGGAGATATAAGTCGCTGTGATACCAGCAATATTTTTTCGTCCTCGGAAAGTTCGTTGATGTAGTTGGCGGGGGCTTGTTTTAGCAACACAATGCCGCCCAATTCATAGGTGTTTGGATCATATATTCCGGAAGTGCCACACCAGGGAATACCATGAACCACTGTTTTTTTACCGTCTGAGGCAAGTAGATTTAAATCACCGTTGATGGTGGGTACATTTAAATATGTCTGCCATAAATTTGCATGAGTGGATTTGCCGGTGCCGGATGGCCCGGAAAATAACCAAAGCTTATCCTGATACAATATTGATACAGAATGTAATGCAACCATATTGCGCATTTGAGCCAAATACAGGAAGGGAAGTCGAATGGCATGGAACAAATCCTCCTTAAATACATCTATGAGGGAGGGAATGCCGTAAATATCGACATGTGAGCCATCAAAGGATAAATACATATCAAATAGACCGGTTGCCTGTGGGAAGGTGATAATATATTTATCGGATGCTTCTATAATCTGTAATTCCTGATTACGAATCAATATTTTACCGTTTTCATTATAGGGCGGATGACCGGTATGAAAAGTAATGGTTTGATCTGCTGCTGTATTATTCTCTGTTAAGAAAGTATTGAATGCTTCCGGAAAAGCTGTATAAAAATTAAGGAAACAAATATGTATTCCTGCAATACAAATATGTTTTTCGTCAAAAACAGAGGTGTTTTTTTTGTAAGAATGATCCAGTAAGATATTATGTGCCAATAATGTCTTTAAATATTCTTTAATATCCTGTTCAAATTCGGATATATTATCATCCGGAATTTGATAGTGTATTTTACCGGCATAAAGTATTTCTTCCAAAGTCATTTCTTCTTTCAAAAGAGTCCAAAAATATACCCCGGTTTCATTTAACTTGATACCGCGATGATGATCTGCAATCATTTGGCCGTAGGGAAGCAGGTAGGGGACTCCGGCCAGCTCTTTTAAGATAAAATTTGGATTTTGCTTCATGGAATCTTTACTCCTTTGAAAAAAACTTGTATAATAATTGTAACATTATGTTTCAGAAAAATCTACTCGAAATCAAAGACGGAGAAAAGAATTCACTATGCAGGATATCGAAAAGCTGTTATCAGAAGGTAATTCCATACAGTTTAAGCCTCAGGGCTGGAGCATGTATCCGACTCTTGTTCCGGGAAGGGATGAAGTGATTGTTTCCCCCGTAGATGCAAATACAATCTTGAAACGGGGAGATGTAGTTCTTTACCGAAGATTCAAGGAAAACGGTGAAAAGGATATTTTGGTTTTGCATCGTATCTGGAAAGTATCTGAACAGGGTGTTTTTTTGGTAGGAGATAATCAGAAAGAAATAGAGGGACCTTTGGCAGTAGGGCAGATGCTTGGAAAGGCAGAAATATTTATAATAAAAGGGGAAAAAATATCTGAAAAAAATTTATGGTATCGGTTTCGTTCCCAAATATGGCTTTTCTTGAGGCCATTACGTCCGTTTATTTCAAAAACCGTAGCAAAAATAAAGAGAATATTTGGAAAAAAGAGTAATAAATAGCTTGCATTGTACAAACAAATATGTTAAAATATCAACGTTGCGAAAATGAGATGGTCCGCTGTTACGAAGGGTATTAAGAACATCCAGTTTTATAAGGAGGCTCAAAATGAGTGATATTATCAGAGAAATTGAAGCTGCTCAGTTAAAGACTGATATTGTTGACTTCAATGTAGGTGATACCGTAAAGGTATACGGAAAGATTAAGGAAGGAAACCGTGAAAGAATTCAGGTTTTCGAAGGCGTTGTATTAAAGAGACAGGGTGGAAGCAACAGAGAAACCTTTACCGTTAGAAAGTCTTCAAACGGTGTTGGCGTTGAAAAGACCTGGCCTTTGCATTCTCCTAACGTAGAGAAGATCGAGGTAGTAAGAAGAGGTAAAGTAAGACGTGCTAAATTGAACTACTTAAGAGACCGCGTAGGTAAGAAGGCAAAAGTAAAAGAACTGGTTAAATAATTTACGCTTGAAACGGACAATTACAATATTTGTAGTTGTCCTTTTCTAATTTGAGAATATATGTTAAAATAGATAAATGTAAGATAATAATTGCGTGAGGTGATTTATGTCACGTCGTAAAAGAGGTTTGACTTTTTATCAAAGAAAAAAGAAAAAAATAAGTGTTTCTCTGATAAAGGAGATTTTTTCTTATATTATTTGCATATTGACGGCAGTTTTGATTGCAGTAGTTTTGGTATATACATTCGGAATGTCAATAAATGTGATTGGTATTTCCATGGAACCCACCTTGGAAAATGGTCAAAAAATATATATCAATCGTTTTGCATATACTTTGTCAACTCCAAAGGCTGGAGACGTTATTGTATTTTTGCCAAACGGTAATCAGAATTCACATTATTATGTGAAAAGAGTAATTGCCACGCCCTCTGATAAGATACAGATTATTGATGGTGTGTGCTTTGTAAATGGTGTGGAAAGTCCGTATGTGAATACAAAAATATTGGAGCCGGGGATTGCAGAGAATGAGATTGTACTCGGAACCGGAGAATATTTTTGTATAGGTGATAATCCCAACAATAGCGAGGATAGCCGTTCGCCAAATATAGGTCCGGTTAATGCGGAAGATATTATAGGAAAAGCGTGGTTTCACATGAAAAGCAGTACGGACGGAATTGGATTTATTAAATAGTATGGAGAGTAATTTATGAATTATCAATGGTATCCCGGTCATATGACAAAAGCAAAGCGTATGATGCAGGAAAACATAAAATTAATAGACTTGATCATTGAATTAGTGGATGCCAGAATTCCGCTCAGTAGCAGAAATCCTGATATTGATACATTAGGTGCGGGAAAGTCAAGGATTGTTCTTTTGAATAAGTCTGATTTGGCAGACCCGGCGGTAAATGCATTATGGAAAAAATATTTTGAAGAACAAGGCATTCATGTCTTGGAAATAAATGCCAAGACCGGCTTCGGTGTGAAATCCATGAATGCTCTGGTTCAGGAGGCATGTAAGGAAAAGATTGAGAGAGACCGTAAGCGGGGGATATTGAATCGCCCTGTTCGTGCCATGGTGGTTGGTATTCCTAATGTAGGAAAATCTACGTTTATCAATTCTTTTGCAGGAAAAGCATGTACAAAAACCGGCAATAAACCCGGTGTTACAAAAGGAAAACAGTGGATTAAATTAAATAAAGGACTGGAATTGTTAGACACTCCCGGCATTCTTTGGCCTAAGTTTGAGGATCAAAACGTTGGAAGGCATCTGGCATTTATCGGTTCCATGAATGATGAAATTATTATTATGGAAGAGATGGCATGTGACTTGGTTAATGAATTACTGGAAATATATCCCGGCGTGTTATCAGCCAGATACAACATTGATGAAACAGGAACGGAAGTGGATATTTTAAACAAGATTGCAGAAAGCAGAAAATGCTATGGAAAAGGTCAGGAACCGGATTTGTTAAAAGCATCTAATATTTTGACGGATGATTTCAGAAGCGGGAAATTGGGACGAATCAGTTTAGAAAGACCATAAAGTTTGGAAGGACAGTAAGATGAATAAAGTTTTAAAGGATATTTTTAGTACAGGTATTTATTTGTTAGTTGTTTTGCTTATTACATATTTGATAATTGTATTTGTAGGACAGCGCACAGAGGTAAGCGGGGATAGTATGGAGCCTACATTGAGTGATGGAGATAATTTGATTGTTGACAAAATTACCTATCGATTTAGGGACCCGGAGCGATTTGATGTAATTGTATTTCCTTTCCAGTACCAAAAAGAAACCTATTATATCAAAAGAATCATAGGTCTTCCCGGCGAAACCGTTATGATTGATGAGGCAGGAAATATCTTAATTGATGGAAAGGTTTTGTTGGAATCTTACGGTCGTGAGATTATTGACGAGGATAAGAGAGGACTTGCTGCAGAACCGGTTACATTAGGACCGGATGAGTACTTTGTTTTGGGGGATAACCGTAATTGCAGTTCTGACAGCAGGGTGGCTGAAGTTGGGAATATCAAGAAAGATCAGATAATAGGACGCGCGTGGCTTCGTATTTGGCCATTAGGTAAATTAGGGTTTGTTTCACATCAGTAAAAGGGGATAAGAGTATGGCATTAAGTATGAATGAAATAAAAGAATTCTATCAGGCGGCTTGTGAAAATGAGCTGCCTGAATTTATAGAAAGATTTCGGGAGGATGAAAGAGCCGGTGTCAAGAAGCTTGTAGATACAGCCCGGAAACGCATTGTTGCGTTAGAAGCAGAAAAAGCACGTATTTATGATTTGCAGAAATATGAGCGGCAATATAGTGAGTACCAATTTGTTTGCGGTATAGATGAGGTCGGAAGAGGTCCTTTGGCAGGACCGGTTGTTGCCGGTGCGGTTGTTTTGCCGAAAGATTGTGATATTTTATATATTAATGATTCTAAGAAACTCTCCGAAAAAAAGAGAGAGGAGCTTTATGATATTATCATGGAGAAAGCAGTTGCATGTGGTATCGGGTATGCATCGCCGGAGCGAATAGATGAAATTAATATATTGCAGGCAACCTATGAGGCTATGCGTCAGGCAATACAAAATTTGACGGTAAAGCCGGATATCTTATTAAATGATGCAGTTACCATTCCGGGAGTGGATATCAAGCAGGTGCCCATCATAAAAGGGGATGCCAAGAGTATGTCCATAGGTGCGGCAAGTATTATTGCTAAGGTTACCAGAGACAGGTTGATGGTAGAATATGATTCGGTATTTCCCGGATATGATTTTGCCGGAAATAAAGGGTATGGAAGTGCTTCACATATTGCGGCTTTAAAGGAACTTGGACCGACGCCCATCCATAGGAGAAGCTTTATTAAAAATTTTGTTGGATAACGAACAGAGAGGAGATGTAATATGCGCTTAAATGAAATGTTGAGTAATATTTTAGGACAAAATAATACAAATGTTTCGTCAGTAGGTCAAAGTGGCATTATTACTTCTCAAAACAATATCTCTGCACAAATTCAAGCCTTGGTTCCCGGTCAGGTATTACAGGGGGAGGTTGCGGAAGTCTCAGGAGATGTTGTGAAACTGTTACTTCAAATGAATGGAGAAAGTGTTTCCCTGCAGGCAAGACTGGAGCAAAATGTTGCAGTGAGTGTGGGAAAAAATCTGTTGTTTCAGGTAAAGAATAATGGCAATTCCTTATCCTTAAGCCCTTTGTTGGAGAATATGGCAATGGGAGAGACGGCAGCGAAAGCCTTGGAATCCGCATCACTGCCGCTTAACGAAACAACCTTGCATATGACTACTACATTGATGCAGGAAGGAATGTCAATTAACAGAGAGTCTTTACAGGGGATTTATCAGGAAGTATTAGCAAATTCGGATGCTGAATTAATGGATATTATTGATTTGCATAAATTGAATCTTCCCGTAACCTCAGAGAATATTGAACAGATGCATTCCTATAAGGAAATGAACCATCAGCTTAGTGGTGGTGTGGAGCAAATGACTACAGATTTGATGCAATTGGTAAAGGAAATGTCCGGGAATGGACAGGAAAAGTCTGTTGTACCCATGTTGCAGGAAGTACTGCAGATTATAGATGAAGAAATTGCTTATCCTAAAGCGGTGCAATCCGGTTCGGAAGTGAATAACAGGGTGGTTATACAGGAAGGAAATATTCTTTCAACGCAAGAAAACGGGCAGGATGTATCACTTAATCAAAATCCGACAGACAAAGTACTGACGAACCTTGAGACCATGCTTCAGAGTGTGGATAGCGGTGTAAGTGATAAGTCATTAAACACGGATACATTAGATGTAATGAAACAATTATTAGAACTTGTAAATGAAGTATCGGGTGATAAAGAAGCATTAGCCAAGGTTCTTAACAGCGATGTTTTTTCCAAGGCAATAAGCAAATTTATGCGGGAAAGAATGCTTTTGGAAACGGATGCGGTTGCAAATAAGGAAAAAGTACAGGATTTTTATCAAAAAATCACGAAGCAATTAAGCGGTATTACGGAAGTCTTGCAAAATATGGGGCAGGAACAAAGTCCTATGGCGAGAACGGTTCAAAATATGTCTCAGAATGTTAATTTTCTAAATCAGATGAATCAGATGTATGCATATGTACAATTGCCTATTCGCTTGTCGGAGAATAATGCTCATGGAGAACTGTATGTTTATTCCAACAAGAAGCATATTGCATCCGAGGATGGAGAGGTAAGTGCCCTGTTACATTTGGATATGGAGCATTTGGGTCCGGTAGATGTTTATGTACAAATGAAGGATGCCAATGTCAGTACCAGATTTTATTTGAAGGACGATGAAATGCTTGATTTTATCAATGAACATATTGATATTTTGACGCAACGTCTGGAAAAGCGAGGTTATAAGATATCCTGTCAAATGACAGTACGTGAAGAAAATGTGCAAGGACAAAATGTCACTATGAAGGAATTGTTGAATGAGAATTCTAATCGCCCGGCATTGGTGAGCTATTCCTTTGATGTACGTGCATAAAACTTTGGAGGATGTTGTCCATGGATATGAAGGAAAAAAAGTTAAAGCCTAAGCAGGCCATTGCTTTAAGCTATGATCCGAGTGAGGATGCACCAAAGGTTGTAGCTTCCGGGCGGGGTATTTTGGCAGAAAAAATCATAGAAAAAGCGCAGGAATTTGATGTGCCCATTCATAAAGATGATAAGCTTGCAGATACTTTATCAAGGCTGGAAATCGGTGAAATGATTCCTCCGGAGCTTTATGAGGTAGTTGCAGAAATCTTGATTTTTGTGGATTCTATGGATAAATTAAAGAGTAAAATGAAGATGTAGGAGAAATGATTTGAACAAACGCAAAACAGGTAGTGCTGCGGAATTACGGGCCGAAGCATATTTGTCGGAGAGGGGCGTTCGAATTGTAGAAAGAAATTTCAGAAACCGACATGGTGAGATAGACTTAATCGGCTACCATGAAGGGTATCTGGTGTTTTTTGAAGTAAAATATCGTAGAAATAGGGAAAAAGGTACGCCGGAAGCAGCGGTCAGTTTTTATAAACAGAAACAGATTTGTGAAGTGGCAGCCTTTTATCGATATGTTCATAAGGTTTCTTGGGACAGGGCGATTCGATATGATGTAATTGCCATAGAGGGAAGTGAAGTCCGCTGGCATAAGAATGCTTTTGAGCATATCGGATAGTTTGTTTTGAAAGGAAATGGTTTATGTATCCTGTTATCAGAAGCAGAAAAGAGCAGGTATTGGAGCAAAAGGAATTCGTTTTAAATAATGGTGATATTCTTGAATATCTTGCCTTTCCTGTATTATGTAATATACCTGAAATCGTGCATGCGTTTTCAACCCGCATGGGTGGTGTCAGTGCAAAAGAATTTGCAACCCTGAATTTTAGCTATATCAGAGGGGATGATACAGGTTGTGTGACAGAAAACTACAGACGAATGGCGCAGGTGTTTGGAAAGGATTGCAATGCCTTTGTAACAACAGACCAAACACATACGACCAATATTCATGTTGTCAAGAGTGAGGATGCAGGAAAAGGAATTACAATTCCCAGAGATTATACAGATATTGATGGTTTAATTACAAATGAGAGGGGAGTAATTTTGTCCTGCTTCTTTGCAGATTGTGTTCCCTTATATTTTGTAGACCGGGTAAAAGGAGTAATAGGATTGGCCCATTCCGGCTGGAGAGGTACAGTAAATCGAATGGGAGCCTGTATGGTTAATAAAATGCAGGAGGAGTATAACTGTAATCCGGCAGATATTATTGCTTGTGTAGGTCCTTCCATTTGTCAGGACTGTTATGAAATAAGCGAAGAGGTTGCTGTTCAGTTTAGAGAAGGTTTTTGGGAAGAAGAAAGTACGAAACTGTTTGGTGAGGAAGTCGTTTCAGAAGGAAAGTATCCGCGAAAAGACATTTTAATTCCCGGAAAAACGAAGGATAAGTGGCAATTGGATTTGTGGCTTGCCAATCTGGTCATACTTCGTAGCGCAGGAGTACCCTTGGAAAATATTTCGGTGACTGATATTTGCACCTGTTGTAATGCACCTTATCTGTTTTCACACAGAGCTACAAATGGAAAAAGAGGAAATTTAGGAGCTTTCTTAATGTTAAAAGGATGATCGCATGGCGACCATCCTTTTTGATTAAAGTCTTTCACTATATTCTGCAATAAAATGTTGAATTTTTTCGGTGGTATCAATCGCATTCGATAAAGATACATCATGATTCATAAAATCAATCAAAGAAGTAATAAATTTGCTCATATCAGCCTTGATATAGTAGGGTTTTTCGTATATTTCAGGTGGTAGATAATTCAGGTTAGTGGTAATCACCTTGTCAAAGTATCCCTTTTCATAAGCTTCATCAAAAGCAGCAAACCCATCCGTAAAGAGACCGAAAGTGGTGCAGATATATACACGTCGGGCTTTCATTTCCTTTAACTGCTTTGCAGTATCCAACATGCTTCCGCCGGAGGATATCATATCATCCATAATGATAATATCTTTGCCTTCAATATTGTCTCCTAAAAATTCGTGGGCAACAATAGGGTTTTTGCCGTTTACAATGGTGGAGTAGTCACGACGTTTGTAGAACATGCCGGTATCCACACCAAGAACAGTGGCAAAATAAATAGCACGGTCTAAGGCACCTTCATCAGGACTGATAACCAATAGATGGTCTTTATCAATAATTAAATCGTCCTCCTCATGTAAAAGAGCCTTAATAAACTGATAGGGAGTGGTAAAGTTATCAAAACCGCTTAAGGGGGTAGCGTTTGCAACACGTGGATCATGAGCATCAAAGGTAATGAGGTTACTTACGCCCATGTCACGTAGCTCAGTCAATGCATGTGCACAGTCTAAGGATTCACGTCCGGAACGTTTGTGCTGACGACCTTCATAAAGGAAGGGCATAATTACGTTGATTCGATGTGCTTTTCCCTGACATGCAGAAATTACACGCTTTAAATCCTGATAATGATCATCAGGAGACATATGGTTCTCATATCCGTTTAATTTATAAGTGATGCTGTGATTGCAAACATCAACTAAGATAAAGACATCCTTACCGCGAACAGATTCATTGAAAACTGCTTTGCCTTCACCGGAACCAAAGCGCGGACAGTTTACCTTTGCCAGATAACTGTCTTCAATATATCCATGAAATGCCGGGTCATTTTTTACTTTATCATTATTTATGTAGTTGCGGTAAATAACCATGTATTTATCGATTTCCTTACCCATTTCTGCCATGGATGCGAGAGGCACAATCTTAAGCGGTGCGACAGGCATAGCATTCTCTAACTCACGTAGATTAGGCATGATAACCTCCTAAAGTATATAAAAATTTTACAAAACAATAATTATTTTATAACATTGCGGTAGTGACACGTCAAGGGAAATCTTGTATACTAAACTTATTATATCGTTTTGGAGGCTTTTATGAAAACCAGACAACATGTGATAAGCAGAGTGGTAGAAGGAAGTATTGCCGAAGAATTAGAAATTGAAGTAGGAGATATTCTGCTTAGCATAGATAATACGGAAATAGAGGATATATTTGATTACCAGTTTTTGATTCAGGATACTTATATAGAAGTATTAATTCAGAAGCCGGATGGGGAGCAGTGGCTTTTGGAGGTTGATAAGGAATTCGATGAAGACCTTGGTATTGAATTTGAAAACGGACTCATGGATGAATACAGACATTGTCATAATAAATGTATTTTTTGCTTTATTGATCAGATGCCTAAAGGGATGCGTGAAACCTTATATTTTAAGGATGATGACTCCAGGTTATCCTTTTTGCAGGGGAATTATGTGACACTTACCAATATGTCCGAACATGATATTGACAGGATTGTGCGTTATCATTTATCACCGATTAATATTTCTTTTCAAACCATGAATCCTCAGTTGCGTTGTATGATGTTAAATAATCGCTTTGCCGGAGAGGCTTTAAAAAAAGTAGATACCTTATATGAAGCAGGAATTACCATGAATGGTCAGATTGTTCTTTGTAAAGGGATAAATGACGGCGAGGAATTGGACTTCAGCATTCGAGAAATGACAAAGTATTTACCCAATTTAGAGAGTGTATCCGTAGTTCCCGTAGGATTGTCCAAATACCGTGAAGGGTTATATCCTTTGGAGCCATTTGAAAAGGAAGATGCGGAAAAAGTTATCGATTTGATAGAAGCTTGGCAGAAAAAAATATATGCAGAGCATGGAATACATTTTATCCATGCAAGTGACGAGTGGTATATATTGGCTGAAAAAGAAGTTCCTGAGGAAGAACGTTATGATGGCTATCTTCAATTAGAAAACGGAGTCGGTATGATTCGATTGATGATGAATGAGTTTGAAGAAGGAATCCTGGAATTGAAGGAAAGCAGAGTATTGCCTGATTTTTCCGTAAGAGAAGAATTATCTTTAGCAACAGGAGTGTTAGCTTATCCCTATATAAAGAGGATGTGCAATCAGTTGGAGGAGTTGTTTCCCAATTTAAAGCTTCATGTATATAAGATAATTAATGAATTTTTTGGGGAACGTATAACTGTCTCCGGACTTTTGACCGGTCAGGATATTTGTAAGCAGTTGAAGGATAAGGTATTAGGAAGCAGACTATTGTTACCCCAGAATGTTTTGAGGAGCGGAGAAGCAGTATTGCTGGATGATTATACCAAAACAGACGTGGAAAATGCTTTACAAGTGCCGATTAATATTGTAAAATCAAGCGGATGTGGTTTGATTGATTGTATATTAAACAGAGATTAGCAATGAATATGGAGGAAACCATGAGTAAGAGAAAATCCAAGCCTATAGTTGCAGTGGTTGGTCGTCCCAATGTAGGTAAATCAACATTGTTTAATGTGTTGGCAGGTGAAAATATTTCTATTGTAAAAGATACACCGGGAATTACCAGAGATCGTATTTACGCAGATGTGTCCTGGTTGGATAAGAACTTTACATTGATTGATACCGGCGGTATTGAGCCGGAAAGTAAGGATATTATTCTTTCACAAATGCGTGAACAGGCTGAAATTGCCATGGAAACGGCGGATGTTATCATTTTTCTTGTAGATGTAAAGCAGGGGTTGCAGGATGCAGATGCTAAAGTTGCAGACATGCTAAGAAGATGTCATAAACCTGTTGTTTTGGTTGTAAACAAAGTTGACAGCTTTGAAAAATATATGGCAGATGTCTATGAATTTTATAATCTTGGAATCGGTGACCCGCATCCCATTTCAGCCGCAAACCGACTCGGTCTGGGTGATATGCTGGAGGAGGTTACTTCATATTTTCCGCAACAGGAAGAGGATGAGGAAGAAGATGACCGTATCAGAGTGGCTATTGTAGGTAAGCCCAATGTAGGAAAATCCTCTATTATCAATAAGTTATTAGGTGAAAACAGATTGATTGTTTCTGATATTGCCGGTACTACACGTGATGCAGTTGATACAGAAATCACTTATAATGGTAAGGATTATGTATTTATAGATACAGCAGGGCTTCGCCGTAAGAATAAAATTAAAGAGGAACTGGAACATTTCATGATTGTACGTACTGTTAGTGCAGTAGAACGTGCAGATGTTGTGGTTATGGTAATTGATGCATCCGAAGGTGTAACAGAACAGGATGCAAAGATTGCAGGTATTGCACATGACAGAGGTAAAGCAGTGATTATTGCCGTAAATAAATGGGATGCTATTGAAAAAGATGATAAGACCATTTATCGTTTTACTGAAAAGGTAAGAAATACGTTATCCTATATGCCATATGCGGAAATGTTATTTATTTCTGCAAAAACAGGTCAAAGACTTCCGAAGTTATATGAAACAATTGATATGGTAAGCGAAAATCATGCTATGCGTGTTGCTACCGGTGTACTTAATGAAATTATGTCAGAGGCAGTAGCAATGCAGCAACCGCCTTCAGATAAGGGTAAGAGACTTCGCTTGTATTATATAACTCAGGTTTCCGTGAAACCGCCGACATTTGTTATATTTGTAAATGATAAGGAATTAATGCATTTTTCATATATCCGTTATATTGAAAATCAGATTCGTGATACTTTTGGATTTAAAGGTACACCGCTTCACTTCATTATTCGTGAACGAAAGGAAAAAGAACAATAATGATTCGTTTATTATGTTTAGCAATCGGTTATGTGTTTGGGTTATTTCAGACGGCATATTTCTATGGAAAATCAAAAGGTATTGATATACGAGAGCATGGAAGCGGTAACGCAGGAACGACAAATGCACTTCGTGTTTTGGGCAGAAAAGCCGGTTTGATAGTTTTGCTCGGAGATTGCATAAAATGTATTTTAGCAGTTGTCCTAACCAGAATAATCTGGGGAGGAGCTTATGGCGATTCTATATATTTATTGTGCATTTATACTGCAACGGGGGCAATTCTGGGACATAATTTTCCTTTTTACATGGGGTTTAAGGGTGGAAAAGGCATTGCAGCTACAGCAGGGCTGATATTATCGTTTCATCCTACATTTATCCCGGTCGGAATTGTATTGTTTTTTGGTACTTTTTTCCTGACACACTATGTTTCCTTGGGCTCTTTATTGGTATATGTTGGTTTTGTAACACAGCTTATTATCAGCGGACAATGTGGCCTGTTTGGAAGTATGAGTCAGCAAGAACTTACAGAAATGTATATTGTAGGTTTTTTCCTTGCAGTGATGGCTTTTTGGAAGCATCGTGCAAATATTGTCAGATTAATACATGGCGTAGAACGAAAAACTTATTTGAGTAAAAAAAGTAAAGAATAAGGAGGCATTATTATGGCAAATATTACGGTATTAGGCGGCGGAAGCTGGGGAATTGCTCTTGCTGTATTATTACATAAGAACGGACACGAGATTACGATATGGTCTGCTTTGGAAAAAGAGATTGAAATGTTGGCTACGGAGCATGAACATAAGATGCTTCCGGGAGTAAAACTGGCAGATGATATGATTTTTACCCTCGACAAAGAAGAAGCTGTAAAAGATAAGGACTTATTGGTTATGGCTGTAGCAAGTTCCTATACAAGAGCTACTGCAAAGGGCTTCAGTTCCTATGTAAAACCCGGTCAGATTATTGTGAATGTTGCAAAGGGTATTGAAGAAAATACTGTAATGACGCTTACAGAGATTATTGAACAGGAGATTCCTCATGCAACAGTTGCTGTTTTGTCCGGTCCTTCTCATGCAGAAGAGGTTAGCAGAGGCATGCCCACAACCATTGTAGTTGGGGCAAAAAAGAGATCAACGGCAGAATATATCCGCAGTTTATTTATGAATGAAGTGTTCCGTGTTTATATCAGCCCGGATGTGCTGGGTATAGAACTCGGAGGCTCTTTGAAAAATGTTGTAGCATTAGCAGCAGGTATTGCAGATGGACTTGGATATGGAGATAATACTAAAGCGGCATTGATTACCCGTGGTATTACTGAAATCGGACGTCTTGGTATGGCAATGGGTGGACATTACGAGACATTTTCCGGACTTACCGGAATCGGTGATTTGATAGTTACTTGTGCAAGTATGCATTCCAGAAATCGTAGGGCAGGTATTCTGATTGGTCAGGGAAAAACCATGGAAGAAGCTATGGAAGAGGTAAAGATGGTTGTGGAAGGTGTTCATTCCGCAAAAGCAGCTATGCAGCTGGCACAGAAGTATAATGTACAGCTCCCCATTATCGAACAAGTGAATAAAGTTCTTTTCGAAGGTAAGCCTGCTTCAGAAGCGGTAAAAGATTTGATGCTTCGAGATAAAAAAATTGAAGTATCTGATGCACCTTGGGAAGATGAATAAGTTAAATCTCCGGTCAAAAACCGGAGATTTTTTTTGATGTGATTGATTATTTTCTTGACATATATGTAAACAAATGGTGTAATTAATTAATAGATATTGTATATACAATAAAAGGTTGAGGGGTGGTAATGTATGAAAAATGGGATGCAAGATATGAATCCTGTAACTAAGTTACCTGCGTTACGTGAAGTTATTAATTGGTTTGGATCTTCTTTGTCAACAGCACATTCAGACAGTTATTTGTCTGTTACAGTTTATGAAATTACAAAGTATATTTATATATTGGAAAATTACGGAATTAATGCCGTAGATGAGATGATATCCGCAGTTGCAGATATGTTGCAGCGTATACGTAATAACAACTCTTTTATCGGTCATATTTCAGATGAACGTTTTGTGATTATTCAGCATTATCCTGAGATGGATAATACAGATGATATCCTTTCTGCATTGGAAAATGATAATAAAATACTGGACAGTGAAATTGAGAAATATAACAATATAGAAGGTAAACCGTATGTTATTGAGTTAGATTATGGATATATTACCGCAGACCCCGGCTGGAAGGATAGTTTTGAAAACTTCTTCAGATTGGCAAACAGTGAAATGCTTATGAATCATTTGAAAAAGGATTTAAAGCAGTCTAACAATTCTCAGACTGTCCTTTGGAAGCATGAAGAAGTCTTTAATTTGCTTATTGAGAAGAATTTGTTCCATTATCATTATCAGCCTATTGTTGATGCAAAGAATGGTAAGGTTTTCGGATATGAAGCATTGATGCGTACAGATCCCATGATTAATATGAAACCATTGGAAGTTATTGATGTTGCAAATAATCTTGGTAAACTTTATGAGATTGAAAAAGCAACCATGAGTAATTCCTTAGAGTATTTATCAAAGAATATGGAGTTATTCTGTGACAAAAAGTTGTTTATTAATTCGATTCCGGCATATATGCTGCAAACAGATGACTGGGATTCTTTGGTAGATAAATATGGTTATTTGATGGACAAACTGGTTGTTGAGATGACTGAACAAACCGAGATGAATGATAAATTCCTTGCAAATTTTAGAAATCGATTGAAAGAAAATAATATTTCATTAGCAATTGATGATTACGGAACCGGTTTTTCCAATTTGTCCAATTTGATACGTTATACACCTAATTATGTAAAGATTGACAGAGCGCTTGTACAGGATATTCATGAAAAGCCGAAGATTCAAAAGCTCGTTGCCGGTATTATTGAATTTATTCATGAAAACGGATACTCTGCACTTGCAGAAGGTGTGGAAACCTATGAAGAGTTGAAAACCGTAATTGGTATGGAAGTAGATTATCTTCAGGGATATTATCTTGCCAGACCGGAAGCAACTTTATTGCAGGAGATTGATAAAAAGTTTCAGGATGAAATTATTTCACTTAATATTATGCGCTCGGAGTATATTGTTAAAGTTTATACTCCTAAGGAAAATGAGGTAGTTAATCTTTCGCAATTAGCTACACAGCATTATAATTCAATACTAATTGACAAGGAAAATGTTGAGATTGAAGGTGTTAAGGGTACGCCAATCAGTTGTTCCATTACTGTAAAAGATGGAATTCATTCCAATATTATTTTAAGAGATGTGAGTATCACTACAGAAAAGGAAATTCCTTTGATTGATATTGGTTCCGGTTGTAATGTAACTATAAATACAGAAGGTTCCAATGAGATTATTAATCGTGGTATCAGAGTACCGCAGGGGTCTGAGTTGAGACTCACCGGAAAAGGCAATCTGCATATTCATTGTGAAATGTTAAATTCCTTTGCTATTGGCGGAGATAAAGAGAGTACCTACGGCAATATCTTTATTGACCACATGACACAGATGCTTATAGATGTCAATGGCGAAAACTGTATTGGTATCGGTGGTGGTAAGAATACTTTGAATTCTAAAATACATATAGTCAGAAGCGGAATTCGAATTGAAGGTGCAGGCGGTAATGCGCTTGGTATCGGAAGTTTTGACGGAAATGCTCACATTGACATCCATAACAGTGATTTGGAATTTAAAATGTCTTGTGCAAATGCTGTTTCAATCGGAGCATTAAAAGGGTTTGTGCATGTATTTTTGGAGAACTACAGTGTTAATATTATGGAATCCGGTAATAATATGTGTGGTATCGGAGTTTTAAGTAACGGAGAAGGAGATATTACTATATCCAACGGTACTATGGAATGTGATATTCGAGGTAGAAATATTGTGTGTCTTGGTTCAGACTACGGTGCTTTAGATTGCGTTGTTGAAAATTCTAATACTAAGTTTTATTGTGAAGGAAGTTCGGTAGTTGGTATCGGCGATATGAATGGACAAGGTAATATTAATGTACATGATGCCAATATAAGTATGCGAATTCTTGCAGAGGATATCTTAGATATTGGAAGCAAAAACGGCCGTTTGGAAGTTGTGGATTGTAAGAGAAATATAAAATTAAATGAATAAGATTTAAAAGCCCCGGCCATCAGCCGGGGCTTTGTTTGTATTACGAGATTGCCGCAACAATTTCGGTAGCAATAGCAGGCTTGTTCATGGTATAAATATGAACGCCGTCTACATTATTTTCTTTTAAATCTAAAATTTGGCGGATGGCATAGTCAATACCTGCTTTGTATAAATCTTCCGGAGAATCAGAATACTTTGCAATCATATCAGCCATAGCCTTAGGTACGCTTGAACCGGAAAGCGAAACAGTGGTACCGATTTGTTTTGCAGTTGTAATAGGCATAATGCCTGTGCAAATGGGGATGACGATTCCCTTCTTTGATGCTTTTTCTCGGAAATTATAAAAATAATCATTATCAAAAAATAACTGTGTAATAAAAAATTCTGCACCGGCATCCTGCTTCTGCTTTAAATGATTTAAGTCAGATTCCATGCTGAAGGATTCGAAATGCTTTTCGGGATAGCAGGCTCCTGCAATATGTAATTGTTCATTTTCTTTTAAATAGTGAATCAAATCGCTGGCATGAGCAAATTCACGGGAATTGAATTGTTCATCGGACATATCTTTGGGACGATCGCCGCGTAGCGCCAATATGTGATTTACATTATTTTCCTTTAATTCTTTAATTACGGATTCTATCTGAGAAACGGTATTACCAACACAGGTTAAATGTGCCAGAGCAGGAATCTGTAAAGTGTTTTGGATATAGGAAGCAAGCTCAACGGTTTTTTTGGATTTGCTACCGCCGGCTCCGTATGTAACACTGATGAAATCAGGATTTAATTTGCCAAGTCCGTCTAAGATGCTGAATGCCTGTTCTAATTCACCATCCTTTTTGGGAGGGAATACCTCAAATGAAAGGGTGGGGTCTTTTTTGAAATATGATTGAATCATAAGAAATCCTCCTATGGAAATTACTTTAAAACTTGCTTTTCGTTAGGAAATATCGTAACATACTAAATATATATAAGCAAGAATTATTTTAGCGTGGTAATGCAAAGAAGCCAATATTGATAGGAAAATAAACTATCTATTAAAATATTTTATGCCGAATATTAGGCGGAATGAGAGGATATATGAGTACTTTTCAGGGAACACAGGAATATGTTGCAAGTGAACAACTGATGTCAAGTGTTAATATTGCTATTGCATTGAAGAAACCTCTTCTGATAAAAGGGGAACCGGGGACCGGTAAAACAATGTTAGCGGAAGCTGTAGCAAAATCCTTGGGCAAAAAATTGCTGATTTGGAATATTAAGTCTACTACAAAGGCACAGGAAGGTCTGTATGTATATGATACCATTCAACGTTTGTACGACGGACAGTTCGGTGAGGAAGGTGTTGATGATATATCCAGATACATTAAATTGGGTAAACTCGGTGAAGCTTTTTCAAGCGAAGAGCAGGTTGTGCTTTTAATTGATGAAATCGATAAAGCTGATTTGGAATTCCCAAATGACCTTTTGTGGGAGCTTGACCAAATGGAGTTTTATATTAATGAAACCAAGGAAACTGTTAAGGCAAAACACAGACCTATTGTAATTATTACTTCCAATGCAGAGAAAGAGCTTCCGGATGCATTCTTGCGTCGTTGTATTTTCCATTACATTGATTTCCCGGATAAAGATCTTATGGAGGAAATTGTAAAGGTGCATTTCCCTAATGTGGAAGAGAATCTTTTAAAGAATGCCATGGATGTATTTTATAATATCCGTACTATTCGAGATATTCGTAAGAAACCCAGTACGTCAGAGCTTATCGACTGGATTAATGCCTTACAGATAGGTGGTATTCCAACAAACACTATTAAGTCTGCATTGCCGTTTATAGGTGTTGTTGTTAAGAAAGATGAAGACTTGGAAGTGGTTAGAAAATCAACAGGACTTCTTTAAAGATAGGTGAAACAATATGTTTACAAAGTTTTTTCATTCACTTAGAGCAAAGGGGCTTCGTGTGACTTTGGGAGAGTGGCTGACCTTACAGGAAGCATTGGATAAGGATTTGTGCGGTAGCTCCCTAACCCAGTTTTATTATGTGGCACGTATGATTTTGGTGAAAAGTGAAACTGATTTTGATAAATTTGATATGGCATTCGAAGAAACATTTAAGGCAGTTCAACGAGAAACAGAGGTTGGTGCCCAAATGCTTCGTTGGCTGGACAAGTCTGAAATGATGGAAATGGCACATGAAGAGGCTCGTCATCATTTAAATCAGGTGGAAGATGTAATGGTGGATAAGGAAGATGTAGAAGAGAAGTTCCGCCAACGTCTGAAAGACCAAGACAGCGAGCACAATGGCGGAAGCTACTGGATTGGTACCATGGGTAAAACTTCTTTCGGAAATACCGGTGGTAATGTAGGTGGTGTCCGTGTTGGGGGGAAGACAGGATATCAATCTGCATTTTCAGTGGTAGGTGCAAGAAAATACCGTGATTTTAGAGATGACAGAGTACTGGATAACAGACAATTTCAGATGGCCTTTCGTAAACTAAGACAGTTTTCGTCCAGATTGGATATTCCGGCATGAGAGCTTGATATTGACGGTACCGTAGATAAAACCTGTAATAATGGCGGTTGCCTGCAGATTGTTATGAAGAAACCCAGAAAGAATGCAGTTAAGTTATTGCTTCTTATGGATTCGGGCGGAACCATGATTCCTTTCAGCAGTATGTTGAATGATTTGTTTCAGGCTGTGCACAAGTCCAATCATTATAAAGATGTTAAAACATATTATTTCCACAACTGTATTTATAGCAAGCTTTATAAGACTCCGGAATGTGAAAATGGTGACTGGGTCGATACGGAATGGGTATTCAGAAATATTGGTAGTGACTATAAAGTCATTATTGTAGGTGATGCTGCTATGGCTCCGGAAGAGTTATATTCTACAACTGGCAACTATCGCGGACCAAACGGGGGATTATCAGGTTACGACTGGCTACAGCTTTTGAAACGTAAATACAAGAAAGTAGTTTGGTTGAATCCTAAGATGGCACCGGGACATGCACCCTGGAGAGAAGCAGAGACTGCCGTAAAGGAAATTTTCCCCATGTATAAGCTGACCGTGGATGGATTAAACCGGGCTATGGTGAAGTTGATGGTAAATAAATAGTTGACAAAGTGATTTTGCCTTTGTATAATGCAAATAAGTTGCAACAGAATAAAATAACGCGTTGAAGAGAAGAGTACCGTTATTAAGGATTCAACAGAGAGTTGCCGGTTGGTGAGAGGCGCGGAAACTGATAATGGGAAGTACATCTCAGAGCAGTAATTTGGAACGGTGTAACAGACACTCAGTAGAGATTACCGGTAGGCACCGATATTTGCCGGAGTATTGTTAGATACTTGCTGAGCCGTGTTTGTGTGAACAACATGGGAACATTAGGTGGTAACACGATTAGATATCGTCCTTTTGAAATATTTCAAAAGGACGATTTTTTTGTCCCATCAACGAGCAGCTATGCTACGAGTATTTTACAGAAAAGGAGAGGATAAACATGACAATTTTTGACGAGTTGAAAGCAAGAGGACTTCTTGCACAGTTAACAGATGAAGAAGAAATCAAAGAAATGATTAACAATGGTAAGGCAACCTTCTACATTGGTTTCGATCCTACTGCAGACAGTTTGCATGTAGGTCATTTTATGGCACTTTGCCTGATGAAGAGATTACAGATGGCTGGAAATAAGCCCATTGCTGTAATCGGTGGCGGTACAGCTATGATCGGTGACCCTTCCGGACGTACGGATATGCGTTCTATGATGACAAGGGAGACCATAGACCACAATGTTGCCTGCTTTAAAGAGCAGATGAGTAAGTTTATTGATTTCTCAGTAGGCAAAGCTCTTTTGTTAAATAATGCTGACTGGCTTTTGGATTTGAATTATGTAGATGTACTTCGTGAAGTGGGTGCGCATTTCTCTGTAAACCGTATGCTTACCGCAGAGTGCTACAAGCAGCGTATGGAGAAGGGGTTAAGCTTCCTTGAGTTTAACTATATGATTATGCAGAGTTACGATTTCTACAAATTGTTCCAAGATTACGGTTGCAATATGCAGTTCGGAGGAGATGACCAGTGGTCAAATATGCTTGGCGGAACAGAACTGATTCGTCGTAAATTGGGTAAGGATGCGTATGCAATGACCATTACTTTACTTTTAAATTCAGAAGGAAAGAAGATGGGAAAAACACAGAAGGGTGCTGTATGGCTTGATCCTAACAAGACAACTCCTTTTGAATTTTTCCAGTACTGGAGAAATGTTGCTGATGCAGATGTACTGAAATGTATTCGTATGTTGACATTCCTTCCTTTGGAGGAGATTGAAAAAATGGATAGTTGGGAAGGCAGCCAGCTTAACGAAGCAAAGGAAATTCTTGCATATGAACTTACCAAGCTTGTTCACGGTGAAGAAGAGGCAAGCAAAGCAAAAGAAGCTTCAAAAGCCCTTTTCAGCGCAGGTAATGCAGAAAATATGCCTACCTATGAATTAAAGGATGAAGACTTCCGTGATGGTTCTATTGATATTATTGGTGTTGTAGCATCAGCAGGTTTATGTGCTACCCGATCTGAAGCAAGACGTGCCATTGAACAGGGCGGTGTTACCGTAGACGGAGAAAAGGTAACCGATATCAAAACTGTATATACCAAAGATGATTTTGCCGGAGAAGGTAAAGTTGTAAAACGTGGTAAAAAGAGTTTTAAAAAGATTGTACTTTAAGGTGTAATGATTAAAAAACCTCTTGCATATACTTTTAACAGTAATGCAGGAGGTCTTTTTATGGGAAAAACAAATGTTGATACATATGAATTATATCGTGA
This sequence comes from Acetatifactor sp., assembly GCA_045533725.1. Taxonomy (GTDB): domain Bacteria; phylum Bacillota; class Clostridia; order Lachnospirales; family Lachnospiraceae; genus Acetatifactor. Next base: position 18,564 of record JAZSII010000034.1, on the reverse strand, counting down.
TATACAGGAGAGATGTAGCGGTGAAATATATATCGGTGTATTAGGTCCGGTGAGAACAGGCAAATCTACATTTATTAAAAGATTTATGGACGAAAGCGTCTTGCCGTATATGGCGGATGAACATGCAAAGAAGCGTGCCATGGATGAATTGCCTCAAAGTGCAGGAGGAAAAACAATTACAACCACGGAACCCAAATTCATACCGCAACAAGCAGCAGAGATTACACTTCAAGAGGGCATTGATGTTAAAGTCAGATTAATTGACTGTGTCGGATACATGGTAGATGGCGCTGCCGGTCATATGGAGGAAGATTCGGAACGTATGGTAAAGACACCATGGTTTGAAAAGGAAATTCCCTTTACACAGGCTGCGGAAATAGGTACAGATAAAGTGATGAATGACCATTCTACGATAGGACTTGTTATATTGACGGACGGCAGTTTCGGAGAAATTCCAAGAGAAAACTATATTCCGGCAGAAGAAAAAACAATATATGCTTTAAAGAAAATACATAAACCCTTCTTGGTGCTGTTAAACAGTAGTAAACCATATTCGGATGAGACCAGAAAACTTGCAATACAGCTGAAGGAAAAATATGACACAACGGTTATTCCGGTAAACTGTGCGCAAATAAAAAAAGAAGATATTGATACTATTCTGGAAAATATTTTAAATGAATTTCCTATTTCGGAAATGGATTTTTATATGCCTAAGTGGATTGATATGCTGGATGATAATAACGAACTGAAAAAAGACATCATTGAAAAAGTAAAATCCACAATGAATGATTATGTCACAATTCGTGATATTAAGGAAAAAAGTATGAATCTATCAAGTGATTTTGTACAGGAATCCAAGACGGAGGAACTGGATATGGCTAAGGGTGTTGTCAGAATCTGGCTGGGGGTTGATGATTCATATTATTATAAAATGGTTTCTGAAATGGTAGGAGAAACGATTACCGATGAATATCAGCTATTAGAGAAATTAAGAAGCTTTTCAAATATGAAATCAGAATATACAAAAGTATCAGATGCAATTACTTCTGTTAGAAATAAGGGATATGGTGTTGTTAAACCTGACAGAACTGAAATTATTCTCAATAAACCTGAAGTGATTCGACACGGAAATAAATTTGGAGTAAAAATCAAGGCAGTCAGTCCTTCCATTCATATGATTAAGGCCAATATTGAAACTGAAATAGCACCAATTGTGGGCACTGAACAACAAGCACAGGATTTAATAAGATATATCAATGAAAATGAATCGACAGAGAACGGAATCTGGGATACAAATATTTTCGGAAAGACAGTAGAGCAACTGGTAAATGACGGAATTGCAGTAAAGACTGCTTCTATCGGAGAAGAGTGCCAATTGAAATTACAGGATACCATGCAAAAGGTTGTGAATGACGGTAATGGCGGAATGATTTGTATTATTATTTAAAAAGTAACTGTTCAAGGCTGATTTTAGCTTTGAACAGTTATTAAATTATTGCAAAAATAATGATATTTTTGTATAATTGTTTTATTAATTTAATGGAAATACTAATTTTATCACAGAATAGGAGAAGGCATATGGGTATTGTTTATGATAAATTGATGCATTGTTTTGAAAGTGTTCGTTCCAAAATTGATTTTGTACCGAAGGTGGCTATTATTTTGGGATCCGGGTTGGGTGATTATGCCGATAAAATTGAGGTTGTCGCAGAATTGCCATATAACGAAATAGATGATTTCCCGGTTTCTACTGTTCCGGGACATGCGGGTAAATTTGTATTTGGTTATGTAGAAAATGTGCCTGTTGTATGCATGAAAGGACGCGTTCATTATTATGAAGGTTATTCTATGACTGATGTTGTTTTGCCTATTCGTCTGATGAAGCTTATGGGAGCAGAAATTCTCTTTTTAACAAATGCGGCAGGAGGGGTAAACACATCCTTCCATGCAGGTGATTTAATGATGATTACGGATCATATCGCATGCTTTACGCCGAATCCCTTGTTAGGATCGAACGTAGATGAATTAGGTAAGCGTTTTCCGGATATGAGTAATGTATATGATTCTGATTTACAAGAAATAATCAAAAACACAGCTGAGGAAAATCAAATAGCAATTCAAGAAGGCGTATATACTTATTTGACAGGACCTTCTTATGAATCACCTGCTGATATCAGAATGTTACGTATTTTAGGTGCGGATGCAGTCGGAATGAGTACTGTTCCCGAAGCGATAGCCGCGAATCATATGGGCATGAAAATCTGTGGTATTTCGTGCATTACCAATATGGCGGCAGGTATTTTGAAGCAACCTTTAGATCATAAAGAAGTGCAGGAAACTGCGGATAAAGCAGCAAAGTCCTTCCAAAAGCTTGTAACGGAATCTGTTAAGAAATTTATGAATATGTAGGTGTTTTATGGGTATATGTGAAACAAAAGCAATAGCATTAATTGAACATGCAATAAAAGCAAGAGAAAAGGCATATTCGCCTTATTCAAAGTATAAGGTTGGTGCGGCACTTTTATCAGCAGATGGACAAGTAATTACAGGTTGTAATGTTGAAAATGCGTCATATGGTGTTACGAATTGTGCGGAAAGAACAGCTTTTTTTAAAGCAGTGAGTGAAGGAATCACAGAATTTCAGGCCATAGCCATTGTGGGAGGAAATGCGGGTGATAATGATAATACGAGCTTTCCGGATTATGCATTTCCCTGTGGGGTTTGCAGACAGGTAATGAAAGAGTTTTGCGAGAATGATTTTGAAATCATTGTTGCTAAATCTGTAAATGAGTATCAGTCATTTTTGTTGGCAGATTTATTACCGTACGGCTTTGGTGGTAAGCTGTCCTAATTGAACGCAGGAGATTTTTATGAATATTCGTTTATATAATGCAAGGATATTAACCATGGAAGAGAATTGTAGTATTTTCTTTGGTGAAGTATGGGTTAAAAATGAGAAGATTATTTATGTGGCTGGGCAGGAGGAGATAAACGAAGTTTATAATCCGGATTTTCCGGTTCCGGAGTGGGATAGGGAGATTGATTGTCATGGAAATCTTTTGATGCCCGGTTTTAAGAATGCACATACGCATTCGCCCATGACTTTGATGCGTTCGTTGGCTGACGGATTACCTTTGCAGGAATGGCTTGAGACGATGATTTTTCCTTTAGAAGCTAAGCTTACGGGAGATGATATATATCATTTCACAAAGCTTGCTATATTGGAATATTTATCGTCAGGTATTACCGGTATTTTCGATATGTATTTAGATCCTGACAATGTTGCAAAGGCATGTATTGATATGGGTATGAGATGTGTAATTGTCAGTGGATTAAATAATTTTGCTTTTTCCGTAAAGGAAATTGAAGAATATTATTTAAAGTGGAATCTGCAAAATCCTTTGATATCTTACCGACTGGGATGCCATGCTGAGTACACTTGCGATAAATCATTGTTGGAGGATTTATCACAGCTATCTCATAAATATAATGCCCCTATTTTTGCTCATATGTCAGAGACTGAGAAAGAAGTACAGGAATGTATAGGGCGTTATGGGATGACGCCACCCGTATTTTTTGAATCTCTTGGATTATTTGACTTTGGCGGAGGTATTTTCCACGGTGTGCATGTGACGGAAGAAGACTACGAGGTCTTTAAGCGGCGTGGAATAGCTGTAGTAACCAATCCTGCTTCCAATGGAAAGCTTGCAAGCGGAATGGCACCGATAAAAGACTATTTTGAAAAGAATATTACGATGGCTATCGGAACCGACAGTGCATCCAGCAATAACAGCCTGGATATGTTTAAAGAAATGTTTCTTGCATTGGTTTTTAGTAATTTGCGGGAAAAAGATGCTTCTTCTGTTTCTGCCGATAATATATTAAGAATGGCAACTGTCGGTGGTGCGCAGGTTATGGGACTTGTTGATTCGGATGTTTTGGCATGCGGAAAGAAAGCTGATATTATCATGTTGGATTTAGGTCAGCCTAATATGCATCCTTTTCATAATATTGTTAACAACATTGTCTACAGCGGAAGTAAATCGAATGTTAAGATGACCATGATACATGGTAAAATATTATATGAAAACGGTAATTATTATGTTGATGAAAAAAAAGAAGCAATATACGATCAGTGTAAAGAGATTGCTGAACGTTTAATTGCAAAATAATTATGCTTTATAAGGGGAGGGTACCTTTTAAAGAATAAAATAACATAGGAGGATAAAAAATGTTAGAGAAATTTTTCAAACTGAAGGAAAACAACACGAATGTAAAGACTGAAGTTATGGCCGGAATAACTACATTCATGACTATGGCATACATCCTTGCTGTTAATCCTAACATTCTTTCGGCATCGGGTATGGACAAAACAGCAATTTTGTTAGCCACTGCAATTGCATCCTTTATTGGTACATTGTGTATGGCATTTATGGCTAATTACCCGTTTGCACTGGCACCCGGTATGGGATTAAATGCATTTTTTGCTTTTACGGTATGTTCTGCGGATGCATATGGCTATTCGTGGAAAATTGCTTTACTTGCAGTATTTGTAGAAGGTATTATTTTTATTATTCTTTCTATAACCAATATACGTGAAGCAATTTTTAATGCAATTCCTTTAACATTAAAAGCTGCGGTAAGTGCCGGCATTGGTCTGTTCATTGCATTTATCGGTCTTCAAAATGCAAAACTTGTTGTAGATAGTTCTACTTTAGTTACTTACCAAAGTTTTGATACTAATTTTAATTCTGTCGGAATTGGTGCAATTCTGGCGTTACTCGGTGTTATTATTACAGCAATTATGGTTGTGAAGAATGTGAAGGGTGCTATACTTTGGGGAATTATTGTGACCTGGGGACTTGGTATTATCTGTGAATTAACAGGAATTTATGTGCCAAATCCGGCAGAAGATGTGGCTATGTACTCAGTTATTCCTGAGAAGATTATTTCTTTTGATTTCACAGCATTAGGAAATACTTTTGGACAATTATTTAGTGCTGATTTTGAATCTATTAAAGTATTTGAGTTTATTGTGATAGTTTTTGCATTCCTTTTTGTGGATATTTTTGATACTTTAGGAACTTTGATTGGCGTATCTACAAAAGCAAATATGCTTGATGAAAATGGTAAATTGCCCAAAATTAAGGGAGCTTTAATGGCAGATGCAGTTGCTACAACAGCAGGAGCAGTGCTTGGTACTTCCACTACCACTACTTTCGTAGAAAGTGCAGCCGGAGTTACAGAAGGCGGCAGAACCGGTTTGACAGCAGTTGTTACAGGTTTGTTATTTTTACTTTCTATTATTTTCTCTCCTTTATTCTTAGCAATTCCCGGTTTTGCGACTGCACCGGCATTAATAGTAGTAGGATTTTATATGATGTCTTCTGTTATGAAGATTGACTGGGAAAATGCATTGGAAGCGATTCCGGCATTCTTGTGTGTTCTTTGTATGCCTTTGATGTATAGTATTTCTGAAGGTATAGCAATTGGTGTTATTTCATGGACCTTGATTCATGTATTTACAGGCAAAACAAAAGGAAAAGTTAATTTGTTAATGTATATACTTACCATTCTTTTTGTTTTGAAATATGTTTTCTTATAATATGTTATAAATAACTTTGAAATGGGGACAGTACCAAGGTATTGTCCTTTTTTCATTGCAAAAAAGGTTGACATGTAATAAAATAGAGAAAAATTGTTTTTTAGTAGAGGTATTAGATTTTGGACGTATTGATTTTACTTGCAGTTTTTTTGGGTTTAATTTTATTTGTATTTATTCAGGGATATTTGAATGAAAAGAAAGAATTGAAGAAATTCAGAGAAAAGTTATATTCTTTAAAGGGAAAAATTCCTGATAAAGAATATAAGATAGAACGTTTTTTGCGAATTAGTGCTTTCTTTGAGAAACATCAGGAAGAATTTCAGATTGATGACATTACATGGAATGACTTGAATATGGATGAAGTATTTAAACGTTCCAATTATTGTTTGTCATCCACAGGGGAAGAAGTATTGTATTATCTGTATCGTACGCCTAATTTTTCTGAGGATGAGTTGATTCATTTTGATGATATTACTGAATATTATAATACAAATGATGAAGAACGCGTACAATACCAGCTTTTGATGAAAGAGCTTGGTACTACCGGAAAATATTCTCTGTATGATTATATGGGGTATTTGACCGGACTTGAAATACACTCAAACAAAAAAGAATTAATAAGAATATTGTTTTTGCCTTTAGCAATATTTTCTTTTTGGATAAACCTTACTGCAGGGATTTTATTAATATTAGCATGGATTATTTGGCAGATATTTGATTATTACAAAAAGAAAGGTGAGATTGAACCATATACCGTCAGCTTGGCTTATGTTATGCGTTTGTTGAATGTAGCAAATAAAGTTAAAGATATTCTTCCGGATGCATGTGAACATGAAAAAGAAAAAATAATCGAGTCTACATCATCACTTAAAATGGTTGGCTTTGGCTCTTTCTGGCTTTTCAGTAGCGGAAACAGTAAAACGAGCGGAAATCCGCTGGATGTTATTTTAGATTATTTCAGAATGATTTTTCATTTAGATTTAATTGTATTTAACAGAATGTTACGTGAAATAACTGCACACATTCAGCAAGTAGATTTGCTTGTTTATCAAATGGGGTATATAGAATCTGCAATAAGCATTGCTTTATTTCGTGAATCCTTGACGGAAGGATATTGCAAACCTGAATTTGATGAATCAGGAATAGAAGTTACAGATGGGTATCATCCATTGATAGAGAAACCGGTAAAGAACTCTATCAATGCAAAAAAAGGGGTATTGTTAACAGGTTCCAATGCGTCAGGAAAATCAACATTTTTGAAAATGATGGCTATTAATTCATTGTTGGCACAGACCATATACACTGTTGCTGCCGATAAATACAAGGGTAACTTTTCCTGTTTATATACTTCTATGTCTCTCAGAGATGATTTGGAAAATAAGGAGAGTTATTATATTGTTGAAATCAAATCTATTAAACGTATTTTAGATAATTATAAGAGTAAAAATATTTCTGTTCTTTGTTTTGTGGATGAGGTTTTAAGAGGAACTAATACGGTTGAACGAATTGCCGCATCTACACAAATATTAAAGGGTATGAATGGTGACAGAATTCAATGCTTTGCAGCAACTCATGATATTGAATTGACACATTTGTTGGAAGAGTTTTATGATAATTTCCATTTTGAAGAAGAAATCAAAGACGGAGATATCTTATTTAACTATCAATTACAGTCCGGACGAGCAACAACCAGAAATGCAATTCAATTGCTGAAGATTATGGGATATGATTCCGAGATTATCGAAGATGCACAAAAGCAGGCGGAGACTTTTTTAAACGAAGGAATCTGGAAAGCTACTTGACGTTATGTTAGAATTGATGCATAATAAGTGATAATGATTTGTATAGAGAAAGGACAATGCATTATGTGGGAATTTTTAAGTACATTTTGTTCATATTTATTGCTGATGTTTATTATTGTAGTAGTTGCAGCAATTGGTTTTACCATTGGTCTGCTTCTCAGAAAGAGAAAAAACAAAAAGCTTGCAGAAGAGGTGCCTACACCAGCAATTGCCAATGAATCTGATAATAATGTGTAATAATTAGCGAAGGCTGTTGTATGAAAATACATCAGCCTTTCTTAACAGGTGGGAGAAATGTACATATGAACAGAAGGTTTACAACGATTTTATGGGATGTAGATAATACTCTTTTAGATTTTGATTATTCGTGCAGAGGTGCTTTAAAACAGGGATTTCATACATTAGGACTCGAAATTACCGAAGAGATGATTGTACGTTATTTTCAAATTAACGAAAGCTATTGGAAGCGATTTGAAAAAGGCGAAGTAACCAAGGAACAGGTTTTAAACGGACGTTTTGCGGATTTTTTTGCAGAGTATGGATTATTGGATTATCCACAGGTATCCGTGCAGAATTTCCGTGAAGAATATCAAAAAAGCCTTGGTAATATTTATTCCTATTTGGATGATTCGTTAACCATCTGTAAGGCTTTACAGACAAAATTAAAACAATACATTGTAACGAATGGTGTATCTTCCACGCAAAGAAGTAAGCTGGGGCTTTCGGGTTTTGCAGAAGTGATGAACGATTTATTTATATCAGAGGAGATTGGAGCACCCAAACCACAGGCGGATTTTTTTGAGTATTGTCTGTCAAAAATCGAAGAAAAAGACAGAAGTAAGATTTTGTTAGTGGGAGATTCCCTTTCCAGTGATATAAAGGGCGCTAATATCGTTGGCATTAAAGCATGCTGGTATAACCCCAAGGAAAAAGAATTGCCTGTCGGATATACAGTGGATTATGAAATTACAGATTTACACCAAATATATGAGCTACTTGGTATTTTTGATAACAAGAGGTAATTATGGCAAAGAACAGCGGTCAGAAATTGAAATTGTTGTATATTGTTAAGATTCTCGCTGAAGATTCCGATGAGAATCATATTATCAGTACAAAAGAATTAATTCAAAAATTAGCGTTGTACGGTATTCCTGCTGAACGCAAGAGTATCTATGATGATATTGCCAAATTGCAGGATTTTGGATATGATATTATTCAATCTTCTGAGAATCGAAATGGTGCCGGGTATTATATGGCATCCCGTGAATTTGAATTGGCAGAACTTAAATTTTTGGTGGATGCTGTCCAATCTACAAGATTTATTACGCAAAAAAAATCTGCTGAATTAATTCGAAAGTTAGAGCGTTTGACCAGTAAACATGATGCGAAGCAATTACAACGTCAGGTGTATGTAAATGGTAGAATAAAAGCGGACAACGAAAGTATTTATTATTTGATTGATGCATTACATAAGGCTATTCAGGAAAATAAACAGATATCCTTTCAATACTTGGAGTGGAATGAAAAAAAACAGCTTATTCCCAGAAAAAATGGAGCAGAATATATTGTAAGTCCGTGGATGCTTATCAGTAATGAGGAGAATTATTATTTGATAGCATATGATGAAGCCGCAAGTATAATCAAGCATTACAGGGTGGACAAGATGTCCGGGATCAAAGTTTTAAAGGAAAACAGAACCGGTGAAAATCAATACAAAAAGTGGAAACCGACAGAGTATACAAGTCAGACTTTTGGTATGTTTGGCGGTCGTACGGAAGATGTTTCGTTGATATTTCCTTCTCATTTGATTGGTGTTGTAATTGACCGATTTGGAAAGGAGATTACCATCAGACCTATAAAAGATAAACTGAAAGCCCGTGTAAAAGTAGCGGTCAGTTCGCCCTTTTTTGGTTGGCTGGCAGGAGTGGGGAAGGAAATACAAATTCAAGCTCCTGAAACTGTGCGTGCAGAATATACAGAGTGGCTTGAGACTCTGTTGAAAGAATATAAATGATGAAAGAAGGCTATGATTATGCAGATAATTCCTGCAAAAAGAATGAATCATTTTGGAGAAGGTATTTTCCAGTTATTAAATGACAAGAAAAGAGAAGTAGAGGCAAACGGAAAAAAAGTATACAATTTCAGTGTGGGTACACCGGATTTTCCGCCGGCAAAGCATATTATGGAGGCTGTTGCAAAGGCGTGTGAAAAACCGGAAAATTATAAATATGCTCTGGCAGACTTGCCTGAATTGACCGAAGCAGTCATAAAAAAATATGAAACCAGATACCATGTAAGCGGGTTACAGCCGGAAGAGATTATGTGCGTGTATGGTTCGCAGGAAGGTATCGCACATATTGGTTTGTCTTTGATAGACGAAGGGGATGTGGTATTAATTCCGAATCCGGGTTATCCCATTTTTGATGTGGGTCCGGCTCTTGCGGGTGCAAAGCTTGTTACCTATGAACTCCGTGAAGAAAATAATTATTTGCCTGATTTAAATTCTATCGGTGAAGATTGGGGAGAACAAGCTAAACTCATGATTGTTTCTTATCCTTTAAATCCTATATGTAAAATTGCACCGGCAGAATTTTATGAAGAATTGATTGCTTGGGCAAAGAAGTATAATATTATTATTGTACATGATAATGCTTATTCAGATATTATTTACGATGGAAACGTAGGACGTTCTTTTCTTTCTTTTGAAGGTGCAAAAGAAGTAGGTGTAGAGTTTTATTCATTATCTAAATCCTTTAATTACACCGGTGCCCGTGTAAGCTTTGTGGTTGGAAATAAAGATATTGTACAGAATTTTAAGAAGTTACGCTCACAGATCGATTATGGTATTTTCTTACCCATTCAATATGGTGCTATTGCAGCGTTGAATGGTCCGGATACTTTTGTGAAGGAGCAGTGTAAAGAGTACGAAGCACGTAGAAATGCTTTGTGTGACGGATTGACCAATATCGGATGGAAGATGGAGCGCAGTCAGGGAACTATGTTTGCATGGACGAGGATTCCGACAAACTTTACGGATGATGTTGAATTTGTTATGACCCTGTTGGAGAAAACAGGCGTGTTGTGTACACCGGGAAGCAGTTTTGGTGAACTTGGTAAAGGATATGTACGATTTGCATTAACCTTACCCGTTGGTGTGATTGAAGAAGCAATCAGCAAAATAGACGAAAGTAATATTCTTAAATAACATACAAAAAGAGGAGAGCATTTTTGGTACAAATGCTCTTTTCTTTTTTTTATTCTGTTCTTCCTTGACTTTTATGTATGCATTACATATACTAAAAAATATACAAAATATTGATTTCAATGTTTATTTGACACAATATCTTGTGCGAATTAGTTGAGGGAGATGGAATTATGTGCAAACCTAATCAGAAAGATTGTGTAGATTACGGAGCTATGTTTTTACCTAATAAGCAGGTATATGTTATAAAAAAAGATGGCAGTAAAGAAGCTTTCAATGTTCAGAAGGTAATCAGCGCTGTTGGAAAGAGTGCTTATCGTGCTTTGACTGAATTTACAGAAGATGAGAAAAAGCAGATTTGCCAATATGTAGTAGATAAAGTAAATGAAATTAATAAACAGGAGATTCCTATTCCTGTAATGCATAATATTGTGGAAAGCGCTTTGGAGCAGGTGAAGCCTGTTGTAGCAAAGAGTTATCGTGATTATCGTAACTATAAGCAGGATTTTGTGCGCATGCTCGATGATGTATATATGAAGAGTCAGTCCATTATGTATGTGGGTGATAAAGAAAATGCCAATACTGATTCTGCACTGGTATCAACTAAGAGAAGTTTGATTTTCAATCAGTTTAATAAAGAACTTTATCAGAAGTTTTTCCTCACAACGGAAGAAATTCAGGCATGTCGTGATGGATATATTTATGTCCATGATATGTCAGCCAGAAGAGATACCATGAATTGTTGCTTGTTTGATGTAAAGAATGTTTTGTCCGGTGGCTTTGAAATGGGTAATATCTGGTATAATGAACCAAAGTCCCTGGATGTTGCATTTGATGTTATCGGAGATATTGTTTTAAGCGCAGCAAGTCAGCAATACGGTGGTTTCACAGTGCCCAGCGTGGATTTGATTTTGGAGCCTTATGCTGAAAAATCATATAAAAAATATGTGGATAAATATTTACGCCTTGCCATTGATAAGGACACTGCCGAAGCAGAAGCATATGCGGATGTGGTAAGAGATTTCGAGCAGGGCTTCCAGGGTTGGGAATACAAATTCAATACGGTTGCCAGCAGCCGTGGTGATTATCCGTTTATTACTGTAACTGCAGGTACGGGTACCGGCAGATTTGCTAAACAGGCCACTATTTCCATGCTAAATGTAAGAAGAAGAGGTCAGGGAAAGTCAGAATGTAAAAAGCCGGTTCTGTTCCCTAAGATTGTATTTTTGTATGATGAAAACTTACACGGACCGGGCAAACCGTTGGAAGATGTGTTTGAAGCCGGAGTACAGTGTTCTGCCAAAACCATGTATCCGGACTGGTTAAGTCTTACCGGCAAGGGGTATGTAGCAAGTATTTATAAGCAGTACGGAGAAATCATTTCTCCTATGGGTTGCAGAGCTTTCCTATCTCCTTGGTATCGTCGCGGTGGTATGCATCCGGCAGATGAAAATGACAGCCCTATTTTTGTGGGACGTTTTAATATTGGCGCGGTTTCTCTTCATTTGCCCATGATTTTGGCAAAATCCAGAAAAGAAAGTCGTGATTTCTATGAAGTACTGGATTATTATTTAAATTTAATTCGCCAGCTTCATATCAGAACTTATGCATATTTAGGTGAAATGCGTGCTTCTACTAATCCTTTGGCATATTGCGAGGGTGGTTTCTTAGGTGGACATTTAAAGCTTACCGACAAGATTAAACCTTTGCTTAAAGCAGCAACCGCAAGTTTTGGTATTACTGCATTGAATGAATTGCAGGAGCTTTATAATGGTAAATCCTTGGTAGAAGACGGACAGTTTGCAGTAGAAGTTTTGGAGCATATTAATGCCAAAATTAATGAATTTAAAGAAGAAGACGGCAATTTATATGCAATTTACGGCACGCCTGCAGAGAATCTGTGCGGCTTACAAGTGAAGCAATTCCGTAAAAAATATGGAATTATCGAAGGAGTATCAGACAGAGAATATGTAAGCAATAGTTTCCATTGCCATGTTTCAGAGGATATTACACCTATTCAAAAGCAGAATTTGGAGAATCGTTTCTGGGATTTAAGTAATGGAGGTAAGATTCAGTATGTTAAATACCCCATTGATTATAATATTGATGCGGTAAAGACCTTGATTCGTCGTGCTATGGATTTAGGTTTTTATGAGGGTGTGAATTTATCTCTTGCTTATTGTGATGATTGCGGACATCAGGAATTGGAAATGGACGAATGTCCTAAATGCGGCAGCCGTAACCTTACAAAAATTGATCGTATGAACGGATATCTTTCTTATTCCAGAGTACATGGGGATACTCGCTTGAATGATGCCAAAATGGCAGAAATTGCAGAAAGGAAAAGCATGTAAGTTATGAGATATCACAATATTACAAAGGACGATATGCTAAATGGTGACGGACTTCGCGTAGTTCTTTGGGTGGCAGGTTGTAACCATTGCTGTAAGGAATGTCAAAATCCTATAACATGGGATCCGAATGGCGGCCTTTTATTTGACGAGGCAGCAAAGGAAGAGATTTTCGAGCAGTTAGAGCATGATTATATTGCAGGTATTACTTTTTCGGGAGGTGATCCCTTGCATCCGGCCAATCGCTTGTCTGTGAGAGCTTTAATGGCTGAGATAAAAGAAAAGTTTCCGAATAAAACCATTTGGTTGTACACAGGAGATTCATGGGAAAATATTATGTATTATCCAATGATGCAGTATGTGGACGTAGTGGTGGACGGAGAGTTTCATATCGAAGAACGTGATGTGAATTTGCTTTGGAAAGGCAGCAAAAATCAACGTGTAATTGATGTGCGAAAAACCTTGGCACCGGAAAATACAGACCCTTCCGTACCTGTGTTACACTGCAGAGATTATTCGTAAAATGAATTAGGAGATATATATGAAAAGAATTGCACAGTTTTATAAAGTAAGTCTTGAAAACTTTAAGAAGTCCATTAAAGATGATTTTCCCGAATATACAGATGCGGATATAGCTGATATGTATGAATCTATTGAATTGCCTACCAGAGCAACAAAGGGGAGCGCAGGTTATGATTTTCATGCACCTTTTGCGTTTTCACTTCCTGCGGGAAGTACCATTAAGATTCCTACCGGTATCCGTGCGAAGATGGACGAAGACTGGGTGTTGAAATTATATCCCAGAAGCGGACTTGGTTTTAAATATCGTCTTCAGCTAAATAATACGGTCGGAATTATAGACAGTGACTATTTTTATTCCGACAATGAAGGTCATATTATGGCGAAGATAACAAATGATTCCAATGAGGGGAAAACAGTTGATATTTCAGCGGGCATGGGCTTTATGCAAGGTATTTTTTTGGAGTACGGAATCACAGTGGATGATGATGCGCAGGGTGTAAGAAACGGAGGTTTTGGCAGCACTACCAAAGCATAATATATTTATTACCGTATAAATTTTTAAACGGACCATGTTTAAACATGGTCCGTTTTTGTGAGCTGATTTAGCATTTTGCATCAAAACCCGGGTTAAATGCATAGAAATTCTTGTCATTCAGATGATCCTGAGTAATGCGGAGCGCTTCGCCAAAACGTTGGAAATGAACAACCTCACGTGCTCTTAAGAATTTAATGGGAGCATATACGTCAGGATAATCCTTTACCAAACGAAGAATGTTGTCATAAGTGGTTCTGGCTTTCTGTTCAGCTGCCATATCTTCAAACAAATCTGTTATAATATCACCCTTTGACTGAAATTGATTTGCGTTAAAAGGAACACCGCCTGCGGCCTGAGGCCAGATGCCAACTGTATGGTCGATATAATATTTGTCAAAACCGCTTCTTTCAATTTCATCCATGGATAGATTCTTGGTCAATTGATGCACGATAGCAGCAACCATTTCCAAATGAGCAAGTTCCTCAGTACCGATATCGGTCAATACACCGGCAACTTCTTTATATGGGGTTGCATATCGCTGGGAGAGATAACGCATGCTGGCACCCATTTCACCATCCGGACCACCATACTGAGAAATAATTGCCTGTGCCAATTTGGCATTAGGCTCCTTAATATTTACCGGAAACTGTAATCTTTTTTCATAATTCCACATTAATTACATCCTCCTTCCCATGGCAGGGGAGCATTACCCCATCTCCATTCAGTTACTGATTCAGCCATATCTTTAGTTAGAGGATAGTACATCATGGAAAATTCTTTGACCATTCTATTTTTGATTTTAGTATAGTGATTAAAATGGTCGATTGCATCCTTGTCTGTAGGATGTGTATCCAGATAAAGCATAAGGTCAACAAGTGTAAAATCAATAATGCCGATATCATTTAACATACGCTGTTGTTCTTTATTTACCATTTACACATCTCCTTCCCATAAAAGGTTTGTTTAATTCCATAAAGATAGTTCCTTCACAATATGCTTCTTCAGGATTTTCGTACAGTTTATGAAAATCCTGCCAAGGGACATATGCCATGGCAATTACCTTTTCATTGCATGTTTTTTCATAAAGATAATTTTGCATACAATTTCCTTTCACAAAATAAATATTCTTTTGTTATTATACTATGAGATTAGTTTGCAAACGTGATTTAAAGGTGGTATACTTAAGAAGATAATTTGTAAAATTATGCGAAGGGTAGGTATACAGGATGGATCAGGTTAACGGAAATATTTGGCATACAATGAGTACCAAGAGGGTAAAACCCGAAGATTTTATTTGTGTAATTGAAATTTCAAAGGGAAGTAAAAATAAATATGAATTAGACAAGGATACCGGTTTTTTACTTTTGGATCGTATTTTACATACGTCAACTCATTATCCGGCTAACTATGGTTTTATTCCGAGAACATATGGTGATGACGGTGACCCGTTAGATGTCTTGTTGCTTTGTTCTGAATCAATTCAACCAATGACACTTGTAAGAGCGTATCCTATTGGAGTCATTAAGATGCTTGATAATGGCAAAAATGATGAGAAAATTATCGCAGTCCCTTTTAATGATCCATATTATAACTGTTACAATGATATTGATGAATTACCTACGCATGTGGTAGATGAAATGAAGCATTTTTTTGCAATATACAAATCATTGGAAAATAAAACTACAGCTGTAAATGAAAAAGGAAATCGCGAAGAAGCGGTTAGCATTATTAAGGAGTGTTTGGATAATTATATAAATACTTTTATTAAAAGCTGGTAAAAAGATAAAAAGTTAATCTAAGCTGCTAAAGAACATCAGCTAAGATTAACTAGGTTTCATCTGACGAAAAGTCCATCTATGACACTAAAGTACGGCGCCTTAGATAGACTATGTTTCGTCTGGGAAGAATGCACAGAGCGCATTCTTCATGAATGGCGAAAGGAAAATATAGTAATGAGCATGCGAGGAATTGATACACCGGTTCGTAAACGAAGACGAATGGTGTTTCGTGAAGTGGCAAATCTGGCTTACAATTCAACAAATTTAAAGGATGATATGGAAGCCTTGCCTTATAAGTTAGTAGATTATGAAGAGTCTGAATACTGGGAAAGCGTTTATCGTGACAGAGCAATTATCAGAGAACGTATCCGTTTGGCTATGGGTATGAGCCTTCGTCCCGAGAATCGTAATCGTCCCGGACATTTAACAGAAGGCGTAGAGGAAAGTAATATTGATGAGAAATATTATGAACCCCCTTTGATGCAGGTAATACCTTCGGCATGTAATGCCTGCCCGGAGAATGAATATTTTGTAACCAATGCCTGCATGGGTTGTGTAGCACATCCCTGTCAGGAGGTTTGTCCTAAGGATGCGATTACTTTTGTAAACGGCAAATCCGTTATCGATCAGGACAAATGTATTAAATGTGGTAAATGTAAGGCGATTTGTCCTTATGATGCCATTACCCACAAGGAAAGACCCTGTAAGTCAGCATGTGGTATCGGTGCCATTAAATCTGATGAACGTGGCAGAGCAGTGATTGATAATGATATCTGTGTTTCCTGCGGACAATGTATGGTGAGTTGTCCTTTTGGTGCCATTGCAGATAAATCTCAGATTTTTCAGCTGATTAAAGCAATGAAAAACGGTAAAAAGATTATTGCCCAGGTTGCGCCGGCTTTTGTAGGTCAGTTTGGACCAAAGGTAACACCGGAAATCTTTAAGACAGCCTTAAAGGAATTAGGATTTGCTGATGTTTATGAAACAGCTATTGGTGCTGATTTGGGATGTCTTGCTGAAGCGGAGCATTATGTAAAGGAAGTTGCTACCGGTAAACAGGATTTTGCACTTACTTCCTGTTGTCCGTCATGGTCTGTTATGGCGAAGAATTTGTTTCCGGAGACTATTGATAAAATCAGTAATGAATTGACACCTATGGTGGCAACGGCTCGAATTATCAAACAGGAACATCCTGATGCACAAGTAGTATTTATCGGTCCCTGTGCGTCAAAGAAGCTGGAAGCTTCCCGCAGAACCATTCGTTCCGATGTGGATTTCGTTATTACCTTTGAAGAGTTAACGGGTATGTTTGAAGCAAAAGAAATTCTTTTGGAAGAAATCAAGGCCATGGATGAAATGCAGGATGCTACTGCGGCAGGTCGAGGATACGGTGTGGCAGGCGGTGTGGCCAGTGCCATTGAAGAGTGTATTAAAAAATATTATCCCGGTACGGAAGTAAAGATTGAACATGCGGAAAGTCTTGCAGAATGTAAGAAGATTTTGCTTTTGGCAAAGGCCGGCAAAATGAATGGTTGTCTGATTGAAGGTATGGCATGTCCCGGAGGTTGTATTGCCGGAGCAGGTACCAATATAGCAATTCCACAGGCAATGAAAGAAGTAAATAAGTTTAAGACGGCAGCATCTAAGCAGCTGCCTGATATAGAGGAGGAGTAATTTATGACAAAAATTAGAACCAGATACGCACCCAGCCCCACCGGTAAAATGCATGTGGGAAATTTGCGTTCTGCATTGTATGAATTTTTAATTGCCAAGCATGACGGCGGTAGCTTCATGCTTCGTATCGAGGATACGGACCAGGAGCGTTTTGTAGAAGGCGCTACTGAAATTATTTACCGCACCATGGCTAAAACCGGCTTAATTCATGATGAGGGTCCTGACAAGGATGGCGGATACGGTCCCTATGTACAGAGCGAGCGTATGGCTACCGGTATTTATATGAAGTATGCTAAGGAATTGATTGAAAAAGGGGAAGCATATTATTGCTTCTGTGATAAAGATAGACTGGCTTCTTTAAAGAGTGAGGTAGTAGAGGGTAAGGAGATTACCATTTACGATAAGCATTGTTTGGGACTTTCCAAAGAGGAAATTCAGGCAAATTTGGATGCAGGCAAGCCTTTTGTTATTCGACAAAATAATCCTACCGAGGGTACCACAACCTTCCATGATGAATTGTATGGAGATATTACTGTAGCAAATTCAGAGTTGGATGACATGATTTTAATTAAGTCAGACGGATACCCTACTTACAACTTTGCAAATGTTGTAGATGATCATACCATGAACATTACTCATGTGGTAAGAGGAAATGAGTATCTTTCTTCTTCCCCTAAATATGTACGTTTGTATGATGCTTTTGGCTGGGAAGTTCCTGTTTATGTACATTTGCCCTTGATTACCGATGAAAATCACAAGAAATTGGCAAAACGTAGGGGACATGACGCTTTTGAAGATTTGATGGAGCAGGGATTTTTAACAGAGGCTATAGTGAACTATATTGCTTTGCTTGGCTGGAGTCCGGAAGATAATAACGAAATCTTTAGTTTGGATGAATTAATTGCAAACTTTGATTATAAGCGTATCAGCAAATCACCGGCGGTATTTGATATCGTGAAGCTTCGTTGGATGAACGGCGAGTATTTGAAGGCTATGGATGCTGACAAGTTTTATGAGATGGCAGAGCCTTATTTGAAAGCTGCTTTAAGTAAGGATTTTGATTTGAAGAAAATCGCAGGTATGGTAAAAACCCGT
>JAZSII010000178.1:0-14053 GCA_045533725.1 Acetatifactor sp. | reverse complement strand
CTTTACTCACTGTCTTCGCTCAGTTTATAGCCCATGCCCCAAATGGTTTTAATCATATCGCCCTTCTTACCCATTTTACTTCGTAGTTTCTTTACGTGGGTGTCGATGGTTCGGGCATCGCCGAAATAGTCGTAGTTCCATACGCTGTTTAAAATTCTCTCACGAGATAGGGCTATCCCTTTGTTTTCCAGAAAGTAACTCAAGAGTTCAAATTCTTTGTAGCTTAGGTCTACCGGTTCGCCGTCAATTGACACCTGATGAGCAGACTTGTCTACTTCAATTCCGCCGCAAGATAAAACCTCTGGCTTAACCGCCGGATTAGCCCTGCGCAAAATTGCCTCCACTCTTGCTACCAGTATTTTGGGGCTGAAGGGTTTGGTAATATATTCATCCACGCCCAGTTCGAAGCCTTTTAATTCATCGCGCTCGTCTGATTTGGCGGTCAACATGATAATGGGCACTTTGGAGTACGCCCGGATATCTTCACACACCTGCCAGCCGTCCAGCTTAGGCATCATTACATCCAAAATAATCAGTGCGATATCTTTTTCCCGAAAGAAGATTTCTTCTGCCGCTTCTCCGTCACCGGCCTCCAACACATCATAGTTATTCTTTACTAGGAAATCCTTTACCAGCTTGCGCATTCTGCTTTCATCGTCCACCACTAATATTTTCTGCTTTTCCATGAAATCACCTTACACTTTCTTCTTACTTCACTATGTACAGTGTAACACCTAAATATGTCAAAACTGTGAAAATATTATTCTTCTGTCAAACGAAGTTCCTTTTCCTTTTGTCGCACCACCGCTTCTCTTTCGTCCAACTCAGCTTCCCATGTGGCATACTTATCTTCCAATGCCCGCTTATAATTCAAAATATTCGGCACGTCACTGGCAGTCGCCACCCAGAACATAATCAGAATACCGATAACCAAAATAATATTAATAAAAACTGAAATTTTGTATTTATCAGCCTTTTTGACTTCTTCCTTTTTCTTTACTTCCTGTGCCCGCTTCTTAATGACACTTTCTTTCTCCTTGTAGGTCTTGTCGCATGGCTCATACACCGGAATAGCATATATTCTGGTTCTGTCTATACTTGTTTTATTCAAAAGGAAATTCTGCAAATACTTCAAATAAATGGTTCCGTTGGGAGTTTTAAAGGTCTGTTCTTCAATCAACTTACTATAGATGGAGAGCACCTTTTCATGATTAGTGTAATCCATTTTACTCTCAATAAAATCAATCTGCTTTCGTTCTTTCTCCGCAAGCTTGGCATCGTCCCCATTTAAAAAGCAAAATCCACAGGCTTCCACGCCTTGCATTCTTTTGGTATCCATAGTTCTTCCCTTTCTAGTAAAGGCTGATTCCCGTCGGGAGTCAGCCTTTCTTAAATCGTCACTTAAATATTCAAAAAGTTCTTTACAACCTGCTGCATCTCATTCACTTCACAAATGTTATTATGACGAATTTCTGCACTGCGGATTTCCTCAATTGCATTAGGAATTGCCACATTAGCAAGTTTGGTCAACTCATCTACCAATTCGAAATCGCCCATGGCAGCAAATTTTTCATCAATTGCTTCCATAACGCTTCTGGTAAATTTATAAGGACTTGCAGTAGATGCAATCACAGTCTTTGCATCGTCCTTGGTCTCTGCAACATATTTCTTGTAAACTGCTGCAGCTACTGCAGTATGAGTATCAATTACATAACCGCAGTCCTCATACAGATCCTTAATAGTTTTGGCAGTTTCTGCTTCTGTAGCATAGTTACCGTAGAAATCAACTAACTGTTCCTTCATTTCCTCAGTAATATCGTAATTACCCTGACTACTTAATGCTGCCATTAATTCGGCATTCTTTTCGGCATCGTTACCTGCAATACGATAAATCAATCTCTCCAAATTGCTGGAAATCAAAATATCCATGGAAGGTGATGTGGTAAGTACAAAATCACGGTTACGGTCATAGGTACCGGTACTGAAGAAATCATACAACACCTTATTATCATTGGATGCGCAAATAAGCTTCTTTATGGGAAGTCCCATGTTCTTTGCATAAAATGCAGCCAAAATATTACCGAAGTTTCCGGTAGGTACCACTACATTAATTGCTTCTCCGTCAGCAATCTTCTCTTCTGCCAAAAGCTTTGCATAAGCATATACATAATAAACAATCTGAGGTACCAAACGTCCGATGTTAATAGAATTTGCGGAAGAGAACTGGAATCCCTTTTCATCCATTTCCTTTGCAAGTTCCTTATCAGAAAAAATCTTCTTAACGCCGGTCTGTGCATCATCAAAGTTACCATGAATGCCGACTACGAAGGTATTGTCTCCCTTCTGGGTAATCATCTGCTTCTCCTGGATGGGGCTTACACCATTCTTCGGATAGAAAACAATAATTCTGGTTCCTTCTACGCTTGCAAAACCTGCCAATGCAGCCTTACCGGTATCTCCGGAGGTTGCTGTCAAAATAACAATCTCATTCTTAATGTTATTCTTCTTTGCAGAAGTAATCAGTAAATGAGGCAAAATAGAAAGTGCCATATCCTTGAATGCAATGGTAGAACCATGGAACAATTCCAAATAATAGGTACCCTGCGCTTCAACCAACGGTGCAATCACTTCCGTATCAAACTTTTCATCATACGCCTTGTTAATGCAGGCCTTTAATTCTTCTTCCGTAAAATCAGTCAGGAAAAGCTTCATTACCTCATAAGCCACTTCCTGATATGTCATCTTGGACAATTCTGCCAAGGTTTTATCCAGTGCGGGAATATGGTCCGGTACAAACAAACCGCCGTCATCTGACAAGCCCTTCAAAATAGCTGTAGACGCCTTCACCGGATTTCCTTTACTTCTTGTACTATTATATAAAACTTCCATTTGAATTCCTCCATATGTACTCCAAAAATCAATCTCTTTTCTTTCGACGCACATTATAACACATCTTTTCTCACACTGCAAGCCACCACCCCTTGCAAAATCAAGGCTTCTTCACATCCTCTCTCCTTTATTACTTCACTTGATACTTATTGCGCAAAAAACTCATGTCCTCCGTGTTCAAATAAGTAGACAAGACATTCATCAAACCACTGCATATTCTCACTGTCTGCATACTTCCTTGCGGCAAAATACAACGCCCCTTGAGAATAATCCTCACCTTCCAGTGCTTTATCAACTGCTTGTCTGGTTGCATCACTGATTACCACCTCATAAAAACGCCCATCTGATATAGGTGAAAATTGAGCAACCCCATTACTCCTTTGAAAAATCACTTCTGTTACACTATCCGGAAAATTCTCACTGTCTACTCTGTTCAGGACCACATTTGCCACCAAAATTTTGCCCACTTCGTCCTCTCCTCCGGCTTCCGCCTCCACAATTCGAAGCAAATTTTGATAATCCTCATCCGAAAGTATTAATCTCTCTGTCGCCACCTCTTGTTCTTCTATTTCCCTATCCATGAGTGCATATGTAAGAACCCTCTGCTTGGAATTCATAACCTGGCTGATCTCCACCATATATTTTTTCTCATTTGCCCACAAAACCTGATTCAATTCAACCTCAAACACTGTTTTTTCCAAATAGTCCGTTTCTTTATTAAAATATACGATTCCCAAGAAAAAAACTCCAAAAATCACTTCCGCCAAAACCAATGCTGCAACTGCTTTTTTATACATTATTCCGCTCCTTTACACTTTGTCCCTATTATTATTCTATACAGCAAGTCCTCAAAATATTTCTAAATTCTGTTATTTTGGTCAAAAATATGTTACACTGAAAAAAATACAGTAACAGACAAGGTGATGCAGACTATGAGCAATGATATGCATATGGATGGTGTTTATATTAGTACAAAGAAAAATGGAGAAACCTACTATCGTTCCTCCATTACTTTTCGTCGCAAGCACATCAGTCTGGGAAGCTATTCCACCCAACAGGCTGCACATGAAGCCTATCTTACTGCATGTAAGCTGATTGCTCAGGATTCAACTATAACACTAATGGATTATCAACCTTCCGGCATCCTTTCTTTCGAAAAGTGGGTAATACTCATCAATTTTCGTGATAACCGTATATATTTGGGAACGCCCATTTATGTACGTCCTAAATTCTTTTATTACTATTTAAGCCCTGAACATGTTTTAAAGTTTGACTCCGACGATTTGTTTTATTATTCCTCTCACAAAATCATGATGCGCGGCAACCATTACTTTGTTGCCGATTACGGCATGCAGGTAAGCATATTATCCCGTTACGGCATAAAAAGCTACGCGGTTCCCGGTATTGATTATCGCTTTCTAAATAACGATACCTCCGATTTTCGTCGTGAAAACTTGGAGATTTTGAATATCTATCATGGGGTACGCACGATTTTTGAAAAGGGCAAATATAAGTATTATGTTCGAATCCATATTAATGGATATTTTCATGTAGGTACTTACAACGATATGTTGCATGCGGCAATTGCATACAATAAGGCCGTGGATGTTTTACACAAACACGGCCTTACCAAAAACTTTTCATTAAATTATATTGATTCCGTTACTCCCCGTGAATACGCTGAAATCTATTCACAGGTAAAAATTTCACAGAAAATCATTGATTATCGTCCTACTTCTCCGAAAAATCAATCAGACTGATATTCAATGTGGTACTTCCGGAAATACCATCTACGATAGCGTGGTTGGTATACTGCCACATACTGAAGGAATAGGGATAATCCGGCGTGCTTTCATATTGGGCAAGCCAAATATCAACACCCTCCAGCATCGATAAATCCAGTTTCTTAATCAGCCACTCTTTTTTGCCGTAAAGCATGGGAGTGTATCCCGCAGTTCTCATAGTATCCAAAAAAGTTTTGGCAATCTCTGTTTTTGCCGTTTTTGTCAATTGCTCTACTCTGGCGGTATCATTCTCCACATACTCCATCCAAAATGCCACAGGATACTTAATATCATAATCTGCCAAAGCCTCCAAAACCAAATTAGCCTCTTCCATGACTTCTTCCTGCGTTATGGCCTGTGAGAAAAAGTAAACTCCTACTTCCAGTCCGGCATCCAAAGCTCTCTTCATATTCTCCGAGAAATTTTCATCCAAAAACAACTGCCCCGTACCGTAACCTCTTGCTCCCACACGTATCATACAAAAATCAATTCCGGCCTTCTTCAGATTATTGAAATCCACATAACCCTGGCGCTCTGAAATATCCACACCCAAAGCTGAAATCACTCTGTCATCCTTATAATACTTCATTCTGTCGGACTGAAGCACAAAAGAATTCAAGTCATAGTAATGCTTATTCAATTGCTCATCAATAAGCACCCACTCTTCCTCACCACTATCATTGATGACCTTTGTATGCTTTCCGTCTTTAGAGGGATCCTGTTCCGGCTCTTCTTCAACCACTTGTTCCGGTGCAACCGGTATGGGTGTTTTTTCAGGATACATATCCCAAAAATCCAAATCCTCCGGTGTCAGATTACTTCCTCCCAGCTCCGGAATATACTCTTCATTTTGACCGGGTAAATCTGATGTCTGATTTCCGGGCTTCGGCTTATCACCCAATGCATCCTTATTTACATAAAGCACTACTACCACGATAATGATTACAACCAGGCATACAGCCCCCAGAACAGAAATAATAGGCGGAGTAATACGTTCTCTTTCCTCCATATCATCGGATAATCTCATATATTTCTTTCCTTTTCTAATGAATCACAATTGCTTTTTTCGGACATTTCTCCATACATGCACCACAGGCAGTACATTTTTCATAATCTGTTATTGCATGGAACTCTTCTATTTTAATTGCTCCGGCGGGGCAATTCTTCGCACAAATTCCACAACCAATGCAAGCCACCGTACAGGCCTTCATTGCAACAGGTCCTTTATCCTTAGAGCTGCAAGCCACTGCCTGCTTTGCACTCTTAGGAATCATAGAGATAATGTTTTTAGGGCATGCGGCAACACATTTGCCACAAGCCTTACATCGGTCCTTATCTACCACAGCAACGCCATTCACAATATGAATCGCATCAAAAGGACAGGCCTTCACACAGGTACCATATCCCAAACAGCCACTGTTACAGGTCTTCGGACCGCCGTTTGGTACAAATGCCATCATGCGGCAATCTTCAGCCCCTGTATAATCATAATCGATTTTAGCCTTTTCGCAATCACCCTGACAGTGCACATATGCCACCATGGGTTCTGCACTTTCAGACTCCACTCCCATGATTTCAGCAATCTGCTTGCCAACTTTTTCGCCACCCACAGGACAGGCATTCACCGCCGCTTCTCCTTTTGCAATTGCAGCAGCCAGACCGGAACAACCTGCAAATCCGCATCCGCCGCAATTGTTTCCGGGCAGAGCCCCCAGAACCGCTTCCTCCTTGGGATCTACTTCTACCTTAAACTTAATTCCGGCTACTCCTAAAAACAGACCAATAAAAATTCCGATTGCGCTAACAATTAATGTAGCAATAATAATACCTTTAATCATTTCACGCCCTCCTTATAACAATCCGGAAAAACCACAAAATGCAATTGCCATAAGTCCCGCTGTGAGCAAAACAATAGGCATTCCCTTAAAGGATTCCGGAACATCATTATATTGAATCTTCTCACGGATACCTGCCAAAATAACAATGGATATGGTAAAACCGACTGATGTCGCAAATCCATTAACAATACCTGTCAGAATTCCATATTCTTTTTGAACATTGGTAAGTGCCACACCAAGCACCGCACAGTTTGTGGTAATCAAAGGAAGATATACTCCCAATGCTTCATACAGAGAGGGTATTGCCTTCTTCAAAAACATCTCAACAAACTGCACCAAGGCAGCAATTACCAAAATAAAGCAAATGGTCTGAAGATATTCAATATGCAGAGGAACTAAAATGAATTTGTACATTAGACCCGCTACCGCACTTGCCAGTGTAATTACAAAAATAACCGCTACACCCATTCCGGCTGCCGTATTCGTTTTCTTAGAAACGCCGAGAAACGGACATAATCCCAAAAACTGGCTTAATACAACATTACTTACCAAAGAGGAACTGATTAAAATCACAAGTAATTCTTTTACTTCACTCATTTATTTGTCCTCCTTTCCGTTTGCATCATAGAAACGTTCGCTACAGCCGCTCTTTCCGCAGCTCATACAATCATGAGAACATCCCGAACCGATTTTTGACATATCCTTACCCTTCTTTTCTCCGCGAATCTTGATATAATTCTGAATCGCAGTAAGTGCTGCCAGCACAAAAAACGCACCCGGTGCTAAAACAAAAATTCCGATGGGGGTAAAGGAATCAGGCATTACCTGCACATCAAAAACCTTGCCTGTACCTAACAGTTCGCGTACAGCACCGATGCAGGTAAGAGCAAATGTAAAACCGAGTCCCATACCAATACCGTCAAACAAGGAAGGTAAAGGTGGATTGGAATATGCATAGCTTTCCGCACGTCCCAAAATAATACAGTTAACTACAATCAATGGAATATATACTCCCAATGCCTTGTTCAAATCAGGTCGATATGCCTGCAACAAAAGCTGTACCACTGTTACAAAAGATGCAATAATTACGATAAATGCGGGAATTCGTACTTTATTCGGTATGATTTTTCTCAAAAGCGAAATAATCAGATTACTGAGGGCCAATACAACCGCTGTAGTAAGCCCCATTCCGAGACCATTCACTGCCGAAGTGGTAACCGCCAAAGTAGGACACATACCTAACATTAACACAAATGTAGGATTTTCCTTTAATAAACCGTTATATAAACGTTCTCCTAATACATTTTTCTTTTCGTCCATTTCTAGTTACCTCCCTTCAACAAATCTTCGGTAACTACACGTACAGCACTATTTACTGCATTCACTACTGCTTTTGTAGTTATTGTTGCGCCACTGATGGCATCAATTTCGCTGTCTACGGTACTGCCCGTTTTGGTATAAGTAAATGCATCAGCTTTCACACCCTTAAACTGCGGAATTAAAACACTGTCTGCATTCATACCCAGACCCGGAGTCTCTGATATTTCTAATATGGATACACCGCTTACCGTTCCATCCGAATATACACCTACATATAAAACAATATTTCCGCCATATCCTTCCTTGGAAGTCGCCTCCACAACATAACCGCATAGCATTCCGCCCTGCGATACAGCCGCATATACAGTTTCTCCGATTTCCACTCCCATCTCAGCAAACTCAGCCAGCTTTACAGCATCCGGAAGATAGGTTTCTTCTTGAAATACAAGACCCAAACTCGCATCCTCAGCAAATACAGTCTGACAAGCCTCCTGTATTGCTTTTCGTTCCTGCTCTGCAATAGGTTCTTTGGTTATTTCATAAACAAATCCAAGTACAAGACCGGCAAGCAAAGTAATGACGAACAAAATACCGGCATCCTTTAACATACTCTTTATATCTTTATTTTTTTCCATGACGCATACCTCCTTTTCCAAAAGCAGTAGGCATAGTCATCTTTTCAATAAGCGGAACCAAAAGATTGCCCAAGATAATCGCATAGGAAACTCCTTCTGCACTCGGTCCGAAGATACGGAAAATACCGGTCATGATTCCCAGGAAAACGCCAAATACATACTGGCCTTTTACGGTAATCGGTCTTGTCACATAATCAGTCGCCATAAAGAACGCACCTAACATCAAACCACCACCGGCAAGATGCGCAGAAAGGAAATGGAAATCTAATCCTCTTCCGCCAAACAAAATAATAAATGCACTAAAGGAAACTATGTAACTACCCGGAATTCGCAAATCAATGATTCCAAGCATAATTAAAATACATGCACCGATTACAATAGCCAGCATGGATGTTTCACCGATTGTTCCTGCAGTATTACCGATAATCATCTGAGTAACATTCACTGACTCTCCTGCTTTTAAAGCAGCTAAAGGGGTTGCACCTGTAAAGGTATCATAACTAAAATTCGTCATGAGTGCCGGAAATGATATTAGCAAAAAGCATCTTGCAGCCAATGCCGGATTCATAAAGTTCTGACCCAGACCGCCAAAAAGCATTTTAACTACCAGAATAGCAAATACACCACCCATTACAGCCATCCACCACGGAGCGCTGACAGGTAGATTCATGGCTAATAAAAGACCTGTTACCACTGCTGACAAATCACTTATGGTCTGTTTTTTCCGATATAGTCCATATAAAAATTCTGTTCCCACAGTCGCAGCTACAGTAACCAAAATCAAAACAAGGGCTTTTATTCCAAAATTGTATATACCAAAACCCGCCGCCGGAAGAAGGGCAAAAACCACCGCTGCCATAATACCGTTAGTGGTAGCCTTGGAACGAATATGGGGATTGGACGATACATTCAATCGTTCACTCATTTTTTCTCCTCCTACTTCTTCTTTTTCGCAAGTTGCATTTTACGCATGGATTTAATTTCCTGTGTCAAGGGTCTCTTTGCCGGACAGATAAAACTACAGCAACCACACTCACAGCATTCCATGCCATTTCCTTTTAAGAAACCTTCTTCATCAAAATGCTCCGCACAGTCTGCCAGCTTACTGGGAACCACTCTCCCCGGGCAAACCTCCACACAACGTCCACAATTAATACACGGACCGGGCTCGGCTGCCGCCACCTCGTCATGCGTCAATGCAAGTAGTGCCGTAGAGGTCTTTGTGGTGGGAACATCCGTGGTTATCATACTAAAGCCCATCATAGGACCACCGCACACGATCTTTTCAGGTTCTGTCTTAAAACCACCTGCCGCTTCAATCAATTCATTATAATTCATGCCAATGCGGATTCGATAGTTTTGAGGATACATAACCGCATCTCCGGTCACGGTAACGATACGTTCCATCAACGGTCTTCCTTCCGTCACCGCACGATACACAGCTACCACGGTATCCACATTATTTACTACACAGCCTGCATCTGCCGGCAACATGGAAGAATTAATCTTTCGTCCGGTTGTTGCATAAATCAAGGTTCGCTCTGCACCCTGCGGATATTTTGTCTTAACCGCCTTTACAGTAATTCTGGGTTCTTTCTTTGCATATTCCTTTAATATTTTGATACAATCCGGCTTATTATCCTCCACCGCCAAAATTCCATGTGCATTCTTAAACAAACTTAAGATGATTTTCAAACCGCCGATTACCTTTTCCGGTTCCTCCAGCATACGTCTGTAATCGGATGTTAAATAGGGCTCACATTCTGCACAATTGGCGATTACATATTCAATATCATCAGGATTCTTAGGTTGATACTTAATAAATGTAGGGAAGCCTGCACCACCCATACCTACAATACCGGCCTCTTTTACAGTCTGAATAATATCCTCCGTCGTCATTTTCTCTAAAGGCTTTACGGGAAGCATCTGCGTCTTTTCCTCAAAAAGACCGTCATTATCCACAACAATACTCATTACGTTTTCTCCGGTCACAACACGGCGTGGTTCTATCGCCTTTACCGTACCGGATGCGGATGCATAAATCGGTGCAGAAACAAAACCTGTGGCTTCTGCTATCTTTTGTCCTACAAGTACCCTATCTCCTTTTGCGACAATTGCCGTTGCCGGCGCTCCAATATGTTGAGCCAGAGGATAAACCATTTCCCCCTTGGGAAGGAGCGTTATGATAGGCTTGTCCTTTGACAAATCTTTTCCATCATATGGGTGAATTCCACCCAAAAAGGTTAATTTTGCCATTCCATTTATCCTTTCCTACTTTTCGACAAAGTATGTACACTCGATTTCATAATAAATATACTATTTTTCTCAATAAAATACTACAGTATTTTCGAAAAATGTGTTAAGATTATTATAGTGAGTTTTATCCTACAGAAAAAAGGAGGATTTCATAGGTGAAAGAAACAAATATTCAGATTACTCAATTTGATATGATGTATCCTTTGGATAACATATGTCCCTTAGAAAAGGCACTGTTTATCGATATAGAAACAACCGGCTTTACTGCCCGCTCTTCTTATCTCTATCTGATTGGTTGCGTTTTCTACAAAGATGGTTGTTGGAACATACGTCAATGGTTTGCGGAAAACTATCAGGAAGAAGCATTACTTCTTGATTCCTTTTTTGAATTTGCCAAGGAATATACACATTTAATTCATTTCAACGGCAATAATTTTGACTTACCCTACCTTACTCAGAAAAGTGAACAACTGGGGCTCTCCTACAGCTTCGAAGGACTTGAAGGAGTGGATATATATCGAAGAATTGCTCCCTACCGTCATTTCCTGAAATTGCCCAATTGCAAACAAAAGACCTTGGAACAATTCTTGGAAATTGACCGCGAAGATCCATATACCGGTGGAGACTTAATCGGTATCTACCACGAATATGTACAGTATCATTCTGCGGATAATGAAAAAGCCTTATTACTTCATAATGAGGAGGATTTAAAGGGAATGTTGGAAATACTCCCGATTCTTTCCTATTATGATTTACTTAATTCCGGTTTACGCGCCAAAAAAGCACAGGCAAGTACCTACAAGGATTTAGCAGGAAACAAACGGCAAGAATTACTTCTGACCGTTGCCTTACCGGTTTCTCTTCCTAAAGAAATCAGCGTTTCCGGAAATGACTGCTATTTCAAGGGTTATGAAAAGGAAGGTCAAATTCGCGTTCCCATTTACGAGGGCGAATTGAAATATTTTTACTCAAATTATAAAGATTACTATTACTTACCTGCCGAGGACACTGCTTTGCACAAATCAGTATCCGGTTTTGTAGATAAGGCACATCGCGAAGCCGCAACTGCCGCAACCTGCTATACCAGAAAGATTTCCACCTATCTGCCTCAGTGGGATACCTTGGTTACTCCGTTCTTCAAGCGTGATTATAAAGACAAGAATATGTATTTTGAATTAACAGAAGAAATCAAAAAAGATCGCCAGATTTTCTCCGATTATTCCAATCACATTTTGGATGTAATTGCGGCACAGGTATAAATGAAACAAAAGGGCAACTTAGGGAAAACCTAAGTTGCCTGATTTTTATTGTACCTTTTGATAAAAGAATGAACTCATTCTGGCAAAGCCAATATCGCGATAATTCATAATCTGCTCTGTGCTTCCTATGAATAAAATTCCACCCGGTTTTAAGTGTTTCTGAAACTTGGCAAATACTTCATTTTTTGCCTCTTCCGTAAAATATATCAACACATTACGGCATACAATTAAATGACAATCCGGAATATAGGAATCCTTTAGCAAATTGTGCTCTTTAAATTCAACTCTTGCTTTTATTTCATCTGAAATCTTGTAGGAAGGTCCTACTTGTGTAAAATACTTCTTCTTAAATTCCTCCGGAACACCCGCAATGCTCTTCTGCGCATACAATCCGACCTTTGCTTTTGCAATAACCTGCTTGTCCAAATCAGTAGCAATAATCTTTATCTGATTTAAAGGAATGTGCTTCGACAGGGCCATAACCAGTGAATAGGGCTCATCTCCCGTGGAACAGGCTGCACTCCAAACCTTCAAATTTTTGCCAAACTTAGAAATCAGTTCCGGAATGACCTTCTCATCTAATAATTTCCACTGTTCCGGATTTCGGTAAAATTCCGAAACATTAATGGTAATATAATTAACAAATTCCTCGAACATCCCTTTATCTGTTTTCAAAGCCTGCACATATTTATCATAAGAATTTATTCGATGCTTATTGATAAGTGTATCTATACGGCGCTTCATTTGAGCTTCTTTATAGGCATTCAAATCGATGGTAGTCAATTGGAAAATTTCTCTCTTAAAATATTCATAATCATATGCCATTGTCATCACCTGTGTTTCCCGGTATAAAGACAGAGCCAAACAAAATTGTCCGGCTCTGCATATCAGCCTATTATTCAGCATCTTCTGAAGCAATCACTGCGTCAATATCTACAGCAACTACATCTGCGTCTTCTACTGCTTCTTCAGCAACAGGTTCCGGAGCAAACATAGCCTTAACACTTAATGAAATCTTCTTATCTGCTTCATTGAAATCAACTACCTTTGCGGTAACTTCATCACCTACTTTAAGAACATCAGCAGGCTTTTCTACATGCTCCTTTGAAATCTGTGAAACATGAAGCAAAGCATCTACGCCGGGCTCCAATTCAATGAAAGCACCAAAATCGGTCATTCTTGCAACAGTACCGGTTACTTCAGTACCGACAGCATACTTCTCTGCTGCATCCTTCCAAGGATTTGCATCATCGAATTTCAAAGAAAGGGCAATCTTGTTACCATTGATTTCTTTAATCAAAACATTAACCTTGTCGCCAATCTTGAATACTTTCTTAGGATGCTCTACTCTGCCCCAAGACATTTCTGAAATGTGAAGTAATCCGTCAGCACCGCCCAAATCAATAAATGCACCAAAATCGGTAACATTCTTAACAGTACCTTCTACTACGTCACCTTCTTTGATCTTTTCGAACAATTCCTTCTGAAGTTCAGCCTTCTGTGCTACGATAAGCTGCTTGCGGTCACCGATGTATCTTCTTCTCTTAGGATTGTATTCGCTGATTACAAACTCAATTTCAGTTCCTGCGTACTTGCTCAAATCCTTTTCATAAGTATCGGATACCAGGCTTGCAGGAATGAAGATTCTTACTTCTTCTACTACTACACTTAATCCACCATCCAATACCTGAGCAACATTTGCCTTTAATACTTCTTTGTTGTTGAAAGCTTCTTCGATCTTCTTGTTTCCTCTGTCTGCAGCGAGTCTCTTGTAGGTTAATGAAACCTGACCCTCTCCATCATTTACTTTCAAGATCTTAACTTCCATTGTGTCGCCGACTTTTACTACAGTTGTAAGGTCAACGTTAGGTTCATTGGTGTATTCGTTTCTACTCAAAATACCGTCTGACTTGTATCCGATATTAAGTACGATTTCATCGGTCTTAACATCAATAACAGTACCTTCTACTACCTCTCCTGCATGTATAGTCTTTAATGATTCTTCAAGCATTTGTTCAAAAGTTAATTCTGACATAATTTTGAACCTCCTCAATTAATTTATTTGGGGTTGA
>JAZSII010000086.1:0-4159 GCA_045533725.1 Acetatifactor sp. | reverse complement strand
ACACAGTTGGTGGTATATTATTATCAGAGTTAAAATTGTCCATGGTGAGTACGGAAAAGTACACGCCATGGATTTTTTTGTAAAAAAGTATTGACAGAACAAATATGAGCGTACATAATGTGTATATCGTATATATACATTGAAAGAGGTGCACTATGGATATTATTATTACAAATTCTTCAGGTGAACCAATTTACCTACAAATCACATCCCAGATTAAGGACATGATTATGAGTGGTGAATTAAAGGAGGGGGACGCCCTTCCTTCCATGCGTAATCTGGCGGCACAGCTTCGTATCAGTGTGATTACCACGAAGCGTGCTTATGAGGATCTGGAACGGGAAGGATTTATTGAGTCCTATTCCGGCAAGGGAAGCTTCGTAAAAGCGCAGAATACAGAGCTGCTTCGTGAAGAAAACCTGCGACAGATTGAAGGTTTATTGGTACAGGCCTGCGAAAAAGCAAACAAAAATCAGGTATCCCTGGAAGAGCTGGTAGAAATGCTGGGGCTTCTGTATGACAACAGTAAGTAAGGCGCTGGGGATAGGAATACGCTGAATGGAATTGGAGGAGAACATGTCAAATTATGAGAATGCCATTGAGGTAAAGGACCTTACGGTAAGGTACGATGGTTTTACCCTGGACCATGTAAGCTTTGACGTGGCGAAGGGTAGCATCATGGGTTTTATAGGACAAAACGGAGCCGGCAAAACCACTACCATTAAGTCCATATTGAATATTATTAGAAGAGATGAAGGAACCATTAATTTACTGGGAGTAGATAATTTAAAGGAAGATATTGCGGTAAAAGAGCAGATAGCCGCAGTGTTTGATGAAATACCCTTTCATGATCAGTTAAGTGCAAAGAATTTGAATATCATTCTGAAGCATATTTATCGTAACTGGGATAGTGTTGTGTTTAAGGTGTATTTGGATAGACTGGCTCTGCCTGAACGTAAGAAAATTGCAGATTTTTCCCGCGGTATGAAGATGAAACTGCAGATTGCAGTGGCTTTATCTCATAATGCTAATTTATTGATTTTGGACGAGGCTACCAGTGGTCTGGATCCTGTAGTTCGTAACGAATGTCTGGATATGTTTATGGAGTATCTGCAGAATGAGAATCACAGTATCCTCATGTCCTCCCATATTACTTCGGATTTGGAAAAGGTATGTGACAGTGTTACCTTTATTCACAAGGGAAAGCTTCTGGTTACCGGATATAAGGACGAAATCTTGGAAAGTCACGGCGTGATTAAGTGTAAGAAGGGTGAGTATAAGGATATGGACCCGGCAGATTTCATCAGTGCCCGTGTGTCAGACTACGGAGCTAATGTGCTGGTTAGTGACAGAGCCCTTTGCGCTAAGAAGTACTCCGGTCTGGCTATGGATGCTACCACTTTGGAAGAGATCATGCTGTATTATGTGAATGCCGGTAAAAAGGAGTGGTCTTAATGAAAGGGTTAATCTATAAGGAGCTGTATCTGAGTAAGAAAAACTACATAGCATTACTGGCAGTGATATTAGGTGTGGTGTTATTAGGAATATTGGTGGGCTTAGGAACAAGGGTCGGCAATTTGAAGAATTATGCGGAGGAAGATAAAGCCTATTTCTTTTACATGTTTGTCTATGCAACATATGCGGCGGTTTTAGCCTTTGTGCTGGAGATTTTTTGGTCTATAGAGAATGACAGGAAAAGCGGTTGGAGAAAAATAGAGTATACCATGCCCATTACAGCAAAGAAAAGAGTTGGTGTCTGGTATTTGACCAGTGCGATGGTATTGGGGTGTTGCTTACTGATAGGCCTGATGAATGCAGGGTTGATGGCAGTTATGTTTAAGCAATCCATTACTGCGGACATCATTAAGAATATGGCGATTATTCTGTTGGTTGTGATTGTCATACCGTTAGTGGGTATGCCATTGTATCAGCGTTTTTCTGCCAAGACCATGGAAGTTGTTCTTACTGTTTTGCTTATCATTTTCATGATAGCTTTTTTGGTTTTTACAACAGTAGTAGAAAATATGTATGAAACCAAAGAGCAGTCTGACGCATTTTTTAACAATTTGGGGAATAAAATCGGGATATTTTTTGATTGGTTCCTGTACTTGTCACCTATCATTATACCTTTGCTGATAGTAGGAAGCTTTTCTTTATCGGTACGGTGGTATCAAAGGAGGGGAAAGTGATGCTGGGACTTATTTATAAGGATTTATGTATAATAAAAAAGCATATAATTACGCTGTTGGTCGTTGGAGGATTCTTTGTTATTGTAGCCACCTGTATCCCCTATGCTTCATTTTCGAATTTTGTAAAATCCGGAGTGCATGCAGTTTTACCTGCGTATTTGCTTATTTCGTTGCCATTTGCACCTATGATGTGTTCACAGTTGTTTGTGGAGGTAGATGAAAAACGCAGATGGAGCGGATTTGTACGGTCCGGTCCTATGGACTATAAACAGGTGGTTTTATCCAAGTACCTTTTGACCCTGGCAGTGTCCTGGGCGATTGTGGGCGTTCATATTTTTGGAGAAATCATAGGCATGCTGATACCGGGGACGGTAAGTGGCTTTTTAGGGATATCCGTAAACGGGTTTTATCTCGTAATTCTGTATCAGGCAATTGAATTTCCCTTTGATTTTCGATATGGGGCAAAGAATGGTGCGAAATATAAAATGTTTTTCTTTCTTTTATTGTTCTATGGCCTTATGATTTATCTTTTGTTTGGACCGCCCATAGATAGTAATGATATTATCGATTATTTGTTCAGACTGGCACGGGGTGAGGCACAGTTACCTGAGTGGATGCAGTATATGGGAGTTTATTTACCCTATGTGGCCATGGGAGCATATTACATATCCTACAAGATATCCTGCAAAGTGTATTTAAAGGGGGTGGAACGGTATGAAGATTAAGACAAAAGAGAGGAAGGAAATACTTCTTTTTCTGGTCATCTGTTTGCCCATAACCTGGCTGTTAGGTTGGATAGCCTATGATGGTTTGTTTGTGGAAGAGCCGGTTCGCTGGGCCCAGGGAGTACAGGCGATAGCCTGCCTTGTACCGGCGGTGGTAGCTATTCTTCTATGCCTCCTTCGTAAGGAAGGATTGTGGAATCTGCAGTTTATGCCTAAGCTTCAGAACAATGGGTTAGCTTATTTGGTGGCAATTGTGGTGGGAACTATAGCGGTGTGTCTGGCGCAGGTTACCACACCTGTTTTCTTCCCCAGGATTGCAATTACGCATCCACAGGCAACGCCTTTACTGGTGAGTGTTACCTTATTGTCCGGAATTTCCTCTGCTTGTGTCCAGTTTATTGTAAGCATGGGAGAGGAGCTTGGCTGGATGGGATATTTATATCCCAGAATGGAGAAGCTTTTTGGTATGACGGGAGCCATTGCTTTGTCTATTGTAATCCGGACAAGCTGGCATTTGGTAATGACCCCTTGGGATGCCTATCTGGGGTGGAATATGTTCATCCGTTTGATTTCGCATATTTTGATTGTATGCGTGGGCGTATGGTTGACCAAGAAGAGTGGTTCCGTAGTGCCTGTTGCTGTATTTCACAGTATTGTAAATACCTTGACGGTTGCCTTGAGCGGATTCGTGGTGAAAGATAATACCGCATATGAGGCAAAGCGCTTTGTTGTGGATTTGGTGCAGGTGGCACCCTTTGTACTCATAGGTGTTGTATTCTTTGTGATTCTAAAGAGAAATAAAAAAAGTGCCTAGGGCACTTTTTTTATTTCTGGGGTAATTCTTTCTCTAATTCGGCATATCTTTCGCTAATGATGCCTCTTACGTGAGCACCGATGTGCTTGCGTTCTTCTTTTTCCAATTGGTCCATATAAATGGGGTTGCCGTACTCAATGATAACGGTGGTTTTCTTGATGCGGGGCAGGTGATTCTCAAAAATCTCTGCGGTATTCACCAAGGTCATGGGAATGATGGGAACGCCGGCCTTTTCGGCAACCTTGAAGCTTCCCTCATGGAAGGGAAGAAGCTCTTTTGCCTCACCTTTATTACGGGTACCTTCCGGGAAGATACAGATGGAAATACCGGATTTGGCTTGCTCAATAGCTGTCAAAATGGTCTTTAGGCCCTGCTTAATGTCCTTGCGGTCCAAAAACAGACAGTGCAGATGGCGCATCCAGATACCGAGG
>JAZSII010000089.1:0-2405 GCA_045533725.1 Acetatifactor sp. | reverse complement strand
GGAGTTTAACAGCATGTTCGGTACTGCCATGCAGTATGACTTTTTGTATGCGGATACCATTGAAGAAAATATCCGTTTCGGCAGGGACTTAACTCACGAGCAGATTGAGTGGGCTGCAAAGATTGCCCAGGCACATGATTTTATCACCGGATTTGCGGATGGGTATGAACATATGCTTTCTCCCAAAGGAACCAATATTTCCGGCGGACAGAAGCAGAGAATTTTGATAGCCCGTGCCATTGCGGCTAAACCGGAGATACTTATTTTGGATGACAGTTCTTCCGCACTTGATTACAAGACGGATGCCGCGCTTCGAAAGGCTCTTGCGGAGAATATGCAGGATACCACGGTAATTACGGTTGCCCAACGTGTCAGTTCCTTAAAAAACTGTGATTTGATTCTGGTTCTGGAAGAAGGCCGGGTAATCGGAAAGGGTACACATGAGGAGCTGTTGGAAAGCTGTGTAGAATACAGGGAAATCAGTGATTCACAGATGGGAGGTGCTTTCGTTGAGTAGAAGAGATATTGGAAGAGATCCCAGAATGGAAAACAATCCCAACAAGCATGCGCAGGGAGAGAAGCTGAGCAGGAAGAATACCAAGGGCGTGTTATTGCGACTTGGGAAATATGTGATGCAGCACTGGCCATTGTTTCTGGTGGCAATTGCCCTGACGCTTCTGTCCAACCAGTTGTCCCTGTTAGGACCCATGTATTCCGGAGAGGCGATAGATGCAATTTCCGTCAAGGAGGGTGTGGATTTTGATGCAGTTTGGATGAATGTGGGCAGAATGCTTGCATGCTATCTGGCTTCGGCCGTTCTGGCATATGTAATGGCAGTTCTTATGATTCATTTGAGTCAGAAGATTGTATATACCATGCGTAAGCAGTTGTTCGAAAAATTGACAACATTACCGGTCAGCTATTTTGATACGCATCCGGTAGGGGATATTATCAGTCGCATTTCTTATGATATTGATACGGTAAACAGTTCCCTGTCCCATGACTTGGTGCAGGTTATGACCAGTATTTATACAGTGGTTGGCTCGCTTATATTTATGTGGCATATCAGTAAGCCCATGATATTGGTATTTGTGGTTACGGTACCCATATCCATCATCTTTACACGTTATCGCTCCAAAAAGGTGCGCCCGTTGTACTCCAAGCGTTCACAGAAGCTGGGGGAATTGAACGGATATGCGGAGGAGATGCTTTCCGGCTGCCGTACCATTTCGGCTTACGGCAAAGAAGATATTATCGGCGAACGTTTTAATAAGCGCAACAAAGAGGCTATGAATGCCTATTATGATGCAGAATACTACAGTGCAACCATGGGCCCGTCCGTGAACTTTATCAATAACCTTTCCATTTCTCTGGTTATGATTTTGGGTGGTATTTTGTATATGTACTCTCAAAACGGAACCGTAGCGGAGGGAACACTGTTTTTTATAAGCCTGGGTGGTGTGGCACAGTTTGTGCAGTACTCCCGTAAGTTTGCAGGCCCCATCAATGAGTTTGCCAATATCATACACGAGTTTCAGTCTGCTTTTTCTGCGGCCGAGCGAGTGTTCCGTATTATTGATGAGGAGCCGGAGACCGCAGATGTGGAAGGAGCCTTTCCTTTAACAGAGGTAGAGGGTGAAGTAATCTTCAGGAATGTGGACTTTGGATATACGTCGGAGAAGAAGATTTTGCAGGATATTTCCGTGGATGTCCAACCGGGCAAAACCATTGCTATTGTAGGACCTACCGGTGCAGGTAAGACTACCATTATCGACTTGCTTATGCGTTTTTATGATGTGGACAGTGGTACCATTACCGTTGACGGCAAAGAAATCTGCAAGGTAAAGAGGGAGGATTTGCGTAAAGCATACACCATGGTTTTGCAGGATACCTGGCTGTTTTACGGCAGTATTTATGACAATATCCGTTACGGTAAGGAAAATGCTACGTTAGAGGAAGTAAAAGCAGCTGCAAAAGCGGCGAGAATCGATTCCTACATTGAGCATCTGCCGGAAGGGTACGATACGATTCTTTCCGATGAGGGTGTGAATATTTCTAAGGGGCAGAGGCAATTGATTACTATTGCCAGAGCGCTGTTGTCCGATGCACCTATGCTGATTTTGGATGAGGCTACTTCAAACGTAGACTCCCGTACGGAGATTAAAATTCAGGAAGCCATGAGCGAGCTTATGCGCGACAGAACATGTTTCGTCATTGCTCACCGTTTATCCACCATTCAGAATGCGGATTGTATTCTGGTGTTACAAAAGGGCAGAATTACGGAGAAGGGCAGTCATGATGAGTTGATACAGCTGGGCGGCTTTTACAGTACTTTATACAATAGCCAGTATGAATAGAAGGCATATTTTATCCGGAGCAGTAACATACTATTGCCAAGAGACACA
>JAZSII010000002.1:0-2281 GCA_045533725.1 Acetatifactor sp. | reverse complement strand
CGGCAGATACAAGTATTCTTTGCGCTGTTTCTCGGACGCAAGTACTTCTAAAGTTACAAGCTTCTTGTTAAAAACAGGACAAAAATTACAAAACTCGCTTTTGCTCAAACAGTTGTAATTTTTGTCCTAACACATAACCTTGTAACTTAAGTAGTACTAATGCATCCTCCGAGAGCTTGCAAATAACACTTGTGTCTGCCGTCTGCATTTTCTGTCCGGTTTTCCTACGTATGAATCCTGGCATCTCCACACATACTAAGTTTGGTAAGTGAAATTTCCTGCTCTTATTAGAAATACTGGAGTTATTCTTCCAAAAATATCGTAACCCTGCTTTGAATAATCTCTGCCACCTGTTTTGCTGTTTTTTGACCATTAAAGAATGCCGGAACTTCCTCCAGAATAATTGAATTAATCTGCTCATACTCGTTTTTATCCGGTACACATTGTTCAGCCAATTCTATATACTCTTTTACATAAGAGCTACCGTCTTCTTTCCCGTCCAGTTCTAACACCACAGACTCCGATACGAAAAAGACCGGGACGGGTTCCTTATTACCATATAGTTCTACGGCATCTTTCACGTTGTCAAGAAGTACATCCTTTCTTACCCAATTCATCCCATATTTTTTTTGAGTAGAATATTCCACTAAATATCGTAAGAAATCATTTGCTTCCTCGCTCTTGGAAGATTGACTGTTGACGGCAACACAACCATCATAGAATTGCAAAAAGCTTCCTTGTTTGCTTTCAGAAGGATAGCCCACACAGTGGTAATCATCTCCGAGCATGGCTTTAGCTTTACTAAACGTAACAAAGTTTCCTGCGCATTCATAGACAAGACTTTTACCACTATTTAGCTCTGCTAATATATCTTCCTCTTCCATGTAATCATCTGTGACCTCTTGACCATATTGTTTGCAATACTCCAATAGCATTAGAAATTCTTCGCTATCAAAACTACAGGTTTTTGTATCCAAATTAACAAAACCTGAATTTGTTATATCCATCAAAGCCAAGTCAGACAACATTAAATGCGGTACATAAGAATAAGAGTATGACACCACTCTTTCTATGGGGTCTCCGGCTTCTTCCCGACTTCTTATTATCCCTAAAACCTCCTGCAGGTTCCATCTTTCATCCTTCCATACCTCATTAGATACAAACAGCGTGTTTACGGTAGCTTCACAAGTAATTCCTACCAGCTTGCCATCAACGGTTCCATAGTCCAATACGCCGGGATAAATCTGCTCCTTTGCATCGTCAGATAATACTGTTGATAAATCAGACAGTGCTCCCGCATTATAAAAGGATATTAAATCACTTCGGTTTAATACAAGAATATCCGGACCCTTCCCTTCTGATACATCTGTAAACAGCTTGTTCATGGTATTATCGTCAAAACCCGAAATTTTGCTAATATTTATTCTTACATTAGGATGTCTCATACTGTATGCAATAGCGCAATCTTCTACATATTGGCTCTGGGTAGTGATGCATAATTCAAGCTCAACTACTTCTTGGGGAGGTTCGTTTTTGAGTTTGACAATATAAGGACTTCTGCCATCTGATATCAGAAATAATTCCTCCTTGTCATTCATCCATAAATAGTCATAAATGCCGGTTTCTATCCGGTCACATACTATTTCAGTATTTCCCTCAACCACGTTCCAACATTTTAAGCCTTTATTGTCTACATAAAATGCCTGACCGTAATTACTAAAGGCCGCTCCGCCGGACCAATATAGTTCACCTTTGTATAAATATTTCTCCCTTGTCCCATCATAAGTTACGATGGTTCTGGTACCGTCTCCATTAGAATAGTCGTAGACAGGTTCTCCCGCCGGAAGCTTACCCTTAAAGGATAGATTGGTTCTGATTGGAGGCGTAATTATTTCAGAAAATGTCCCATCCGCGTTTATCACAAAAACATTCAGCATTTCCGGATCCATAATAAACAGGTTCCCTTTTTTATCCTTATGAAAGGCACCGGGCGTTTGAAAGGCACCGGGCATTGTATCGATAGAACAATTAAAATTATTTTCCAATAAAACCTCTGATATATCCATAACACTTAGCACTTGTCCATCCTGCTTTGCATTAATTACATAAAACAGAGGAACTTTTCGCTCTTCATCCTTTCCTTCCACCAGAAAAGAGAACATATCATCCACATAATCCATTCCCACAATATGAAAAGTAAGCTGCTCCATACCTTGCATCAAATGTTCAAATCCTGTAATGGCATCATTCCACGTAAGAGAATAGAGAAAGAATTCACACT
>JAZSII010000220.1:0-5345 GCA_045533725.1 Acetatifactor sp. | reverse complement strand
ATAAGAACCCATGCCACACTGCAAATAATATGTAAAAGCACAGGCATAGCAAATGTACCGAAATATTCATAGGCATATGCCAACAAATAGCCTAAAACAAGCAAATACGGCGTTCTTTCAAGTCCCATTTGGAAAAAAGTATAAAGAAATGCCGAAATGCACATGGCAAGTGGCAACCTTGCCCTAAAGCGAAATACATTATATACCACGCCTCTGAAAACCAGTTCCTCCAAAACCGGCACCAGAATACCTATACCAAGCAGTTTTTTCCATAATGCTGTCGATTCCATAATATCCGTAGTTAATGCTATTTGGGGACCGAATTCACCACCGAGTAAATCTGTCAGCATATGCGCCCCAATTAACATGGCAATACCGGTGCAGATAGCCACCATATATGCTATGGGCAAATCCCTCCGTACATGAGCCACGTACATATCGTATTTGGCGTGCTTCATCAAACCTATGGCCATAGGAAAAACCAACACTACCGTTGCAAGAATCCATAAAATATTAGTTGCAAACATAGCCGATACAGTATATAAAAGTAAGGCTCCTACAAAGGGAAGTCCCATCTGAACAATTCCCTTAGGTTCTACCTCTCTAAACTCTCTCAAAAGAACATAATTTAACTCGCTGACGCTCTGTACAATGTAATCAGCTCCCGCCTCCTGTAGTTCTTCCATGCTTCCGTATCCGTAACTGACACCGATACTTTCCACATTTAATGCTCTGGCGCCCTCTACGTCAAATTTGCGGTCGCCAATCATGTATACCTTATCATAAGCAATAGACTTGTCCCCAAAAAGCTGATGCAACGCTTCTTCTACCACTTCATCTTTATTCACTCTTCGACCGTCCAATTCACTACCCACAATTGCTTCAAAATACTCTTTCATTCCGAAGTGCTCCAGAATTCGCTCCACATATACCGTGGGTTTGCTTGATGCTACTGCCAAATGCATTCCTTTGTTTTTCAATGTACGTAACATCTGAGGAATACCCTCATACACTTCGTTTTCAAATAAGCCGATATCTTTAAAGCGTTCCCTGTATTTTTCCACAGCCTCCTCTGCCTGCTCTGCACGCATCAGATAAAACTGCATGAAACTATCCTTCAATGGCGGACCGATAAAGGGCTCTAACTTGTCCAAATCCGGTTCCTCTATGCCAAATGATTTTAACGCATACTGCACACATGTAGTTATCCCTACTTTGGGATCTGTCAAAGTGCCGTCCAAGTCAAAAAGCAAGTACTCCTTCATCTAAAAACTCCTTATTTTGTCACTTCCGTCATCCACAGTATTCTCTATCTTAACAATCTTCACATCATATCCCACTGCATCGTTTACCTGCACATGCACCACATCGCCAACCTTGTGTTTCATCAACGCTTTTCCAAGCGGTGATTCATTGCTGATTAAGCCTGCCAACGAATTCCCACGCACTGTGGTAACAATCTTATATACTTCTGTCATACCGTCTTCTACAAACTCAACTGTCACCGTGTTGTTCATTCCCACTTCATCATCCGCAGACTCATCGGAAATAACCTGAGCAGTCCTTATCATTCTTTCCAAATAACGTATACGACTTTCATTCTGATTCTTCACTTTCTTTGCCGCATAGTATTCAAAATTTTCGCTCAAATCCCCGTGAGCTCTTGCCTCTTTTACATCCTCCAAAGCCTTAGGACGTACTACCAGCTTACGGTATTCTATTTCTTCCTGCATCTTCTGGATATCTTTTGCAGTCAACTGATCAAACATATTTTTACCTCAATTGCGTTTACTTTATTGCATATACAGTAGCTACCGCCAAAATAATCTGGATAATGGCAAAACGATACACAGTCTGTGTATTTGACCAATCCCATACCTTACGCACATGATCATGCAGAGGTGTTCTCACATTCTTCAAAATATGAATCTTAAAGAAACGAATTAACGATACCTTTACCAGCCCCAATCCGCCGTCCAAAATTAACACCAGCGCAACCGGAATATACAATAAAGGACTACCTGT
This sequence comes from Acetatifactor sp., assembly GCA_045533725.1. GTDB lineage: Bacteria > Bacillota > Clostridia > Lachnospirales > Lachnospiraceae > Acetatifactor. The sequence goes on along the minus strand of JAZSII010000220.1, from coordinate 3,320 downwards.
CTTCAAAATGGCAATACTGATAAACAGGCCCATGGCCCTGGAACCCGCATCTCCCATCATCAAACGGCTGGGGGTTGCATTGTACCATAAATATCCCAAGATACATACTGCAAACAGAAGTATCATGAATGAGAAATCTCCTGCCACACCTTTTACCGTATCGATTGCATAAATGGTCATAATTGTGATAATTGTTAAAGTTCCTGAAAGACCATCCACACCATCCGCACAGTTGGTTACATTTACGGAAACCCACACCAATATCACGGTAAGCAAAGCAAAAATCACCGGATGTATCTCAAATGTCACGTGAAAAATCGCAAGTTCCACTGTATTAGGATTATATTTTAAAAATGTAACCGCAACCATAGCTGCTACACATAAATCCAAAAAGCCCTTTTTATATTCTCCCCAAGGACTCTTTGATGCATCATCCAGAAAGCCGGTCATCATACTGATTACGATTAATGTCAAATAAATAATCAATTCCGCATTCATGGGCATAAAGAGAAGTGCCGCTACCACAAATGCAAATACAAAAATAATACCTGCCCCTCTTGGTTTTCCCGCTGATTTTTTGCCGTCATGGGCAAAATCCCTGCCTGCATCCTTGGGTAAATAATCACTTAATTTATTTGTTGCTATAATGGTCGCCAAAAATGCAAACAAAATAGCCGCAAATGCTCCTATAGAAGCAAACTGTTCCGGTAATAACTCTAAAATCATCTGTTATTCTCCAATTCTTTTTTATGTTGGGTTTTTTCTATATACATCATACTATCCGCATGTTTCAGGAAATAATCAATTGTATGTCCTAAAATACAATCCGTAAACACACCTATGCTGGCAGATAATTTATATGGTTTTCCACTTGATTGATTATATGCATCCAATCCCTGAATTATCAAAGACTTCCTTTTGTTTGCCATCTTATCGCCATCCTTACCGGCAAATACAATGACAAACTCATCTCCGCCGATTCTGGCGTCAATTTCATCTTTCGCATCGCCTGCGATAACATCTGCAATACTCTGAAGAGCCTCGTCACCTTCCGAATGACCATAAGTATCATTGATTCCCTTTAATCCATCCATATCAATAAAGATTACGGAAAGGTCAAGGTCTTGTTTATCAAAAAAACGACCTAATTTCTTATAAAAACCGTTTCTGTTATATAACCCGGTCAATTGGTCTCTTTCATAGTTATAAATTATTTGTCTCTGGGACTGCTGTAACTGTAACAAATTCCTCAAATTGGTCAAAAACGGATGATATGCCAGATAGTAAAACTCATCGTAATCAAATCCTACTACCGCATAGCCTACTCTGATACCGGCAATATGAAGAACCGTTACCATACAACAATTGTTTCCTGCAAAGTAATCATCTCTTAGCGGAATAATCTCTGACTGTAACATGGTACCCCAATGAATGTCAGCTTTTCCCGTAGCTCCCTTATGAAAATGTAGCATTCCAACCGGTCGGTCCCATATGTTTTTAGTTAGAAAATCCAAGGATTCCTTTACGCCCATTACATCCAAAAATGATTCTTCAAACCCAAGCCAAAAATCCTTATATCCCAAAAGAGACATATATTCCGGCATAGCCTCTGCAATATTACGTAATTTCTCCGCATTTCCGTAATTTGCTACCATCTGATTCAAATCTACCTGATATTTCATAAGCAAATGTACGCGTTCGTTAATATTACGAACTTCATCCGTAATATTTAATGCCTTTATACCATCACATCCGCAAGAACAACCAATTTGCATACGGTTATATATTGGAATCGGCTTCTTCGGCACGGAAAAATCTCCTTGTACTACTTTTTGCAGAATAGTACGAATCAAGCTTTCCAAATTATAAATACCGGTAGTTAATCGTGGATTACTGTATCGCTCCAACTCTATTCCGTCGAATCCGGACACTGCTACATCCTCAGGCACTCGATATCCTTTTTTCTGCAAACAGTTGATTACTGCCAGTGCCATAACATCATTGGCACAAATAATCGCTTCCGGCAACGGCTCGCCCGCTTCTACTTTGGCAAACAATTGCTCCATGGCAGTTACTGTAGGACCTTCCCAGAAATAACCGTAATACACATTCTCTTCGTTATAGAGAATGCCCTCCTCTTCCAAAACCTCTTTATAAGCTTCCAATCGCTCCTGAGAATAACTGTTTTCCGGAATACCTGCCATTAATGCAGTGTTGTGATATCCATGGGTTTTCACCATATGACGCACAATTTCTTTAAAGCAATTGCCATATTCAAACACCACATTAATACAACCGTCGAAACATTTGTCTACCGTAAAAATAGGCACACCGGCTAAATTGGCACGTTTCACAAGTTCCAACTGTTCTTCATCCTGTTTGAAGGATTCCGACATCAGTACAATAGCATCAAATCGATCCACTGCTATCAGACTAAAAATATTTTTCTCGCCGGCATCTACCAAATCATTAAAGAAAAAATCTGTAGTGGTAGAAAAGAAAACAACCTTGCAATTTGCTTTTTCACATTCTCTTGCCATATATTTCATGAAACGACTTTGCTCATCATTGAAAAAGTTTGACAAAACGCAAGCGATTACTTTGTAATCCTTTCCTTCAGAATATTTCTTCCCCACCACTGTTCACTTCCTTTACTCGTATCTGTTGTATTTAAAATACTCAAAATCTGCGTAACCACCTACTTCTTTGGTTGCATAACAATAGAGACCGATTCTGCATCCCATGAAATGCTCCAAAGTATAAATCAATTTATGACCTTTTCCTATCTGTTTCCAATCAAGTCCGTCTGTTGAATAGAAAAAGTATACTTTATCCACGCTCTCTTCAAAATCAAAATGTACCTTCAGGTAAATTTCCTCTCCGGTATATGTTACAGAATCCACTACATGCTCAGTTACACCTTCTCCTCTGTCGCACATAACCACCTGTGTGGTTCCATCCTCAGCCTTGCGCACACCTGCCAAAGCAAATTTGCCCTGTAATGCCACGATGCCTGCACAATCTCCTGCTTTCAAGCCGGCTAACTGTATCTTGGTTACCGCCTCGCAGGAAGCTCCCTCCGCTCTTTGCGTCAATGTATTCTGAGCTCCCCAAATACCGTTACTTACAGTCTTTACGGTACGCAAACGTAAATAACCCTTTCTTTCCGTAACTGACCATCCGGCAGGATTCGGATTATGATTCCACTGCCACTGCAGAGCCAGTTTATTTTCTTCATAGTCAAACTCATCGCTGATTACCAAAGGAAAACTTTTCGTCTCCGGCAAATCCACCTCAAACGTTCCGGGAGTCTTGCCATC
>JAZSII010000225.1:0-12215 GCA_045533725.1 Acetatifactor sp. | reverse complement strand
GTTTCTGAAAAGAGTGGTGGAACTTTGGATGTTACCGTGGGTAGGATAACCGGAGCTTGGAATATAGATGAAGGAGCAACCCTTGATGAAGAATTGTTTCAAATACCGGAAAAGGAAGAGTTGGAAGCATTGCTTCAAAATGTAGGCTATCAAAAGGTATTAATAGAAGAAGGCCGAGTGGATCTGCCGTCGCAAATGTCTTTGGATTTGGGAGCTGTGGGAAAGGGTATTGTATGCGATAAAATAGGAGAGTATTTAAACACGCAGGATACGGTAACGGGCGCTGTGATTACGGTAGGCGGAAGTGTGGTTACCTATGGAACAAAACCGGATGGAGGCACATGGAATATAGCAATAGTGCATCCCAGGAAGGAAGGTGCTTATTTGGGGCAGATTTCTCTCCGGGGAGAATACTATATTGCTACTTCCGGAGATTATGAGCGGTATGTGGAGAGGGACGGTATCCGCTATCATCATATTATGAATCCTCTTACAGGATATCCTGCAGACAGTGGTGTATGTAGTGTGACCATTGTCAGTGACAGTGGCCTGTTAAGTGATGCGTTGTCTACGGCTTGTTTTGTTTTGGGAGTACAGGAAGGCATAAAACTGGTTGAAGAGTTTGGAGCAGAAGCCTTATTTGTCACAAGGGATATGGAGATTATTATGACAGAAGGCATGCAGAAGCTGTTTATTTCGCAGTGATATCAGTAGAATATAAGAAAGGCGACAAAACAAATTTCGTTTGTCGCCTTTTGACTTATTGAATTAGGGTTCCAATTTAACAGTGGAATAGGAGTTTGAACCGAGAGGACTGTGACAAAGAGAGGTGGTTTTTCCGTATTCCTGAAAATAAACGTATTCTGATGTCAGATTGATGTTCGTATAATTTCCCATAGCTAAAGTAGTCTGAACGGTCAAGTCCGTAGTCATCATTTTAAGGGAAGCACCTTCCGGAGAAATGCATTGGTAATAGATATATCCATGACCTACATTATAACACTCTATACGATCCTCGGTAACCACTTCCGTTGTTTTATCAAGAAGTGAATACCGACAGAGTCTGTAGTTATTCTCGGCATCCATGTAGTAAATGTATTTATCATCAATAATGGGGAACCAGAAGTTGCCCTGCAATAGTTCGGTGGAAGTGTCCGTGGCAGTGTTTAGGCTGTATAGGTGGTTGCCGTTTGCTGTATCCGTGAAATAAATGATACCGCTTTCAGCACAAACGGGATTAATCTGGTAGTTGGCCAATTGCACCTTGTCGGACTTGTCTATTTTCATTTTGTAAAAAATCGGGCTACCGTTTTGGGAAATAAGCAGATACAAATAATTATCTACCATCTGGCATAAAACCACGGTTTCGGTAGTCATAGTGTATGGATTGGACCCATCCAAATCGCAACGAATCAGACCGTGGGATAAGCGGACATTTCCCATACTATTGTCATGGGAGGAACGTTGGAAATAGTATAAATATTCTCCGCCTGCCAAGATATTACAAACCTCGGAATTTGTAATTTTTTTGATGTTCTGCTCGTCAGGAGTCATGGTATACAAAGAATAGCCGTCGGCAGGATTTGCAAAATAAACAACATCGTTATATTCACAAAAGAGACCGCAGTTATTCAGATTGCCTGCCGTGTTTCCTACGGTACCATGTGGATTCATGGTGGTTTGGCGGCTTTTGTAGCCAAAGAATGCCAAAAGAGCAGCTATGGCAAGCAGACCAAATAAGAGCAGGAAAAATTGTATGTATTTTTTCATAGAAATCCTTTCCGTGAAGTGTTTTTATATGTTCTTAAGTCTAGTATATCTGTTCTTTCGCTTGCTATCAAGAGGGATTTGTTATAAGATATAATTTATGAAAGATATTGGGAGGAATACCTATGGATTTATTGGAATTACGTAATCAATTAGACAAAATAGATGCTCAGATCGTAGAGCTTTATGAGAATAGAATGGAGCTTTGCAAACAGGTGGCAGAGTACAAGATCAGTACCGGAAAAAAGGTATTTGATAAACAGCGTGAGGCGGAAAAACTGGCCACTGTAAAGAGCCTGACGCATAATGATTTCAATGCCCACGGCATACAGGAATTATTCGAACAGATCATGTCTATGAGCCGCAAATTGCAGTATGGACTTTTGGCAGAGCACGGAAGCATGGGTAAATTGCCGTTTATCGGAGTAGATGAACTGGAGACCGCGAAGGCAAGAGTGGTTTTCCAAGGCGCAGAAGGCGCTTATTCCCAGGCGGCAATGATGAAATATTTCGGGGATAAGGTAAATAGTTTCCATGTAGATTCTTTTAGAGATGCTATGGGTGCTATTGAAGAAGGAAGTGCGGATTTTGCAGTATTGCCTATTGAGAATTCCACAGCCGGAATCGTGAATGAAATTTATGATTTATTGGTGGAGTTTGAAAATTATATTGTGGGAGAGCAGATTATTGAAATTGAGCATTGCCTTTTAGGTGTGCCCGGAAGCAGAATTCAAGACATTAAAAAAGTATATTCTCATCCACAATCTCTTATGCAGAGTGCCAAATATCTGGAGACAAAAGATTGGCAGCAAATCAGTATGCAGAACAATGCTTTTGCTGCCCGAAAGGTGGCAGAAGAAAACGATATGACGCAGGCAGCCATTGCGGGAGAGCATGCGGCCGGTATATATGGTTTGGAGGTTTTGGAAAAAGGTGTGAATCAGTCAGATACCAATTCCACCAGATTTATCATTGTCACCAATCAGAAGATTTTTAAGAAGGATGCAAGCAAGATAAGCATTTGCTTTGAATTGCCCCACAAGAGCGGTTCTTTGTATCATATGCTGTCTCATTTTATTTACAATAATTTGAATATGACAAAGATTGAAAGCCGCCCCATTGAAGATCAGAATTGGGAATACAGATTCTTTATTGATTTTGACGGAAACCTGGCAGACAGTGCGGTAAAGAATGCTTTGAGAGGACTTCGTGAAGAAGCCAAGGATATGAAGATTTTGGGTAATTACTAACGGAGGAAGTATGAGAGAACAGGAATTAATCGTATACAGAGATTTTGAAGATGGCGAGTTATTATATGATATGGCCTGGCTCATGGAGCATTATAACGATGAATATTATAACGCGGAGGACCTGGCGGCTCTGCTGTACGAGTGCATACATAAATTGATTGAATTGGCGGGAAATTACGGTTTTCACGGAAATCTGTGGCATTGTTATCTGGCAAATCTTTTGGTAAATAACGAAAACAGTTACAGCTGCGGATGTGAAATCAGAGGAGCCATTGAGGGCAGTATTAACAAAGCCGCGCTTCATGATATTGTTATTTTCAAGGAGTTCTACGATTATGACTTTGCACCTATGATGGAAACACTGGGAGTGGAGGAATGGAGCATTATTGAGGATTATGCAAGCAGCAAGCAGGAGAGCAAGGTGTATAATACGCGTATATGTGCCCGTATCTGTGAGCTCGCCCAGCATTTCAAGGAGGACAACACTCCGGAGGAAATGAAGGATACCCTTACACATTTTTATAAGGAGTATGGTGTAGGCAAATTTGGTCTGCATAAGTCTTTCCGTGTGATGCACGATGAAACCGGTGTACATATAGAGCCGATTTTGAATATTGCGCATGTCTATATGGACGATTTGGTGGGATATGAAATTCCCAAAAAGAAGCTGATAGACAATACGGAAGCATTTGTGGCCGGCAGAAAAGCTAATAACTGCCTTTTGTTCGGAGATGCGGGAACAGGTAAGTCTTCCAGCATTAAGGCCATTGCCAATGAATACTACGAAAAAGGATTGCGCATTATTGAGATATACAAGCATCAGTTTCAGGATTTAAATGCCTGCATCAGCCAGATTAAGAACCGTAACTACAAATTCATTATTTACATGGATGATTTAAGCTTTGAAGAATTTGAAATAGAATACAAGTATTTAAAAGCGGTAATTGAAGGCGGCTTGGAGAAGAAGCCTGCAAATGTATTGATTTATGCAACTTCTAACAGACGTCATCTGATTCGTGAAAATTACAGTGACAAGGAAGAAATTCGTCAGGATATGCACACCAGTGACACCGTGCAGGAGAAGTTATCTTTGGTGTCCAGATTTGGAGTAACGATTTATTTTGGTTCTCCCAATAAGAAGGAATTTCAAAATATTGTATCTGTTTTGGCAAAGCGCTATGGTGTAACCATGGAAGAGGATAAGCTTTGGGCAGAAGCCAACAAGTGGGAGCTTGCCCATGGCGGATTATCCGGAAGAACTGCGCAACAATTCATCGATTATTTATTGGGTATGGAGGAAGTATGAGCATAAAAACCTTTGCGGCCATTGACGTGGGAAGCTTTGAACTTTCATTAAAAATTGTGGAGTTTTCAGGGAAAAATTCCAGTAAAGTAGTGGAGCATATCCGCAAAAGAATTGCGCTTGGCGGAGATACTTATGTGGCAGGAAAAATTCATTCGGAGCGATTGGATGAGCTTTGCAGGACACTAAAGGAGTTTTCTGCAATTATGAAGGCCTATAAGGTATCTGATTATAAGGCATATGGTACCAGTGCCATTCGTGAGGCTGAAAATTCCAAGATTATCCTGGACCAGATTGAGCAGCGTACCGGCATTAAGATTGATGTGTTAAGTAATTCGGAACAGCGTTTTCTGCACTATAAGGCAGTAGCTTTTGCGGGAGAGAGTTTTGAAAGTGTGATTAAAGAAGGTACTGCAATTGTGGATATCGGCGGAGGCAGTATTCAGATTTCTTTGTTTGACAAGGACATGCTGGTATCGACCCAGAATATCAAGTTGGGAGCACTTCGTGTTCAGGAGTGGTTGCATCAGATGAATATCAAGAGCAGTCAGATGGAAGGGCTGGTAGATGAAATTGCATCCTCTCAGTTGAATACCTACAAAAAGCTTTATTTGAAAGAACGCCAGATTAAGACGCTGATTGTAGTAGATGACTATTTATCTGTATGGATGGCAGGAAAGCACAGGGAATCCGGAAAAGGTACAGTGATTACCATGGATGAGTATGAAAGTTTTTTGGAGATTCTCAGAAACACTTCTATGCAGGAGGTTGCGAAGAGGTTGGGAATCTCAGAGGAGGCAGCTAACCTGACTGCGGTAAGTGCCTGTATTGTAAATCGCTTGATGAAGCTTACGAGTGCAGAGCGCATCTGGATTCCGGGTGTAAGCTTATGCGATGGTATTGCCTATGAATATGCAGAGAAGAATCGAATTATGTTGTGTGACCATGATTTTGAGAAGGATATTGTGGCTTGTGCCATGAATATCAGTAAGGGATACATGGGTAGCAGAAAGCGTGCGGAGACATTGGAAAATATTACGATGACTATTTTTGACAGCATGAAAAAGGTGCATGGTCTGGGGCAGAGAGAACGCCTTTATTTAAGGATTGCCGCACTTTTACATGATTGCGGGAAATATATCAGCTTAATGGATATCGGAGAAACCTCCTACCACATCATTATGGCTACGGAAATTATCGGCTTGTCCCATATGGAAAGAGAGATTGTAGCAAATGTTGTAAGATACAATCATAGCCCTTTTGTGTACTATAATAATATGCAAAGTAAGGGATTAACAGAGGAAGCGTATCTGATTATTGCCAAATTAACGGCCATTTTGAAGGTTGCAAACGGTCTTGACAGAAGTCACAAGCAGAAGCTTAAGGGCGTACGTGCAACACTTAAGGAAGAGGAATTGATACTGACTTTGGATTCTCAGGAAGATATTGTTTTGGAAAAAGGTTTATTTGCAAAACGCGCTAATTTCTTTAAGGAAGTTTATAATATTCAACCTGTGATTAAGCAAAAGAGAATGATTTAGGGGTAAATTATGGCAGAAACAGATTTTAGAGATGCAAAACTATATACCAATCGTGAATTAAGCTGGCTGCAGTTTAATCACAGAATCTTGTCGGAAGCAAAGGACAAGAGTATTCCGCTTTTTGAACGTTTGAAGTTTTTAAGTATTACCTCATCTAACCTGGATGAGTTTTTCATGGTACGTGTGGCATCCTTAAAGGATATGGTAAACGCAGAATATGAAAAACCGGATATTGCGGGAATGACACCTACGGAGCAGCTGAAGGCATTGGATGAGGAAATACATCAATTAGTAGCGCAACAGTACTTTGCATACAATCGTTCATTACTTCCCTTGCTGGAGCAGAACGGGTTGCACGTAATTAAGCAGCATGAAAAGCTGAGTGAATCTGAGGCGACGTATATTGATAAATATTTTGAGAACAATGTATATCCCGTACTTACCCCTATGGCAGTGGATTCCTCCAGACCATTTCCCCTGATTCGAAACAAATCCCTGAACATTGCAGCGCTTGTGCAGAAAAAGGGAGAGAAGGATGAGTTGGAATTTGCAACCGTACAGGTGCCGAGCGTGTTGTCCAGAATCATTGTACTTCCGCGTAAGGAAGAAGGGGAAGTGCAGAAGGTTATTTTGTTGGAAGAGGTTATTGAACGTAATATCCAAAAATTATTCTTGAATTATGATATTGTATGTGCTCATCCGTTTCGTATTATGCGTAATGCGGATTTGTCCATTGACGAGGATGAGGCGGAGGATTTGTTAAAGGAAATCGAGAAGCAGTTAAAACGTCGTCAGTGGGGAGAAGTCATCCGTTTAGAGGTGGAGGGCAGTATGGACAAGAAACTCCTGAAGCTATTAAAGAAGGAGTTGAATGTATCGAATCAGAGTATTTACCCCATTGACGGACCTTTGGATTTGACATTTTTGATGAAGATGTACGGCTTGCCCGGATTTGAACATTTGAAAGAAGAAAAGTATGAGCCTCAGCCGGTACCGGAATTGCCGGCAGGCTGTGATGTGTTTGAAGAAATTCGAAAGGGAGATATCTTGGTACATCATCCCTATCAAACCTTTATGCCTGTGGTTGACTTTATTCGACAGGCGGCAAAGGACAGGGATGTGCTGGCTATCAAGCAGACACTGTATCGCGTCAGTGGTAATTCGCCTATTATTGCGGCGTTGGCGGAAGCGGCGGAGAACGGCAAACAGGTCTCTGTTTTGGTAGAGTTAAAGGCCCGATTTGACGAAGAAAATAATATTGTATGGGCGAAGAAGCTGGAGCAGGCAGGATGCCATGTTATTTACGGCTTGGTTGGTTTGAAAACGCATAGCAAGATTACCCTTGTGGTGAGAAGAGAAGAAGACGGTATTCGCAGATATGTACATTTGGGAACCGGTAATTACAATGATGCCACTGCAAAATTATACACGGACGTAGGTCTGTTCACCTGCTCCGAGGTCATTGGCGAAGATGCCACGGCGGTATTTAACATGTTGAGTGGTTATTCGGAACCACTGTTTTGGAATAAGTTATCTCTGGCACCTCTTTGGCTGAAGGATAAGTTTTTGTATTTGATAGACAGGGAAACAGAGCATGCAAGGAACGGAAAGAAGGCTGCGATTATTGCCAAAATGAATTCTCTTTGTGACAAAGATATTATTGCGGCACTTTATAAAGCATCGTCAGCAGGTGTAAAAATTGACCTGATTGTCAGAGGCATCTGTTGCCTGAAGGTTGGTATTCCCGGTATCAGCGAGAATATTAATGTGCGTTCCATTGTAGGAAATTTCTTGGAACACAGCAGAATATTTTACTTCGAGAACGACGGGAACTACGAAGTGTATTGTGCCAGTGCGGACTGGATGCCGCGTAATCTGGAACGTCGTGTGGAAATATTGTTCCCCATTGAGGCAGAAGCATTAAAAGAACGTGTGTTACAGATATTGGAGTATCAGTTGAAGGATAATCTGAAAGCACATGTTTTGCAACAGGACGGTAGTTACGAGAAGGTGGATAAACGAGGAAAAGTACGCTTCGGCTCACAAACGGCATTTTGTGAGGATGCGATAGAAAGAGCAGTGTCGCTGAACGAGGAGAATGTACAGAACAGTAGGGTGTTTATCCCGGAAAGGCAGATTAAGTGAGAGTGATATTAGCATCGGCGTCACCAAGGCGTAAGGAGCTGTTGGCGCAGATTGTAGACGAATTTGAAATATGTGTCAGCGATGTAGACGAGAGGATTACGGAAAGCGAACCGGCCAAAGTAGTGGAGGAGTTGTCCGTACAGAAGGCCTTTGCGGTGTATTCCAAGACGGAAGGGGACGTTTTGGTAATCGGAGCAGATACTGTGGTGGCTATGGGAGATAATATCCTTGGAAAGCCAGCGGATAAAAGGGAGGCTTTTTCCATGTTGCAAATGCTGCAGGCAAAGGAGCATTGTGTCTATACCGGAGTAACGGTGTATCTGCGCAGAGATAACAAAGAACAAAGGATGACTTTTTCAGAGTGTACGGGTGTGCATTTTTATCCCATGACGGAGGTTGAAATACAGGAATATATTTCCACGGGTGAGCCTATGGATAAGGCAGGAGCTTACGGTATTCAGGGAATCGGAGGACGATTTGTAGAAAGAATATCCGGCGATTACAATAATGTGGTGGGATTGCCCATTGCACGGCTCTATCAGGCACTGAAAGAATATTTATAAAAAAAGTGTGAACTACTTGACTATAACGTCGAAAAAAATTATGATGAAATCATAAAAGCAATGGCTTTAACATATTAATTTTTTGTTATAAGGAGGTACGCATATGCATGAGTTTGATGATGCTGTATTACAATGCTTTTTGAAAAATCAGTTGCAGTTATTTCCCGAGGAAGTAGCGGAAACTATGGAAGAGGCAGAAAGCTTCCTGGAAGACTGTATGGCGGTGGTTGTGGATTCCGTTGATGAAGTTATCGAGTTCTTTGAGGAGGAAGGAATCGATTTGGATGGTGCAGACGGAGAAGAGATTTTAAATGCATCGGAAGTATTTGATGTGGGAGACGGTCGTTATCTGATAGTAGAAGGATAAGTCAATATAAGGAGGACAAGGAAATGGATTTTTGGAATAGTGCAAAAGAGAAAATTGTAAAAACAAGTAATGAAGTGGCTAAGAAAACAAAGAACGTGACTGAGATTACCAAGATGAAAAACAAAATCAGCAAGACTGAGAAGGAAGTAAAGATTTTGTATATGGAAATCGGTCAGTATGTATATGAAAATTTGAGAGAAGATGCGCCGGAAGAAATGGCAGAGAAGATGACTCTTATTGAAGAGAAATTAGCTGAAAGTGCTGCTCTCAAAAATGAAGTGATGAAGTTGAAAGGTTTCCAGTTGTGCCCTCAGTGTGGGGAGCAGGTTGGTGCTACCGTAGCTTTCTGTTCTTTCTGTGGTGCCAAAATGCCTGAGCCTGTAGTGGATATCGTGGATGATGGTGAAGTAACAGAGGTGGAAGAGGAAGTTGTTGAAGCAGCAGAAGAGGCTGTAGAGGAAACTGTTGAAGAAGTAGAAGAGGCAATTGAAGAATAAGGAACATAATATCAGGCGACCGCGTTAGCGGTCGCCTGTTTTTTTGCCCAAAAGCTTGGTCAATATTTCGTAAGGGATATAGAGTGAACCGTATCCGGTGCCCAAATCCAGCTTTGGTTTGTTATCTCCATGGAAATCAGAACCGCCGCTGATGCATAAATCATATTTTTCGGCCAACTTCCGCATATCCCGTTCATCACTCGGTGTATAGGTAGAATATATAGCCTCCAATGCCATGAGACCATCAGCTTTTAGCTTTGCAACAAGGGTATCAAGTCGTACTCTTCCCATGCCATACAGCACGGGGTGTGCCAATACCGGGATACCGCCTACTGAAAGAATCAGTTGAATGGCTTGTGTCGGGGTAACCTTTTCACGAGGAATATAGTAAGGGGCCTGGTCGCCGATATATCGTTCAAATGCCTCTGAAATACTTTTTACATAGCCCTTTGACATCATATATCGGGCGTAATGGGCTCTTGTAATGACACAGCTTGGAAAGGTTTCCAATAGCTTCTCATATGAGATATCCATTCCGGCCTTTTCCTGTAATAGTGTACACATTCTTTGATTACGAAGGGTTCGGGAGTTCACAAAGTCAATCAGGTACTTTTGAAAATCAGGCGCCTTGTAATCAATATATAATCCCACAATATGCACATCCCTTCCTTCATATTCAGTAGAAAATTCAATGCCGGGAATTACTTCGGGAACATTTGGATTGTTCTTTCGCAAAGAATCTGCGTAGGCAATTGCCTCATCTAATCCGTCCACGCTGTCATGATCGGTAAGTGCAAAGGCTGCCAATCCTTTTTGCATTGCATAATCAACCAATTCCGTGGGGGAATAAGTGCCGTCTGAGCGTGTGGAATGTACATGTAAATCGATGGGCTTCATACAAACTCCTCGTTTTTAGTTCTCGTCTTCTTCCTTGCGGGCAGTGTATACGGTTCTCTTACGAGCCATATCATCGCTTGCCAGGTATTCGTCATAGGTAGTAATTTTATCAATGATTTTGCCGTTTGGCAGAATTTCGATAATACGATTTGCTGTAGTCTGCACAAACTGATGATCATGGCAGGAGAACAAAGCAACACCTTTGAATTTCATAACACCGTTGTTAAGAGCGGTAATGGATTCCATATCCAAGTGGTTGGTTGGTTCGTCAAAAATCAAACAGTTGGCACCGCTAATCATCATCTTGGAAAGCAAGCATCGTACCTTTTCGCCACCGGAAAGAATCTTTACTTTCTTAACACCGTCTTCACCGGGGAAAAGCATACGTCCCAGGAATCCACGGACATAAGTGGCATCCTTAACGGGAGAGTAACCTGTCAGCCAGTCTGTGATGGTTAAGTCGTTGTCAAATTCAGCGGTGTTATCCTTGGGGAAGTATGCCTGTGAGGTGGTAACGCCCCATTTATAAGTTCCTTCGTCAGGTTCCATTTCACCTGCCAGAATTTGGAACAAGGTGGTCTTGGCAATTTCGTTGCCGCCAACAAAAGCAATTTTGTCATCGTGACCGACAATAAATGAAATATTATCTAACACCTTTTCACCGTTAATGGTTTTGCTGATGTTTTCCACGGCAAGAACCTCGTTACCGATTTCACGGTCGGGACGGAAGTCGATATAAGGATACTTACGGCTGGAAGGTTTGATTTCATCCAATTCAATCTTTTCCAAAGCACGCTTACGGGAAGTAGCCTGTTTGGATTTGGAAGCATTCGCGGAGAAGCGGGAAATGAATTCCTGCAATTCCTTGATTTTTTCTTCCTTCTTTTTGTTGGCTTCCTTCATCTGCTTAATCAGTAACTGGCTGGATTCATACCAGAAGTCGTAGTTACCTGCGTAAAGCTGGATTTTGCCGTAGTCAATATCGGCAGTATGGGTACAAACCTTATTTAAGAAATAACGGTCGTGGGAAACCACGATAACGGTATTATCAAAGTTAATCAAGAATTCTTCCAACCATGCGATTGCATCCAAATCCAAGTGGTTGGTAGGCTCATCCAAAAGCAGAATATCGGGATTACCGAACAATGCCTTGGCAAGAAGCACCTTAACTTTAACATTACTTTCCAATTCGCCCATAATTGAGTAGTGGAACTCGGTACCGATACCGAGACCGTTTAAAAGCATGGCTGCGTTGGATTCTGCTTCCCATCCGTCCATTTCAGCAAATTCTGCTTCCAATTCACTGGCGCGGATACCGTCTTCGTCGGTAAAATCTTCTTTGGCGTAGATGGCTTCCTTTTCCTTCATTACTTCGTAAAGACGGGGATTCCCCATAATTACGGTGTCCATTACGGTATAGCTATCATATTTAAAGTGGTCCTGCTCTAACACGGAAAGTCTCTGGCCGGGGGTAATGCTGATATCACCGGTTGTGGTTTCCAGTTCGCCGGAGAGAAGCTTTAAGAAGGTAGATTTGCCAGCACCGTTAGCACCGATTAAACCATAGCAGTTTCCTTCCGTGAATTTAATGTTTACTTCTTCAAATAACGCTTTTTTACCAAAGCGCAGGGATACATTGTTTGCACTAATCATTTCAATAACTCCGTTTCTTTAAATGCTAAAATTGCGCACCATTTCTTATTGTACATACTTTTATAAAAAAAGCAAGGAAGTTTATTGTTTCTCTGCATACTTTTATAAGGAAAGGGCATAAAAAAGGGACATCGTTGTCAATGTCCCTTGAAAAAACTTATACATTCTGGTCAACAACCTGATTCTTTCCGTGGCCTTTACCATAGTAGAGTCTGTTGTCAGCCTGCTGAAT
>JAZSII010000093.1:0-20974 GCA_045533725.1 Acetatifactor sp. | reverse complement strand
GCGGGAACAGTCTGGATGTTGTATTGTAAGCGGTTTGAGAAAATAAATGAACCGATGTATTACTATTACCAGCATAATGTTTCAACGGTGCATTATATTTCAGAGGCAAAGTGCTGCGACCGTATGAAAGCCGGTGAACTGCTTGTGATGGAATGTACGACCCGTGGATTTATGCAGGATTTTAAACCGGAAATAGAATTCCGTTTTGCGGAATTGTTTTATGTGACCACTTTATTTTCCTATATGTCAGGCGTGAAACACCGTAAACTAAGCTTTACAGCAGAGCTTCGGGAAGGAATGAAGAAGTATTTCCCTGAGTTTCAGAGCAATCCGTATTACAAAGAAAAAATCGGCGCAGAAGAACAGAAATTAGTACGGATTCATATGAAGAGTAACATTGGATTTTTCTGTTACTATATCTTGCTGAATACAGTAAGAGCATGGAAGAAGAAATTACGTAAATAGGAGCATTAGATGAAAACACTTGCAATTATTACCGCCCGTGGCGGCAGCAAAAGAATACCGAGAAAGAATATCAAAGAATTTTGCAGGAAGCCCATTATTGCTTATTCCATAGAGGCGGCCCTTGCATCCGGTGTATTTGATACGGTCATGGTTTCCACGGATGATGAAGAGATAGCGGCTATTGCCAAGCAGTACGGAGCGGAAGTGCCCTTTTATCGAAGTGAGAAAACATCCAATGATTTTGCAACTACGGCGGATGTGATTTTGGAAGTGCTTGAGGAATACGAGAAGCGTGGCGAATCTTTTGATATGGTATGTTGTATTTATCCTACAGCTCCTTTTCTGACTGCAAAGCGTTTGAAAGAGGCGGTTGAGAAGCTGGAAGCAGCCGATGCGGATACTTTATTACCGGTAGTGGCCTTTTCTTATCCGGTACAGCGAGCGTTGGTTGTCAGGGATGAAAAACTGGTTTTTGAATACCCGGAGTATATGGACAGCCGTTCACAGGATTTGGAAAAGCATTATCATGATGTGGGTCAGTTTTATGTATTAAAATCAGAGGCATTTAAGAAAAACAAAAAGCTGATGTTGGGAAATATACTTCCGTATGAGATATCTGAAATGGAAGTGCAGGATATTGATAATCAGACGGATTGGGAAATCGCTGAGATGAAGTATGAAATTTTGAAGGGAAAAGCGGAGTAAAACGTAGTATGAGTCAGTTTCAAATCAAAGGACGTACAATAGGAGAGGGATATCCGGCATACATTATTGCGGAAATGTCTGCAAACCATGCAGGAAGTATGGAACGTGCCAAGGAAATTATTCGGGCTGCAAAGGAAAGCGGTGCGGATTGTATTAAGATTCAAACATATACTCCGGATACTTTGACCATTGACTGCCACAACAAGTACTTTCAGGTAGGAAATGGTACTTGGGAAGGGGAAAATTTGTATTCGCTCTATGGAAAGGCATATACGCCATGGGAGTGGCAGAAGGAGCTTAAGGAAGAAGCGGACAGAGTGGGCATTGATTTTCTTTCCACACCCTTTGACAGGACCTCGGTAGATTTTTTGGAAGATTTGGGGTTGGAATTCTATAAAATCGCTTCTTTTGAAATGATAGATTTGCCGTTGTTAAGGTATATTGCTTCAAAAGGGAAACCTATTATTATGTCAACCGGCATGAGTACCTTGGAAGAAATCAGAGAATCTGTGGAAGCAATTAAGGCATGCGGAAATGACCGGATTGCTATTCTGAAATGTAGCAGTGCTTATCCGGCACTGGCAGAGCAGATGAACCTTCGTACAATTGCTGATATGAAGAAGCAGTTTGATTTGCCGGTAGGCTTGTCAGATCATTCCATGGGACATATGAGTGCGACTACAGCGGTTTCGTTGGGAGCGTGTATTATTGAAAAGCATTTTTGTCTTAGTCGTGAAATTGAAAATCCGGACGTGTCCTTTTCTATGACACCGTCGGAATTTAAAGAAATGGTAGAAGCTGTGCGGCAGGTAGAAGCAGCATTGGGAAACGTATTTTACGGTGTGGCAAAGCAGGAAGAAAGCAGCATGGTATTCAGACGTTCGGTTTTCGTAGTAGAGGATGTAAAAGCAGGGGAATGTCTGAATGAAAAAAATACCCGTATCATTCGCCCGGGATATGGTGTTAAACCGAAATATTTGGAAGATGTACTGGGTATGAGGGCGCAGAAGGATATAGAAAGAGGAACCCCTTTTACGTTTGATTTGGTAAAGGGCGGAAGCATCCTTTTTTTGACTAATAATACAGACAGTCTGGTCTTGTTTGATTGGTTAAAAGAACAGGAAAAAGACAGGGAAGTATATAAGATATCAAATAAGATTACTTTAGAAATGGTTAAGCAATTGAAGCCTGAGTTTATTGTCAGTTATAATTACAAGCATATGGTACCTGGGGAAGTGTTGGAATATATGCAGGGAAGGGCTGTGAATTTGCATGTTTCCATGCTTCCCTACAACAGAGGCTCCAGCCCCAATTTCTTTAGTTTCCTGGAGGATACACCGAAAGGCGTGACCATTCATGAAATGACAGCCGGATTGGATAAGGGAAAAATCCTGTGCCAAAAGGAGCTTACTTTTGATGAGGAGAAGGAAAGCTTTGCATCCAGTTATGCTGTATTACAGCAGGAAATTATGGAGCTTTTCAAACAAAATTGGGAGAAGATTAAGACGGGTAAATGCGAAGGTTTTCTGCCAGCGGAAAAAGGAACCTATCATACTATGAGGGAATTGGCAGAGTTCCGTAAGAACCATCCCTTTGAGTGGAGCGAGAATATTGCGGAATGCAAAAAACGTTGGAATGAACAGTAAGAAAGGAATGTGCGGATGTACAGATGCATAGAGGACGGCATGATGGAAAAAAAGATAATTGCCATTCGGGCAGATGGTAATGCCACCTTGGGTATGGGGCATATTATGCGCTGTATGTCCATAGCAACGGCAGTAGAAGCGTTGGGTGGTGCCTGCATTTTTTTTACGGCACAGGAACAGACTGCACAGTTTATTCGCGAAAAAGGATTTGTGTGTGAAGTATTATATACGGATTATCGGGAGATGGAGTCGGAAATCACTCGCTTGCAGGAAGTGGCGGAAAAATATAATCCAAACCTGTGGCTGGTGGATAGCTATCAGATTACCGCAGATTATTTGCAAGGGCTTCGCCGGATGTGCCCGGTATTTTATTTGGATGATACCGCAGAGGTCGTTTATGAAGCGGATGGATTGATTAATTATAATATATACGGTGAAGAATTAGGATACCGGGAAAGATGTCCCAAGAATATGACACTCCTATTGGGAGCAGCCTATGCGCCGGTAAAGAAAGAATTTGTCAATACTCCCTATGAAGTCAGGGAGGAAGCAACAAATATTCTGATTACCATGGGCGGCAGTGATGCGCTGAATATTTCAGGTCAGTTGGCAATCAGATTGTTGGAGGAGATACCGGAAACGATAAATCTAACCCTGATTTGCGGAAGGTTTAATCCGCACCTGCAAGCGTTGCAGGCCTTACAAAACAGCAATTTGCGTGTTCGCGTGCTGGTGGATGTGCCGGATATGTGGAATCAATTTGCAGAGGCAGATGTGGTAGTGTCAGCGGCAGGAAGTACTATGTATGAATTGGGAAGCATGGGAATTCCTACAGTATGCTGTTATTATGTGGAAAATCAAAGGCGTATCGCGGAAGGGTTTTCGCAGAAGGTTGGAATCAGTAATACGGGAGATTTTTCAAAAAAACCGGAAGGCATGTTGGAAAAGACGATTGATGCAGTTTGTAATCTGGTTAACAATAAACAGAGGCGCAAGACTGTGGCGGAAGGAATGAAGAACGTTACAGACGGGAAGGGCGCATTACGAATTGCAGAGGAATTGTTGAAGGCAGCAAAATAAATTTACAGGAAAGGTAACAATGGATATGAAGAGTCCTTCAGAAATTTGGGCTTACCTAAAACAAAATATTAAGAAAGAGTGGAAAATTGCATTTTTGACAACTGTGCTATTGGGACTGTGTATACATATGCCCATGATGATACGGGATATTCCGAATCATGATGGTTTGGACAGTATGCATTTTGACCAGAATATGATAACCTCGGGCAGATGGTTTTTGACTGTGGCATGCGGGATTTCCTCTTACTACACTCTTCCTTGGTTAATTGGACTGTTGTCGGTTGTGTACCTTGGTTTGGCGGCTGCGGTTCTGGTGGAATTTCTGGATTTGAAGTCCGTGGGTGCGATTGTAACGGTCAGTGGTTTGCTTGTGAGTTTTCCGACACTTGCGTCAACTTTTGCGTATGTATTTACCATGGATGGATATATGCTGGCAGTATTTTTGGCGATTTTGTCGGTGCTTTTGACCAAGAAGTATAAAAAAGGATTTATCGGCGGTGGTATTTGCCTTGCTTTTAGCATGGGGATTTATCAGTCATATTTGGCTTTTGCGGTATTGCTCAGTATCTTTGGTATTTTGATGATTGCCATGGAGCAGGGGGCTGTAAAAGAAAAGATATTACGCAGTTTAAAGTATTTATATATGGGTATTATTGGTGCCGGCGGCTATTATGTGATTTTGCAGGTGCTTTTGAAGATACAGGGCAAGGAACTGGCTTCTTATCAGGGAATCAGCGGTATGGGTACTGTGGAAGGCGCAGGTATTGTGGGAACCATAAAGAAGATGTATACAGACTTCTTTGCATTTACCTTTGAAGGAAATGTACTGATGAACAATGTGTTTTCAACAGTGGCCATGGTGGTGTTGGCGGTGCTCTTTGCAGGGGCATTGGTAGCCTGTATCCTGAAAAAGAAGTGGTGGAAGAGTCTGTGGCTGTATATTTTACTGGGGCTTTTGGCAGTGGGACTACCCATTGCATCCAATATGATTTTGTTTATTTCGCCTGATGTGACCTACCATGCGCTCATGCGTTATCAGTGGGTATTATATCCTATTTTGTTGGTGGCGTTTGTGGACAGAGCATGGGGAAAATGGTTTGATAAACAGAATGCCAAAGCGGCCTGGAACAATTTCGTTGTAATTGTGGCAGCGGGCATTTTGACTTGGAATTATGCAGTTACTGACAATATTGCTTACAGCAATCTGCAGAAGAAATACGAAAAGACTTATGCGTATTGTATTCGATTATTGGATCGTATAGAGCAAACGGAAGGATATTATCCGGGAATGCCCATTGCAATGGTGGGCGTGGTAGGAGATGAAGCTTACCCGGTGACGGATATTACGCAGGATGTGACATCCAATCTGATAGGAATGAATGGGGATTATTTGTTATATACCGGCAGGAACTATAAACTGTTTATAGAACATTACCTGGGAGCAAGTCTGAATATCCTGCCGGCAGAAGCCATGGCGGAGATGTATTATGATAGACGTTACGTACAGATGAACAGCTTCCCGGCAGCGGATTCCATAAAGATTATGGATGGTATTATGTATATTAAGACGGAAAATATAGATTCGGAATTGCGGGGCTTGTTGGAAGACCAATAACCCTACAGGTGTAATAAAGCCGGGAGACCGGAAAACTCCAAGTGCAGCATAGATTAGATGCACGGCACAGAGGCGAAGGGAAAGGAATATTTCTATGGCAAAATTGTCAATTGTATTACCCTCTTATAACGAAGAACAGAATATTTCCAATACGGCAAAGGTGTTGGCGGAGCTTTTGGAAGCAGAGCAGATAGAGTATGAACTGTTATTTATTAATGATGGTTCAAAGGACGCAACTTACGAGGAAATCTGCAAAGCATCCAAGGAAAATCCCAATGTAAAGGGTGCGGGATTCAGCCGCAACTTTGGCAAGGAAGCCAGCATTTTTGCAGGTTTAAAAATGGCTACCGGAGATGCTGTCATTGTTATGGACTGTGATTTGCAACATCCGCCACAGACCATTTTGGATATGTGGAAGCTTTGGCAGGATGGCTATGAAGTGGTGGAAGGGATCAAAAACAGCCGTGGAAAGGAAGGCTTCTTCCACAAAATTTCCGCCGGTTTCTTTTATAAAATTATGAGTAAGCTGATTAAGGTGGATATGAATGCTTCTTCTGACTTTAAGCTTTTGGACAGAAAGGTAGTGGATGTACTGGCTGACTTGCCGGAGAAGAATACTTTCTTCAGAGCGTTGTCTTTTTGGGCAGGCTTTAAGACCACTACAGTGGAATATGATGTGCAGGAGCGTCAGTTTGGAGAAAGCAAATGGTCGGTCATCAGTTTGATGAAATATGCAGTATCCAATGCCACCTCTTTCAGTACGCTTCCTTTGCAGCTGGTAACCATAATGGGTGTGATTTCCATTATCTTCAGTATTATTTTGGGTATTCAGACCTTGGTGAACTATATCATGGGAAATGCAGTGGAAGGTTTTACCACGGTTATCCTGTTAGTGCTGATTATCGGAGGCTTCATCATGTTGAGTCTGGGTGTAATCGGACATTACATTGCCCGTATTTATGAAGAAGTAAAGGGAAGACCCAAGTTTATTATTAGTGAAGTGACCGATAACGTACAGGGAGAAGTAATCGGTAGTTGGAAAAAATAAGCAGGGAGGTGACTATTATCACATGAGAAAAAGAATGGTAAATATTGATTTATTGCGTATAGTGTCCATGATGATGGTAGTCATGTTGCATTATCTGGGAAAGGGCAATTTGCTTCCCGGGGTTACGGGAGATATATCAGGTAACGGCTATGTAGCTTGGGGCCTGGAAAGCCTTGCCATTGTAGCAGTGAATGTTTATATGTTGATTAGCGGGTATTTTTTGGTAGAGACAGGCTTTAAAGCAAAGAGAGTGGCAGAGCTGATTTGCCAGGTGCTCTTTTATGCGATTTTAGTGCCGGTGGTACTGGTGGCACTGGGTGTAATCAGTACGGAGAGATTTACCCTGTACTATCTGTTGCAGACGGTTTTGCCGGTGCAGATGCAGCAGTATTGGTTTATTACAGCGTATATTATTATGTATTTGTTATCCCCCGTGTTGGCTGCCGGAGCAAAGGCCTTGACGAGGGAACAGCTTCGTAATACGGTGATTGCACTGCTGTTATTCTTTGCAGTAAGCAAGTCCGTATTACCCTTTCAGCTGGAAGTAGATGCAAAGGGATATGATGCTTTGTGGTTCATTACGGTCTTTTTGGTAGCAGCCTATATCCGTCTTTATGGGATACCGTTTTTTGCCAAAAGGGAAAACGGTAAAAGAGGCGCTGTATGCTATTTGCTTGGATGTGCAGGAATTTACGGCGTGATGTTAGCGGTACGCTTCATATATCAGAAAACCGGAAGCTTGGATCATTTTATTCAGAACACATATCACTATAACCATATTCTGAATTTATTTGCCGCAGTTTCCTTATTCTACGCATTCTCTTATATAAAGATTGAAGAGGATGGTATTGTGGGAAAACTGATTGTAAAGATAGCACCATATACTTTGGGCGTGTATTTATTGCATGAGCAGATGGATATGCGTACTTTGTGGCCGGGATGGCTGGGAGCTACATTGGAGTGTAATATTTTCGCCTTTGTGGGCAGGAGTATCGTGGCGGTGCTTTTGGTATTTGCCGTAGGTATTGTGGTGGATATGATACGCGGATTTTTGTTTAAGACAGTGACCCGCTTGTGTAAGAAATAAAGTTTTTAAGAAAAATGCCGGAAAAAACGGTAAAGAAACAAGTTTTGTACAGATAGGACGAGAGTATGCAGGATAGTCGGAAGGATAATGCAAAACTGAATAAAGTAATGAATGTCATCTTTATCCTGGTACTGTTCTTGTACCCAATGCGCCATATATTGGTGGGAGCGGAATGGACGGATACCGGGTATAATTACGGTAATTTCACCTATATGGACAAAATGGACCCTATGTGGATGTTCAGTACCTATCTGGCAAATGCAATGGGACATTTGTTTACTCATTTCCCTTGGGGAAATACCATGATTGGTCTGAATGTGTATACCGGCCTTATGATAAGTATTTTAGCTGTGGCGGGCTATTGGTTCTTTGTAAAAGAAGTAAAGTTACCCAAAGGAATTGTGTTTGTCGGTGAGTTTTTGGCAGTTTGCTTTTGTTGGTGTCCGACCGCACTTTTATATAATTACCTGACCTATGTGCTTCTTGGTGCAGGAACGGTGCTTTTGTATTATGGGTTGACAAGAGAAAAACGACAGCAGTTGTTTTTTGTGCTTGCCGGTGTTTGCCTGGGTATTAATGTATTCGTGCGCTTTTCCAATCTGGCAAATATGGCACTTATCGTAGCTGTATGGGCTATGGGCATCATTCGCAAAGAAAAGGTCATAAAGGTCGTACAGCAGACCCTTTGGTGTGTGCTGGGTTATGTTTTGGGAATGGGTGCAGTATTTGGATATATTAGTTTGCGTTATGGTGCAGGGGCGTATATACAAGGTGTAACAAGACTTTTGGCCATGCCGGCGGAAGCATCCGGTTATACCATTACCTCCATGATTATTTACCAGATTCGGAATTATTTTCAGAATCTGATTTGGCTGGGATGGCTTGTGGGATTTGTGATTTTGGGAACCATTGTGTATCTGGCACTTCCAAAATCGCTGAAGTGGATTAAGAATATCGGATATACGGTTTGTGTTTTTTGCGGTTTTTATGTACTTATGTGTCAAAACATGTTTAATATGAAATACAGTACCAAGCTGAGTGTGTTCCAATGGGCAGTGTTTTTGCTCACGGCCACCATGATTATCGGTGTCATAGTGATATTCAGTAAAAGATTTACGCAAAAGGAAAAACTGTTATGCGGTTTAGGGATGATATTAATCGTAATTACTCCGTTGGGAAGTAATAATCACCTGTATTCCTCTATTAACAATTTATTCTTTGTATTGCCCTTTACTTTATGGATGCTGTGGCGTTTCCTAAAGATGCTTGGAGAAGATGCGGTATGGAAGAATTTGCATATTCCGCTGTTTCCGTTAAAGGCCATGATGGTTTGTGTTTTCTGCATGATTCTGTTGCAGGGAACCATGTTTGGCTGGACATATGTATTTTCGGAAAGTGACGGAGGAGAGAATCTCCATACGAAGATAGAAAACAATGATATACTGAAAGGCATGCGTACTTCCCCGGACAGAGCGCAGGTATTTGCGGAGATTTCCGAATATGTGAGCAAAGAAGGCCTGAAGGGTCAGGAAGTAATTCTATATGGTAATATACCTGCTATGTCATATTATTTGGAAATGCCCTTTGCTATATCCTCCTGGCCGGATTTGCCATCCTATAATTACAGTGTCATGGAGGCGGATTTGAAAGAAATCCAGAGTCACATAGAGGCGGGTCAGGCGTCACCGGTAATCCTTGTAGAAAAAGTGCCGGGAACTTATTTGACAGAAGGACGTGAGGGCGTGGAAACACTGGGAAGTGCAGCAAGTGTCATAGATTCTTTGGAAGCAGACAAGAAATTAGCGCTTATAAAGCAGATGATAGAGAAGTATGGATACACAGTTACCTTTTCCAATGAAAAGTTTGTAATGTTTATGGCAAAAGAGAACAGGTGACGGTTTCAGATAGGAGGAAAAAATGATTAATTTCAATGTCCCACCTTTTACGGGCAAAGAAATGGATTATATCCGTGAATGTGTGGAGAATCAGAAGATTTGCGGAGACGGAGTCTATACAAAAAAATGCAATGAGTGGTTGGAGAAAAAGACGGGGAGCACTAAGTGTCTGTTGACCACTTCTTGTACCCATGCGACGGAAATGGCAGCACTGCTGGCAGAGATACAGCCGGGAGATGAGGTGATTATGCCTTCCTATACCTTTGTGTCCACAGCGGACGCCTTTGTACTTCGCGGAGCGGTGCCGGTGTTTGTGGACATCAGACCGGACACCATGAATATTGATGAAAACCTTATAGAGGTAGCTGTTACGGACAAAACAAAGGCGATTGTTCCGGTGCATTATGCAGGTGTAGCCTGTGAAATGGACAAGATTATGGAGATTGCAAAGAAATATAATCTTGTCGTTATTGAGGATGCAGCCCAGGGAATTATGTCGACCTACAAGGGGAAAGCGCTGGGTACCATCGGAGACTTTGGATGCTTCAGTTTCCATGAGACCAAAAACTACAGTATGGGTGAGGGCGGTGCTTTATTAATCCGTGATGAAAAGTATGTGGAGGATGCGGAGATTATTCGTGAAAAGGGTACCAACCGCAGTAAATTCTACAGAGGTCAGATTGATAAATATACTTGGGTGAATTTCGGTTCTTCTTACTTGCCCAGTGATATGAATGCGGCATATTTATATGCACAGCTTGAGATGGCAGAAGAAATCAATGACGCCAGACTGGCATGCTGGAACCGTTATTATGAGAATTTAAAGCCCTTGGCAGAGGCAGGATATATTGAACTTCCCGTGGTACCGGAGGGATGCATACACAATGCCCATATGTTTTATATGAAAGCAAAGGATATTGAAGAGCGTACGGAGCTTATTGCTTTTCTAAAGAGCAGGGAAGTGATGAGTGTATTCCACTATATTCCCTTACATTCTGCACCGGCGGGACAGAAGTACGCCCGCTTCCATGGAGAAGATAAATATACCACCTGTGAGAGTGAAAGATTGACACGTCTGCCTATGTACTATGGTTTGACTATGGAGCAGGTGGATTATATTTGTGAGCAGGTAAAGAGCTTTTATTTGAAATAAAGGACCGGAAAGGAATTGTTTTTCCGGGAAAGGAAAATGATGAAGGAAAAGAAGCATAGAAAGGTGCCTGCTTTTTATTTGGCAGTAGCTGTTGTGGGACTGGCACTTTTGGCATTGACAGGACTGAATATATTCTTTGGGGATCACTGGATTGACTCGGATATGGCTGCGGAAATGATTTTCTCCCGCCAGATTGCGCAGGAGGGTGGTTTGATTGCCACGGAGAACTGGTATTATTCCACGGAGTTTCGCGTGTTGTATACCCAGCTGTTTATGGTGCCCCTGTTTCATATTTTTGAGGATTGGGCGGTTATCAGAACCATTACCAATATTCTTACGTACTTATTGATGTTGGGTAGCTATTATTATTTCATGAAGCCTTTGCGCATGAGTAAGGCGGCAGTTGTATTATCCTCCGTGCTTCTGTTGTTGCCCTTTTCAGAGACTTTTGTGACCCATATGCAGATGGGTAATACGTACATGCCCCATGTGATTATTATTTTCTTCTGCTTTGGTATGTTTCTTCGACTGGGGGAGCAGGAAAAGATTTTTGCGTGGAAAAAGTCTGTGTTGGCAATTGCCTATATTCTACTGAGTGTGGTTTGCGGCATGTCCGGTGTACGTTATATGCTGGCCTTGCAGGCACCGCTGGTGTTGACGGCAGTTTGTTATTTGATGAAAAGTGAAGCCTTTGGCAGTTTGCGTAAGGATGTGACTTGGGACAACGTGAAAACGGTCTTGGCAAAGGAAAGACTGAATTACTTGGTGTATAGTCTGCTGGGCGCATTTTCTGCATTGGTGGGTTATGTTATTAATGTAGCAGTGATTGCAAAGAAGTTTCCTTTCCAGACCTATGATGCCACGAATTTCATCAAAGTGTTCCAGGGAGCGCTGGTGGAGAGAACTCAGGATACTATTGCTAATCTGTTGACGCTGTTTGGTTATATTGAGGAGAAGGGCTTTCTGTCTGTAAGAGGCATCATATCCATGATTGCCTTTGCACTTTTAATCGGTATCTTTTTGCTGACAAGAAGAACCGGGAAATTATTGACAGAGGTGAAGACTGAGGAAACAGAGTGTCTGCCTCACAAGCGTTTCATTCAGTGGTTTTTTGTGATTGCATTTGTGCTGAATACCTTTGTGTTCCTGTTTACCACCAGTACCATTGTATCCAGATATTATATTACGGTGTTTATTTTTGTACTGCCCTTGTTGTGTATTTATTTTGAACTGGAAAAGCTTCCTTTGGACAAGGTTCTGGTACTTTTGTTTATGTGTGCTGCATTTGGACTGGCTACTTTGAAATGTACCTTTTCCTTTATAGACAAGGACAAAAACGTGGAAGAGAAAAAGGTGGCTGCATACCTGGCAGAGGAAGGATATGTTTTTGGATACGCCAGCTACTGGAACGGCAATATTATGACAGAGATGTCAAATGGAGTTGTTGAAGTAGCCAATATTCAGAATTTTGAAGATATGTCTTATTTTAGATGGTCAAGTCCCATGAAATATTATGAGGAAGGCTATCATACAGGCAAGACATTTCTGCTTTTGACGGTGGAGGAAGCAGAGAAATATGCAGAGACTAAGGTGGTGTCTGCAGGTACGTTAGTCTATGAAGACGAAGCGTATAAAGTGTATCATTTTGACAGTGTGAAGGAGATTCCCTTTGAAAAGTAAAATTTTGCAGAAAATAAAGCAAAATAGAATACAACTTTTAGTACTGATTATGGTGCTTGCAGTGCAGATTTTCTTTGTGACCCAAAAAGAAGGATATCACTTGGATGAAATGCTGAGTTTTGAGATGGCCAATGCGGAATATAACCCATGGATTGTGCCTACCCAACCGCAGGGGCGTCTGGCCAAGTTCATGCAGGAAGAGGTGTATGGTGAGACGATTGGGGAGACTGCGGGAAATTTCATTGGTGTCGTAAAAGATGTGATACAGAATCGGGGCGGAAGTAAGCTGCTTACCTATCAGGCTGATGTGTATGAGGAGCCTGTATGGATTGGAAGAGAGGCGTTTCAGGCTTACATTACGACGGGCCAAAGAGATCAATTTAATCTGGTGTCAGTGTATTTTAATGTAAAGGATGATTGTCATCCACCGGTATTTTATATGCTGTTGCATCTTGTTTCTTCTGTTTTTCCGGGCAAGGTATTTGCGTGGATGGGGTGTTTAATTAACTTGTGCACTTTAGTGGGAGTGTGTGTCTGTATTATGGCAGGCGGTATGCTATTGGAGAAGTATGGAATATTTCCGGAAGGTATGGGAAAGAAATGGGGCATTTTGTCTGCGGTTTTTTATGGTTTTTCTGCAGGTGCGGTAGCTACAACCCTATTAATCCGTATGTATGGGGTATTGACTTTTTGTTGTGTATTGACATTATATTTTCATGTGAAAAAATGGTTGGAAGGAAACTTTGATAAGAAGAATAAGGGGTTAATTGCCATTACTGTTATCGGGTTTCTGACCCAGTATTTTTTCCTGTTTTATTGTATATTGCTTGCAGCGGTAACAGTAATTTTACTGTGGTGGAAAAAAAGAAAGCAAGAAGCGTTGTACTATATCCGTTCTATGGTAATCGCAGCGGTGTTTGGTATTTGTATGTTCCCGTTCGCAATTGCAGATGTTTTGTCCGGAGAGAGAGGCGTTCAGGCATTTGAGAATCTGGGAAATGGTTGGATGGATTTTATAGGAAGAATCGGAAGCTTTGGAAAGATTTTATTACAGAATAGTTTTGGTAATCTGTGGGTAGGACTGATTCTTTTAGTAGTGACTTTTGGGACCGGTATCGGGATATTGATAAAGGAGAAGAAAAACGGTAGTGGACTCTTGTGGATGTTTGTTCTGCCACCGATAGGCTACTTTCTGTTAGCAGCAAAAATGTCCCCCATGTTTACTAATCGATATATAATGGCGGTTTTTCCGTTTGTGGCTATGCTTGTTTCGCTTGTTTTGGCGTGGGTGTTTGGTAAGTGCAAAGCTTATGAACGGCTCATGTACGTGATGGTAAGTGTTGCGTTTGCCGGACTATTGTTCTTCTATGACGGAATGTATTTATATAAAGGATACAAGGAACAAGTGGAAGCTTCAGAGCAATATCGGGAGCTTTCCTGCATTTGCCTGTATGAGGGTAGTGGTTATTATGAAAACTTGGTAGAGTTTATCAATTACGAAAAGACTCTTTTGGTAACTCCTGCGGAGCTTTTGACGCGTAAAGATGTGGAAGAAATAAATGCCCTGAACGAGTTTGTTATTGTGAAAAAGGGAATTATTCAGGAGCAGGATTGGCAGGAGGTGTTGGAACTGTATCGTTGGGAAGTTGCAGAAGTGTTAATTGAAGATGGTGCATATCATGACACTGTGTATTTGTGCAGACGTATGGAGCGATAAAAATGATGATTCAGATAAGTATGTCGGTGCTTTTGTTAATAATAGTACCGATGGTTGTGGGAACGCTTTTTAGAAAAGTAAATAACGGGAACGGCAGAGTATTATCCTGCTGGATAAGCGGACAGCTTTGCCTATGGGCAGGCTTCCAACTCATAAGTGTTCCGCTGATACTGCTTCGCAAGAGATTTTCTGATGTTGTGTTTTTCTACAACGGGTTTCAGATATTTGCATTATTGCTGGCGGGGATAATGTTGTTACTTGCCAAAGAAAGCAGCACCAGGGAGAAGCTGTGCAAAGGTGTGACGAAAAAGAAAATAGTGTTTCTTTGGTTGACGTTTGGCACTTTGTTTTTGCTTCAGATTATATTAGGACTGTTTCTTGCCTATGAGGAAGGGGACGATGCTTTTTATGTGTCCATTTCCACCAGTACTCAGAAAGCAAACAACATGTATCAGATTTTACCCTATTCGGGATTAAGTACCGGATTGGATGCCCGACATGGTTTGGCGCCTTTTCCGGTATGGATAGCTTACTTGGCCAGAATGGCGCAGATGCCAGCGGTGAGTATGGCCCAATTAGTGGTGCCAGTAGTAATTGTGGGTATGGCATATGGAATTTTCTATTTACTGGCAGAGCATTTATTTGCGGAAAAACGTGAGAACATACCGTTCTTTATGGTTTTGATGGCCCTTTTGGTGCTGTTTGGCGGATACTCCAACTACTCTGCGGAAAACTTTCTGTTGGTAAGAGCTACGCAGGGGAAGGCTGTAATTGCTAATGTAATTTTGCCGGTTCTGATTTGGTTACTTTTTGTGCTCATGGCAAGATTGCAAAAGGAGCAAAAGACAGATTTGGGTTTCTGGGTATTGTTGGCGGGAACCATGATTGCAGGCTGTCTGTGCAGTACATTAGGCTGTGTGCTGACCTGTATGATGTTAGGTGTGGTAGGTCTCTGTATGGCGGTAGTGTATCGCAGATGGAAGGTACTTGCACCGCTGGCTCTTTGTTGTGTGGGTCCCATGATGTTTGCAGTTGCCTATTTTGTTCTCAGGTAAGTCTCTGATATTAACAGTGTCACAAGTATTGCTTGTGAGCTGCAAGAGGTGTGATATGATAGAAACATTTCAAAAATACAGCGGATCCGGCTTGATGCTGTGCTGGTTTGTGGTTGCCTGGCTGTATCTGTTTGTGAAAGAAGAGAAAAAAGACAGACGAGTCATGTTTGTATATGCGCCGGCGGTGGTGCTTCTGCTTTTCTTCAATCCGTTGTTTTACGGGATATTTGCAGAAGCGACGGACGAAGCCATTTATTTCCGTTTTTTGTGGTTAATACCGGTTTCACCGGTAATTGCATATGCAATCATATCGGTATACAATCAATTGGAAGAAAAGAAAAGAACTGCATTTGTGATTGTCGCGGTTTTCTTAATCGTGGTTTCCGGCAAATTGATGTACAAGAATCCCCTTTACAGTAGGGCGGAAAATCCTTATCATGTGCCACAATCAGTAGTAAATATATGCGATGCCATAGAGGTGGAAGGCAGAGAAGTCATGGCGGTGTTCCCGGAGGAGATGCTGTATTATGTGAGACAGTATTCGGCGGTGGTCTGCATGCCTTATGGAAGAGAAGTTTTTATGGAGACCTACAATGAGCTGCATCAACTGTTGCGTCAGGATACCATTGATGTGAAAAAAGCAGTGCCCCTCATAAAACAGTACGGTTGTCATTATGTGATTATTAGTGATACTAAGACCTTGCAGGGAAGTTTTGAAGAATATGGTTATACTTTGGTAAAAACTATAGATGGTTACAGGATTTATCAGGATATGAGTATATATATAGGTTTATAAGGTAAGGAACCAAGGATGTTCTATGGCAGTAAGCGCCATGGAGCATCTTTTTTTAATGCCAATTTAAGAATTTTTTATTTTTTTGGAACGCATTTGGAACATTTTGGGAATCGGTAAGGAACAGTCGGGCATTAAAATAGCAAGAAAAACCTATGGAGGAAAAATTATGTATTTTGAAACTATTGCTAAGATTGTTGCTGAAAGAACCGGTTGTGATGTGGAGGCTATCAAGCCCACAAGCACCTTTTCGGAATTGGGTATCGATTCTCTTGATACTGTAGAGCTTCTTATGAGTCTGGAAGATGAAATTGGTATTGAAATCGAATTAGACCAGAAGGTAGAAACCATCGACGATTTGGATAAGTTCATCCAGAGCAAGCAGGGCTAAGCGTATGATACAGTCTCCGATTACAGAATTATTAAATATTGAGTATCCGGTGTTTCAGGGCGGCATGGCATGGATTGCGGATGGCAAGCTGGCCGCTGCTGTATCTGAAGGCGGCGGACTGGGTATCATTGCTGCCGGAAATGCACCGGGTGAGTACGTGAGAACCCAGATTCAGATTGCCAGAACCATTACCAAGAAGCCTATCGGCGTAAATATTATGCTTCTAAGTCCTTTTGCGGATGAAGTGGCAAAGGTGGTGGTGGAAGAAAAGGTGGAAGTGGTAACCACAGGCGCCGGCAATCCTTCCAAATATATCAAAGAATGGTTAGGCGCCGGTATTAAGGTGATTCCGGTAGTGGCTTCTGTGGCTATGGCAAAGCTTATGACCCGATTGGGCGCTTCAGCACTGATTGCAGAGGGTGGCGAAAGCGGTGGTCATGTGGGAGAGCTTACTACTATGGTTTTGGTACCCCAGATTTGTGATGCCACAGAACTGCCGGTGCTTGCGGCAGGCGGTATTGCGGACGGAAGAGGTGTGGCTGCAGCATTTATGCTGGGTGCCTGTGGCGTGCAGATGGGAACCCGCTTCCTAAGTGCGCAGGAATGTACCATTCACCCCACTTATAAAGAGAAGATTTTAAAGGCGAACGACTTGTGTACCATGGTAACCGGAAAGCGTCTGGGACATCCGGTGCGAAGCCTGCGTACACAGTTTGCAAGAGAGTATTCCAAGGCAGAATATGGCGGAATGCCGGATGAAGAGTTGGAGGCCTTTGCAACAGGCGCCCTTCGATTGGCGGTGCAGGAAGGTGACTTGGAAAAGGGATGCTTTTTGTCCGGTCAGATAGCCGCTATGGTCAATAAAGAACAGCCTGCAGCGGAAATTGTAAAAGAAGTCATGGAAGAAGCAGAACCTATTTTACGGAGGGCAGCGCAATGGGTAAAATAGCATTTGTATTTTCCGGACAGGGTGACCAGTACCCCGGCATGGGAAAAGAGCTGGTAGAAAAGTACCCTGTTGCGGCCGACGTATTTCATATGTGTGACTCTTTGCGTCCCGGAACGCTGCATCAGTGTATGGAAGGGACGGAAGAGGAATTAAAAGAAACCGCAAATACACAGCCCTGTCTGTTTGCCATGGAATTGGCAGCGACAGAGGTTTTGAAGGAAAAAGGAATCTGTCCGGATGTGGTAGCAGGCTTTTCTTTGGGAGAAGTAGTAGCCGCTACGGCAGCAGGTGTTTTTGAAAAAGAAACCGGTTTTGAACTGGTGTGCAAACGAGGAAAATTCATGCAGCAGGATGCGGAGAAGTTTGACACTGCCATGGCTGCGGTGGTGAAACTGACACCTGCACAGGTGGAGGCAGTTTGCGAAAAATTTGAGGGAATCTATCCTGTGAATTATAACTGTCCCGGTCAGGTAAGTGTGTCCGGACTGGCAGAGGTGATGCCGCAGTTTAGTGAAAGCATCAGAGCGGAAGGCGGCAGAGTAATCCCGCTTAAGGTAAAAGGAGCTTTCCATTCGCCCTTTATGAAGGAGGCGGCAAAAGCTTTTGGAAAGGAACTGGAGTGTGCGGATATACAGGAACAGAAGATTACCTTGTATTCTAATCTGACGGCACAGCCCTATACAGCGGATGTAGTTGCATTATTGTCAAAGCAGATTTGCAATCCGGTACGTTGGGAAGAAAGCGTCCGTAATATGATTGCTGACGGTGTGGATATCTTTGTTGAAATCGGTCCGGGAAAAACTCTGGTAAATATGATTAAGAAAATTGACCCGGAAGTGAAAGCGACAACGGTGTCAGAAATGTTGGCGGAGGTAGAGGCATGTTAAGTGGCAAAACAGCGATTGTAACCGGCGGAAGCCGTGGTATCGGGGAGGCTATTGTCGATAAACTGGCTTCCCTTGGAGTGAATGTAGCAGTTATTTATGCGGGAAATACCTCAGCGGCAGAAAAGGTTTGCGCACATTGTAAGGAACAGTATGGCGCAGAAGTAAAAGCCTACCAATGCAATGTGGCAGATTTTGCCTGTGTGAAGGAAACTGTAGATACGATCAAGAAAGATTTTGGAACAGTACATATTTTGGTCAACAATGCGGGAATTACCCGTGACGGACTGCTTGCCATGATGAAGGAAGAAGCCTTTGATGAGGTGATGGATATTAATTTAAAGGGTGCCTTTAACATGATTCGCCATTGTACCGGTATATTTCTTCGTAACAAAGAGGGCTGCATCATTAATATTACATCTGTATCCGGCATCATGGGAAATGCGGGACAGTGTAATTATGCGGCATCCAAAGCGGGACTTATCGGCCTGACCAAATCCGTAGCAAAGGAATTGGCTCCTAAGGGAATTTGTTGTAATGCAGTGGCACCGGGATTCATTGCCACTGATATGACAGGCGACCAAACAGAGAATCCATTGCTTAAAATGATTCCTTTGGGACGAATGGGAGAAACCGAAGAGGTGGCCGAGGCGGTAGCTTATTTGGCAGGTGCAAAATATGTAACGGGCGAAGTTCTTCGTGTAGACGGCGGAATCGCCATGTAAGGAGAGAGAATATGTGTGAAAATAGAAGAGTAGTAGTAACCGGATTGGGCGCCGTTACGCCTTTGGGAAATAATGTGGCAGACACATGGAACGGTTTGAAGAACGGAAAGAACGGAATCGGCCCCATCACTCTTTTTGATACAGAGAAATTTAAAGCAAAGTTAGGAGCGGAGGTAAAGGATTTTGACCCTCGCGAGTATTTGGAGGTAAATGAGTGCCTGCGTACGGACCGTTATGCGCAGTTTGCAGTAGCTGCGGCACAGCAGGCAGTAGAGGAAAGCGGCGTAAACGGAACCGTGGATCCGGAACGTTTTGCAGTAATGTTCGGAACGGGTATCGGCGGTATCGGTACCTTCGAAGTGGAGCATACCAAGCTTATGGAAAAAGGTCCCCGTAGAGTATCCTCCCTGTTTGTACCCATGATGATTGCAAATATGGCAGCAGGAATGATTGCCATCAGATATAACTGCCAAGGTTCTGCCATGCCGGCTGTTACAGCATGTGCATCAGGCTCCAATGCCATCGGAGAGGCTATGAGACTGATTCGTCACGGCTATGCGGATGCAGTAATCACCGGTGGCGCAGAAGCTTCTATTCTGCCTTCTTCTGTTGCGGGATTTGTAAATATGCAGGCTCTGTCTACTTCTGAAAATCCTGACGAAGCATCACTTCCCTTCGATAAGCGTCGTGGAGGCTTCGTCATCGGTGAAGGTGCAGTGGCACTGATTTTAGAGGAATATGAGCATGCGAAAGCCCGTGGCGCAAAGATTTACGGTGAAGTATGCGGCTATGGTTCTACCTGTGATGCTTACCATATTACAGCGCCTCATCCGGAAGCAAAAGGCGGAAGCCGTGCTATGGTTGAAGCTATGAAGGAGGCGGGCTACACAGAACAGGATGTGGTGTATGTCAATGCACACGGAACCGGTACTCCTATGAATGATATGGTGGAAACTGTGGCGATTAAGAAGGCTATGGGAGAAGAGGCTGCAAGAAGAGCTTATGTGAGCTCCACCAAGTCCATGACCGGACATATGTTGGGTGCGGCAGGTGCAGTGGAAGCACTGGCATGTTTGTTTGCTTTGCAGGAAGGTTTGATTCCTCCCACCATTAATTTGTTGGAGCAGGACGAGGTTTGTGATTTGAATTGTGTTCCTAACAAGGCAGTAAAGGCAGATATTACATTGGCACTGTCCAATTCCTTGGGATTCGGCGGTCATAATGCATGTCTGGCATTCAGAAAGGTGTAGTGTATGAAGGAAGCAGAAATTCGTAAATATGCGGAACTGATGAAGGAACTGGAGCTTACCGGTCTGGAAATCACGGAGGACAATAAGGTGGTGCGTTTGGAAAGAACGCTTAGCATGCCGGTTAAGGAGACTGTATATACCGGTACTTTGGAAACCCCTATGCCGAAGGCAACGGCGCCTGAAAAGGTTGATAAGGACTACTGGAGTGTTAAGTCTCCTGTGGTAGGTGTATTCTATGCGGCAGCGACAGAAAACGTTTCTCCCTATGTAGCTGTGGGTGACAGCGTGAAAAAGGGTCAGATTCTTTGCATTGTGGAGGCTATGAAGCTGATGAATGAAATTACGGCAGAAGAAGATGGAGTGATTTCGGAAGTTTGTGTAGCCAATGGTCAGGTTGTGGAATACGGAACAGAGCTGTTTCGTATAAAGAGGTAGGTATGAACAAAGAGGAGCTTATGAAAATATTGCCTCACAGAGAGGATATGTTGTTAATTGAGGATGTGGAGCAGAAGGAAGAATTTGCCATCGGACACTATAAGGTGCGCGGTGATGAATTTTTCCTGAGAGGTCATTTCCCGGGTAATCCAATTGTTCCGGGAGTAATTCTTTGCGAAATGCTGGCGCAGACTGCTTGTATATTAATGCAGGATGTGATGACGGAAGGAAAACTGCCGGTGTATACGGGGCTGAATAATGTGAAGTTTCGTTCCCAGGTAAAGCCGGGAGACACTGTAGAAACAAAGTGTCACATTAAGCGGGCAAAGCATCCCTTTTATTTTGCGGAAGGAACGGTAACGGTAGGAGACAGATTGTGTGTATCAGCCGAATTTTCTTTT
>JAZSII010000192.1:0-2557 GCA_045533725.1 Acetatifactor sp. | reverse complement strand
CCTTCTGCCTGATAACCAACAAAAAGAATAATGTTGTTTTCTTTCCATAAGTTGTGCTTTAAATGATGACGGATACGACCGGCTTCACACATTCCGCTTGCGGAAATAATGACCTTTGGCTCGTTGTTAAAGTTGATTTGTTTTGACTCCTCTGATGTCATAGACATACGGATATCATCAAACCATATAGGATTAATACCTTGCTTAATAAGTGCAAGAGTTTCTTCATCAAAACAAATAGGATTACATTGCATAAAGATTTCAGTCGCTTCTGCGGCAAGGGGACTGTCAACATAAACAGGAAAATGTTCGTGTCCCTTTATAAGCCCTTTTTGTTTGATTTCACGGATAGCATATAGCATTTCCTGTGTGCGACCTACAGCAAAAGAAGGAATAACAACATTGCCGCCACGATCTAATGCTTTTTGGATGTACTCTGCAAGTTCGTGGATTACGTTGCTTCGGTCGGCAGAATGCAGACGATTACCATATGTAGATTCAATTACAAGATAATCTGTTTCTGCCACTTGCTGTGGGTCTCTGATAATTCGTTGATTGGTATTACCGACATCACCGCTGAAAACAATCTTTTTATGGATATTGCCTTCGGTGAGCCAAAGCTCGATACAAGCTGAGCCGAGAAGATGACCAATATCGGTAAAACGCAACTCAATTCCCTCAGCTGGATATATTATCTCGCCATAATTGCATCTGCGAAATAATGAAATGGCACCAATTGCATCCTGCATATCATATACAGGCTCATAGGTTTCAAGGCCTGCTCGTTCTGCTTTTCTGGAACGCCATTTTGCTTCGGTTTCCTGAATGTGTGCGGAATCACGCAACATAATGTCACATAAATCGCAGGTTACATCGGTTGCGTAGATTTTTCCGTTAAAACCGTCTTTATATAACTTTGGCAACATACCGGAATGGTCAATATGCGCATGTGTTAAAAAGACTGCATCAATTTGATTTGCGGAAACCGGCAAGCTGATATTTTGAAAAACATCCTTGCCTTGTTCCATTCCGAAATCAACCAAATAGTATCTATTATTAATTTCTAAGATAGTACAACTTCCTGTAACTTCGTGGGTTGCCCCAATAAACTGTATTTTCATTGAGAAGACCTCCTATGCATCTATTATACAATAATTAAGGATATACTGCAACTGAATTTAAATTTCATGCGTTTTTAAATCGAATATGAAATAATACTGTTTTAATTTATAACAAACAACCGCCGAAGCGTAAAAATCTTCAGCGGCTGTTACTTTATTTATTGAATGAAACAGGATCTGTTTCGCCAGTTGAAAATGCGTTTGGACCGGGATCCGACATTGAAAAATACATTTTAGCAGCCTTTGTTGTGCCGAAATCTCGGTTAGAGCCGGAGT
Organism: Acetatifactor sp.; assembly: GCA_045533725.1. Lineage (GTDB taxonomy): Bacteria > Bacillota > Clostridia > Lachnospirales > Lachnospiraceae > Acetatifactor. The sequence continues at coordinate 1,160 of JAZSII010000192.1, read as the reverse complement.
TTTGCACCTTGTTAAATGCATCGCGGAAGATCTGGTTGTGCGTTTCCTCATGGTTTAAAAGGCGGATATTCAAACAAGCCCTGTATCCAAAGAATAAGGGATTGTGAAAAAGCACACGCAATGGTATAATGAATATATAAACTAAATTTTGGGAGGGCACACAAATGAAAACCATTATTATAGGTGGTGTTGCAGGTGGCGCAACTGCGGCGGCTCGGCTTCGCAGACTGGATGAAAAAGCCGAAATTATTATTTTAGAGCGCGGCGAATATGTGTCCTTTGCCAACTGCGGTCTGCCGTATTATATCGGCGGTGTCATCACTGATCGCGAGGACTTGACTCTCCAAACACCCGAAAGTTTCAAAGCAAGATTTAATATTGATGTAAGAGTATTGAACGAGGCAGTAAAAATAAGCCCCGATACCAAAACTGTTACGGTCAAAAATCTTCGCAAGGGCGAAACCTATGAAGAAACTTACGATAACCTCATTTTGTCTATGGGTGCTGAACCGATAAGACCAAACATTCAGGGTGCTGACGGTAGCAATGTTTTCACACTTCGTAACATTCCCGATACCTTAAAAATCAAAAATTATATTGATACGGCAAAACCACGCTCGGCTGTGGTCATCGGAGGCGGATATATTGGTGTCGAGATGGCGGAAAATTTAGCACAGGCAGGGCTAAAGGTTGCAATCGTAGAACTTGCCGACCATCTGATAGCGCCCCTCGATTTTGATATGGCGGCAGACGTTCACCGCTATATTAAATCCAAAGAAATTTATCTGCACCTGAATAACGGTGTAAAGTCTATAAACGGAAATACTGTCGTCTTGCAAAACGGCGAAATTACCGCCGATATGATCATTATGTCTGTCGGTGTCCGTCCCGAAACCGCCATTGCAAAAGATGCAGGAATAGAGCTTAACCCGCGTGGAAGCATTATTGTAAACAACAAAATGCAGACCAATATACCTAATATTTATGCCGTTGGTGATGCAGTTGAGGTCGAGGATTTCATCACAAAGAAACCTGCCTTTATTCCTCTTGCAGGGCCTGCCAATAAACAAGGCAGAATTGCCGCCGATAATATCGCGGGATATGAGAGCGTTTATACCGGCACGCAAGGTTCGGCAGTTTTAAAACTCTTTGATATGACC